>JASHRX010000021.1 GCA_030037075.1 Microcaldota archaeon | reverse complement strand
ATGTACTTCCTGAGTATCTCGCTGTCTATCGGCGGCTTCTCCACCTGCTCGTATTCCTGTATTTCTGACATCTTCGCCCCTGCAGCCTCGTGCTGCAGAAGGATGTGCCTCGCTATGTTCTTGTCGAGGTCTTCGTCCATAACGTCCTTTATCGGGAAGATGAGGTCGAACCTTGAGAGAAGGGTCGGCGGTATGTTGAACTGGTCCGCCGGGTAGTCGTTTGGGTCGAACCTGCCGAACTTCGGGTTCGCAGCAGCGAGCACAGCGGTCCTCGCCGTGAACGTGGCTATTATTCCTGCCTTGGCAACGCTTATCGTCTGGGATTCAAGCGCCTCGTGCAGCGCTGCCTTATCATCATCGGTAATCTTGTCGAATTCGTCTATCGCGACCACTCCTCCGCTTCCCAGGACCATTGCTCCAGCCTTGAGGGTCCATCCGCCCTCGGAGAAGTCGTCCCTTTCAGCTACAGCAGTCATGCCCCCTCCAGTAACGGACTTTCCGCTTACATATATTCCCTTAGGTACCAATCGCGAGACCGATTGTAGTATCCTTGTCTTTGCGCTTCCCGGGTCGCCAATAAGCAAAATGTGCATATCGCTCCTTATCGAACCTCCATCGATCAGGGTCTTGCCGGATGTGCCTCCGAAGAGCTGCAGAGCCGCACCTTGCTTTATCTCCTGGTACCCGAATATCGAGGGCGCGATAGACTTGGATATCTTCTCGAAGATGTGCGGGTCCTTGCTAAGTTCCCTTATGACACGCTCCTCCTCCTCTGTTATTTGCAACTCAGCAAACTCCTTCTGCTTTGGCACTATAGATATAGTATCAAGGAACATCGTGTAGATGTCCTTGTCGAGCTTGCCTCGCTGGTTCCTTCTCGGCCTTATCCTGAGTATTCCGGTTAGCTCGATCCTGTCGCCTGGTATTACGGTGTTGACAAGATCATCTTCAATCCATACCTCGAGCTGCCACGTGGGCGCGCTGCCCTTCAGTTTTTCCAGAGGGTCCTGAACAGCAATCTTCTGCAGGTTTATGAACCTGGACTCCTCTGCGACCTGCTTCAGAGAGCGCCTCTTGCACGAGAGGCAAAGTTCAGGAAGCTCGTCTCTCCCTGTCCTCACTTTGTACGTAGCGCCGCAGAATGTGCATTTGTAGGAACCGATCTGCACCTTCGGGTTTATCTCCGACCTCTTCACTATCAGCCCGTCAAGGAGTATCAGCTTGCTGATGAAAGCTGAGCCGACGTCCTGGACAAGCGGCATGTTTACGCCCTGCCCAAAGAATCTAACGTGAATATCATTGCCATCAAAGGTTACGTTCTCCATCTTGCCTCGCAGGGACTCCGTAGCTGCTTCCACTATTGGATCCGGCTGCTCGAGAAGCGAGTCTGCAAGCTCTGGGTCAAATTTTATCAGGTCCCTGAAGTCGACGTTCAGGCTTCTTTTGTCAGGGAAAGAGAGAATGAGCGAATTTATCTGTTCCTGGTAGTATCTCTCCAGGAAGTCGTCGAACCTTGACTTTATCCCTTCGAGCGCAGCGTCTGCCATATTACCCCCAAAGAAGCTGATTGCCTCCCCCAACAAGGGATAGTATCTTTACCCATATCATTTTTATTCTATCCAATCAAAACCTTTTAGTGGTAGTCATGGCGAAGGTAATAGTAACGGCGGCGCTGCCATACGCGTATTCTATACCGCACCTTGGCAACTTCGTGGGATCTGTACTCCCGGCCGACGTTTATTACAGATACCTAAAGATGAACGGCGATGACGCTGTCTTTGTCTGCGGATCCGACCAGCACGGCACTGCTGGCGAGATCATGGCGATAAAGCAGAAGAAGACTCCGGAACAGCTTTCCGAAGAGTTGCATGAGGTTCTCAAGACTCTATTCAAGCAGTACGAGTGCGCTTTCAGCCTTTATGGGAAGACCAACACAGAAACAAACCAACATACGACATATGAGTTCTTCGATGCGCTGAACGCCAACGGCTATATAATTAAGGTGGGAGGAACTCTGCCGTACTGCGAGATAGACAAGAGGTACCTGCCAGATACATTCATAGAGGGCACATGCCCCAATTGCGGATACAGAAGGGCTAGGGGAAACCAATGCGAGAACTGCGGCAAGCTTCTTGACCCGGACCAGTTGAAGGATCCGCACTGCAGGATATGCGGCAAGAAAAAAATAACTTTCAGGAACGTCATCAGCCTTGCGCTCGCACTGAACAAGCTGCAGGACAAGATACGCGCATTCATAGACAAGAACTCGAAGAACGGATGGAGCAAGAACTCCATAAACAAGTCGCTCAGTTACATAAATGAGGGGCTCCAGCCAAGGGCGATAACCAGGACAACAAAATGGGGGTTCAATGTTCCGCTAGAAGGATTCGAGGACCAGAGCATCTACGTCTGGTTCGATGCCATTCTCGGCTACATAAGCATAACGAAGGACTGGAACAAGACAAAATGGAAGGATTACTGGCTGGACAAGAAGACAAGGCTCGTGCAATTCATGGGCAAGGACAACATAGAGTTCCACGCGCTCATGTGGCCAGGCATGCTGATTGGATCTGACTTGGGATACGTGATGCCGACGACGATAAGGGCGTCCGAGTATCTCTTATCGAGCGGGCTCAAGTTCTCTAAGACATCAGGCACAGGCATCAACATGCAGAACGCGATAAAGGTGCTGGAGGCGGACTACTGGAGGTTCACTCTAATGCACCTATATCCGGAGACGGCAGACACAGAGTTCACTTTCGATGGCATGATTGGCGTCGTCAACGGAGTGATGAACGACAACATCGGTAACTTTGTCAACCGAGTTCTGAAATTCTCGAAAGACAACAAGGACATAATTGATGTAAAGGCCAAACCAATCAAGAAGTACCTAGACCAGGCGGACAAGATAATTGAGAACTATAAAAGCAGCTTCGAGGACTTCGCGCTCAGGGAAGCGCTCCAGAGGGTCGTGGAGCTTTCCGTGCTAGGCAATTCAATAATGGGCAACTATCAACCATGGGTGGTTGCAAAGAAGGCGAAGACCGATAAGGAGGCAAGCGCGGAGCTTTCGGAACACATGATAACTCTTGTAAGTATAGTTTACAAGCTCGGGATACTTATGTGGCCATTCACTCCCAGCGCCAGCAAGAAAATATTGTCGTACTTCGGCATAACTGGAGACCCATCCCTAAAAGACATCGAAGCTAAGATAAAGCCGGACCTTGGCGGCGAGATAACGCCGATATTCAAAAAGCTCGACTCTTCTTTTGCAAAGAACTTCCAGAAGTAGTGGCATTTGCCTGGACCATCCTCAAACTTAAGGTAGTCCCTTCCATAATCCGCCTAAATGCTTTACCAGAAAGCTTATCTTGGAACTCCGCCAACCTGTCACGTTCCCTCTCATTCGTGGCAACCAGGACGACCTGCCTTGCGCCAATAACTGTGGTTGCCATCTCCAGCGATGCGAGTGCCCTCTCGGGGTCCCCACAGGAGAGCAAGTAGGTGTCCCTCCTTTCAATCTGCATACCCTGCTTCTGGAGGCTTTCTATGTCGGATTGCATAGTTCTATTTGTCGGGAATCTGAATAGTACTGTAAGACTCGCGCCGTGCGGTTCGTCTTCCAAGCCAAATTCCATAGGCCTCAAGTAGACCGGGACATTATACCCCTTGCTCTTCAGGTGATCCTTGAGCGCTTTGAGCATCGCTTGTGCTGTAGCCTCCTCGGCTTCGTTGGAACTCAGGTTCTTAAGGTCAACCCCTTTTTGTTCTATGCGCGTTTCAAAATCGACAACACGTTCACTCGGGCGCAGCTCTCCCCTTGCGACTTTCTGCCCTACTACAATCCCCCCGCAGCCCTTGATTACTTCTGGAGTCTTGGATCCATGGGTCATTAGATAAATCGCTACAACGTTGCCCCTTTCCATTTTCTGGTCTATATCAGGAAATAGCTTTTCTACGTCAGGTACAGCGAGTGACAACTCGTCCGCCTTCTTTCCGCTTTTGGCCTCCTTCTCCTTTATTGCATCTGCCCTTTCCCCTCCCCTGCGGTCCATGCACCTTACCAGTAATATTTCCCCATCCATTATCTCACCCGCGTTCCCTGTGCAAGGTCCTTGTCGACCTGCAACAGGGCAATGTTTCCGTTCTCCTCTGCTGCCAGTACCATGCCTTCTGACATCAGTTCTCCTATCTTCTTGGGTTCGAGGTTCGCTACAACCACAACCTTCCTGTTGAGCAGGTCCTCCTTGGCGTAGCTGCCCTTTATGCCCGCTACTATGTTCCTGATTCCCAGCTCACCGAGGTCCACCTTCAGGTGGTACATGGGCTTCCTCGTATTGATCTCGTTGACCTCAACGATCTTGCCTATCCTGATGTCTAGGTTTAAGAATTCATCAATTGTCGCCACACGCGTCACTTAACTTCAAAGACAAATTTGCTAAATTTTATAGCTCGAACTAGATATATATACCCTTCCGCACACCGCCGAATATCGGTCTATTGTCGTCGCCAACACCAAACTATAAATATCTGGGAAACAGGTAAATAATGATTACATGTTAGTGCGAGCAGATGCACGCGGCGTAAGCCCCAGGCAGCCCCACGGCGAGACTGCAGAAGTAGCCGGGCCTCCGCCAAGATTCCTAGGAGTACAGCGTCTGCACGTCACCGATGTTTCTCTTGAATTTGAGGATGTACGGGGTAACGCCAGACCCAAATCTTTGAGACTCACTGTACCGGGAAACAAACCTCTGTACATAAACAAGAGCTCAAGGGCAGAGATAGACCGAGAGCTCGAGAGGCATGGTAGCACATACGGCAAATCAGCAGAGGTAGAGAGGGTGGACCTTCTCAATAGTGAGAAGCTGCATGAACTTAGAGACAACATTGCTTACCTGATTGCGTACGGGCGCCGCACCAGCCAAAGAGTAATACTAGAATTGCCCGTCCGCCAGAGATCAGACCGCCAGGGATCAGACGGATTCATGTTTTATGATATAGTGAGGGGCAGTGTTGCTAACATAAGTATATTCTTCGAATCCTACAACGGTTCGGTCCCCCGGATAACAGAGACCCAGATCCCTACAGTCAGGAGATGAGAGATATCTATAAATAGCTTAATCCTTCATACATACTGTTCTGCTTTTAAGTGGTAACATGAGCCAGTTTGGCATGCAGCTCCATTCGGGGTCGAATACAAAGGCCACAGGTAATGGGAAGCATAGGCTGAAGATAAGGGACAAGAGGAAGAGCGAGATAGGAGGATACTTCTCGGCGACAAGGATGTCTGACGAGAATGCATTCAGGGTGCACAGGTCTCGCGGCGGAACTATCACCATGGTACTCAAGAGTGCAGGTTTCGCAAATGTGCTCACAAAGCAGGGATACAAGAAGACGAAGATCAAGGGAGTCTTGGAGTCGAAGGACAACAGAAACTTTGCACGACAGAACCTCATAACAAAGGGCACGGTCATAAACACAGAGTTAGGAAAGGCACGAGTCCTGAACAGGCCTGGCAGGGAAGGCGGCGTCAATGCCGTGCTTCTTGAGGCTTGAAGACATGGCAGCAGCAGTCTACGAGGTCGATGCTTCTGAGTACGATGCGCTCAAGAAGTTCCTCGAATACGATCCCTATGTGGACAAGAGCCTCAGCGAGGAGGATTTAAAGAAGCTCAACGCCGAGAAGGCGTACGATTCTCTTTTTTCAAGGCAGGAGTACAGCCTGCGCGAGGGCGCATCCCTCGGGTTGGAAAAAGGAAAATATTATTTGTACATCAACGCAAGCGAGGATTTCCTCAAAGTGGCTGATGAAAAGCTCAAGAAGAACTTCAAGAGCGTCAAGAAGGCCTCAAAGGAGCAGGAGGGCAAGTTCATCTCTATTATAGAGGAGGAACAGAACAGGGGGAATGCTGGAATAGGCATGATCTTCGGTGGCTGAATGAACCTTATAAGCTCTGACGACCTGTCGCGCGACCAGATAAACAGGATTTTCAAGATAGCGGACGACCTGAAGGACAACAGAGTCGAGATAACGATAAAGGAGCACGCCACAATGGCGCTCCTTTTCGAGAAACCATCGCTGAGGACGCGCGTCTCTTTCGAGGTCGCCATGGCGCAACTCGGTGGTCACAGCATCTACCTCGAGAAACAGACCACACATATAGGCACCGGCGAGACTCTGGCCGATACAGCTAGAGTGCTCAGCAGCTATTGCGATTTCATAGTCGTCAGGACATTCGAGCAGTCCGAAGTGATGGAGATTGCAGAGAACTCTACCGCTCCGGTTATAAATGCACTGACAGATGTGGAGCACCCGACCCAGGCGCTCACAGACGTATATACAATATTGCAGCATACAGGCAAGCTGAAGGATACGAAGATAGCGTTCTTGGGCCCAGTCTGGCACAACGTTGCAAACTCGCTGATGTTGATCGCGGCAAAGCTCGGCGCAGAGGTTGCACTTGTAGGACCGAAGGATGCGCAGCCAAACAGCATATACTTCAACAAGGCGAGAGAATACAGCAAGGTTTCGTTTTACGACTCTATTGAAGAGGGACTAGAGGATGCGGAGATAGTCTACACTGACACATTCATTGACATGGGTCACATAAAGGGGAGCTCAGACTATGTGAAGACGGATCAGGAGAAGCACGCAGAAGAGCTAAAGAGGCAGTTCGCTCCGTACCAACTAAACGCAAAGGCGATGTCTTACGCGTCAAAGACTGCGCTTGTCATGCACGACCTTCCCGCTCATCGCGGCCAAGAGATAACAGATGAGATGATTGATGGTCCAAGAAGCATAGTCTGGGAGCAAGCCGCAAACAAACTGCTCATGGCGAAGGCCATACTACTGTACCTCTCAGAAGGCGGAAGGTCTAGATAGCTAGATCGCATTTCAATTTGAGACGACCCAATGAGCAACAAGAAAGCCGGTACTTTGCACAAATCAATCATAGGCCCAATCGGAATTACCCTTTTTGCTGCGGCTTTGTGGGGAATCTCGGGAACTGCGGCACAGGCATTATTTCAGGTATACCACTTTCCAGCCTTCGGACTTGTGGCGCTAAGGTCGCTCCTTGCCGGAATCGTTCTTCTTGTATGGCTCAGGCCTAAGTGGCCTAGGGAGAAGCAGTACAAAATGCTTCTGTATGCAATTGTCGGAATCCTTCCATCCCAGCTTTTCTACTTCTTGACTATAGCTTACTCGAACGTGGTAGCAGCACTGCTGCTAGAGTACCTCTTCGTGCCGATTGTGTTCATATACGAGGTGGTCAAAGGCCGTTTCGGATTTACTTTTGGCAGGATGGCAATGGTGCTACTTACAGTGGTCGGTCTTGTGCTGCTTGTGGGAGGCGGTGGCGGCAGCCTCCATCTAAGTCTCAAGCCGATAGCCATAGCGACCGGGGTGCTCTCGGCGTTTGGTGTTGCTTACTACTACCTATTCTCTCGCGAACTTACCGTAAAATATGGTTCTTGGGAAGTCGCAGCTTGGGGCTTTGTGATAGTCGGCATAATAATGCTAATACCCGGAGGTTATACTCTTGCTACATTAGCCCCCATAACAGGAATTGGTAACATACTAATCGTGCTCGGTCTTATAGCTGTCGTAGCAATAATTGGCACCCTTTTAGCATACGGTCTACTCCTGTACGCCTTGCAGAAGATCTCCAGCACCGAGGTTTCTGTTATAGCCTCTACAGAACCCGTTTTCGCCGCTATAGTCTCCTTTGCAATATTCGGTGCATTGCTTACTGGTTTGCAATACCTTGGAGGGGCACTGATGGTGCTCGCCGTGATAATATTGAGAATCCTGACTCCAGAAGATGAGCGGGCCAAGCGCAATGCCAAGCTGTAGAGCCAGATAGTTATAAATTTCTGCGCATGGATTCAGTATCATGGACCTTCTCGAACGCGTAGGGATACTGGCGCTCATCATAATAGTAATAGTTGGCGGAGGATTCCTCATATTCAAGTACGCGGTGAGCAACAGCGGGCCTCTCACGGGAGCGCAGGCCTC
>JASHRX010000020.1 GCA_030037075.1 Microcaldota archaeon | reverse complement strand
GGCGCAGCCGTAATATCACAAAAGAGCTCTGTTCTAGGAAATATTTATGCTTTTTATCAAGCCCACCGAGAGCACGCTGGCGTCAGCCTCTGGCCCTGCCTTTAGGGCCCACTCTCCTCTCCCTCTCCCGCCCTGAGGAGGGCTTGCTAGGCTTTAGAGCTTAGAAGAATCAGCTAGGCTAGCTATGTAGTAGCGTGTCTTGTCCTATCCATTGCCTGGAGCTTGTGGGCAAGCCTTTCCGAGGCTAGCCACGCGTTGAGCTTCCTCCACTCCTTGAGGCCCTGATTAATTATAATCTCTAGTTCCTTCCTCATTCGATCATCTTTTCCAGTATAGCTTCTATACCCGTTCTGCTTATTTTATTCTGTGCAATGTCATATAATAAACTTTCCATCTTCTCGTCGCTAGCCTGCGTATGAGCTAGCTTTTTACCGTTCAAGACTACGAAAGCGCGCATAGCTTGGAAAGCGGTTCTTTTGTTACCATCAACAAACACGTGGGAGGTTATTATATCGTAAAGTAGCACAGCAGCAGCTTTAGTGATGCTCTTGCTAGCCTTTACCCTGTCAAGTATAAACTCAAGGTCGCCCCTCTTAGCAAGAACGCCAGCTTCGCCTATCTTTTTGTTTATCTCAACAACATCCTGGACAGAAAGTAGCTCTATGCAAGCACCAAAAGAGTAAAGGAGTTGGTTACTATATCTCTTTCTCTAGCCTCCCTGGCCCCTCTCTCCCTCCCTGGCTTGAGGAGGCTCTCTGGGCTTGACTACGTATTTTGGTAAATCACTGCTGCCCGCCCATCCAAGGGGGCCTTCGCGTACTCTGATGGTAGCCAGGCACCTGGCCTGGTTCATCCGAAGCTGTTTTCCATGACCAGTCTAAATGTCGCTCAATGCCCTCTGCTCTCATCTTCCTCTCTATCTCTTCGCTAAGAGGATGGTTGCCAGAAGGAGCCCCAGACGCTCGTCCAAGCATCATGAACTTGGAGAGCTGCCTCTTCGTAGCGGCCGACATGTATGAATGGGTGTCAAGAAATTCCAGCCCGTAGCTCGAGCCGACAAATGCAGCCCAGGAGGCAGCGAACCCGTAGTAGAATATGCGGGGCACGAAGTCGAATGCACCTTGAGCGTACTCTATCCCAATGAGAGCGCCAGAGAGCATGCCTCCTGCAAAGGATAGGCCCTTGACCGCGGCAAGCGTAAAGGTTGCTATGCTCTCCATCGTGTTAATCGTCCCTTCAACCATGCGGCTTCCAAGCCCGCCGTACTCTTCTACGTACTTCTGCCTCATGGCCCTCTGAGTTTCCTTGTCATGCCGCTTACGGATCTCCTTGTCCGCGAGCTTCTTGGCGCTAAGGGCCCTTGCATCATCTCTCTTCCTTTGCCTCTCCTCCGGGGTGGGCCTTACCCTTGGCGTTCTCGCCTCTCTGTGATACTCTGGCAGTATCAATGGCGTCGTGTCTACGGCGTACCCTGCCGGGTCTCGCGGGTTTGTGCTTGTTGTCCTGTCCGCCAAGTCCATCGACAGTACCGCCCCTATGCCCCTAGGAGGCGAATAAACACGGCTTCTCATTTGCTCCATTGCAATATCAATGTTTCTTGTGGTGCAGAGCGCGTTGCCGATCAGCTCGGCCACAGTCGCGTCTCTTGCTGTAGCCTGCGCAAGGGCAGCCAGCCTGCCCGCCGGGACCTGCTTGCCTCTTGTGATCTCATCGATTTCATCTTGCTCCCTGCGTATGAGCTCGCGGGTCCCTGTGATCACCTGGATAAGATGGCGTTTTTTCTGGTTCGGCCCTTTTCCAATTTCGCTTACAGTCCTGAAGGCCTCTACCCTGCCCCGTTCCATGGCATCGCCTACTTGGCTACTGAGGCGTGGTCCCTCATCTTTAATCAGGCCTTCCGAGGCACGCCTGAGCGCCCTTACGGCGTAGTCACCCTCTTGAGAGATGTCACCGCGGCTAGCTGCGCGAAGCGTACGGTTTAGATATGCCATGATTTTCATCTGCTGTTTTCATATATAACCTTTGCCCTTATTGAAAACCGACAAGGCACCTCTAGGCTCGGATAGGGTCTATGCAAAAGGAGTCTCTTTTACAACTGGCTGATTCACTTGGGCTTGGAACAGAGGCAGTACCTGCCATAATATCACAAGCCCTCTCTCTATAAGATATTTATAGCTAGCGAATGGTCACGCCCTCGGGAGCTTGGCCCTGAAGGGCTTGACTCCTTGAGCTTAACCACAAGCTATATATATTTAACCATACTTATTAATTAATATATGAGGTTAACTTATGCCAGAGGAGTCATATACTTTGGTAGAGGATCTCCAGAGTGGGGATACAGTAAGATTGGATTTCAGATGGGTAACAAAGAAAGGAAAAATAACAGATTTTTCCATTAATGTTAGTTTACTGGAAAATGAAAACAGTATAGATGTTTACAGGATAGATACGAAGCACGGTTATATACATGAGCATAGGTTTTGGAGACCCCAAAAACCAACGAGGTTGGATATGAACTATGATAAAGCATTCATCGAAAAGAAGGCAGAAGTAATGAATAGCTATGAAAGATGGATATTGGCGTTTAAGAAAACAAGGTGAATGAAATGAGTAATGTAGCAAAACAGTTTAGCAGGATGATAGACTACGCATTGGAAAGGCCGCAAAGCGCACCTAGCAGGGTATTGGTTGTGAGCCTTACGAAAAGCAATATCGAGAAGATATTGACTCCTGCAAGAGTAGAGATTGTAAGAACAATAGTAAAAGAAAAGCCAAAGACTGTTGGTGCTCTAGTTAGACTGCTAAAACGCCCAAAAGAGTCAGTTTCTAGAGACCTGAGGATATTGTCAAATTACGGGCTCCTCTCATTCGTACAGGCAGGCCGAGAAAAGACACCAAGAGTGGAAAAGGACGTAATAACAATGCCGCTTACAGCCTAACCCTCTCTCTCCCTCTCCCGCTTGACTCTGAGGAAGCTTGACCAGGCTAGGTGGCTTCTGTCAAATAATCGTAGGCCTTCCAAGCCTTACACAAAGGGCATTTTGAATAGTAGTCCGGACACCTCTTACCCCAATTCCTTATCATCCATACTTTCATTTTTGCCTTGAATTTAACTACCACGCAATCATCTACTGTTTCGAGCTTCCTAGTTTGTTTCGCCGAGCTTGTAATTTGTGCGCATGTTCTTCTGAAGCAAGAGTTTTTATTAATCCGCTCCATTCTTTCATTACTTTATCGAACTCTTTCTTTATAGCTGGCCTCATTCTATCAGTTTCTTGATGATTACTGCATCCTTCAATCCTTTAAAGTCAAGATCGCCTGTTAACACTTTGGCGCGAAACTTTCTAGCAGTACAAAGAGCATACGCATCGGCCAAACTGAAGTTGGGTCTTGTTCTCTTGGTTTCTGCATGCAGCACGCCCACTTCCTTTGCAAACTGCTCGTTTACAGCTACCATCTTTGATAAAGAGGCGATAGCTTGGAATCCTTCATCAACGTCTTGCCCGTCCCTTTGGAATTTGGACATGACTTCAGATAGCGTAACTACGTTGGTAAGAATCTCCTTTCCTTCAATTTCCTTCTTGACGAAAAGGCCAGTAGCTGTACCTTTTAGGTACTCAATCCACGCCCAAGCGTCGATCACATACCTACTTGTGCTCATCTAATTCGTCCTCTTTTGTAAACGACGTTAGACCCTTGAAGGCACCAAACCAGTCCTTTCTCACCTTCCTTACCTCTATCTTTAGAGCCTCTCCTTCTACTATGCCCTTCTCTTTAGCTATTTTTTTCGGTATGCTAACTATCAACGAGCCGCCTAGCTTTCTAGCCCTTACAATTACCTCTTGTTTCTGCATAGTAGTATTATGAATGACGAGATATATAAGTTTAACTATTAGTTTAATTTCTCTAGTCCTCTCCTCACCTTCCCTCCCTAGCCCCTCCCTCCGCCTGGGGGGCTTGGGGCGCGCCAGGCGCGACGCGGAAGGGTCTTAAAGAACGCGGTTGGAGGTATGGTAGGGTGCACGCTGATGAGCCGTACCACGCTTATAGTCAACTCGCTGCTCAGCTCCGTTGGCTACGGCTTCTGGGGCGCTATCGCCCTGGTTCTCGTCAAGTCGTACGTCAGCCCGGCGCTCATGGGCGCCTTTGCGGAAACGTTCGCGTTCGCGCTGCTCTTCGCGCTGATAATACTGATGAAGAGGACGAGTAAGTTATGCTTCAGCGTGTATGGTGCGCTTGCAGGCGTCTGCTACTTCGTAGGCAACCTCTTCTTCTACAAGGCGCTCAGCGTGTCTACATTGACGGCGGTGTACGCGTTCGTGCCGCTGGCGACGCTCTTCGCGTTCTTCCTGATAAAGAGGAGCTTCAGCGGCCTCAAGCTGCCCAAGCTCGTGCTCCCGGGGATAATACTTGCAGTGATAGGAACCATGCTCTGCGAGGGGCTTCTCGGCGCGACGCATTCCGTCAACCTCTTCGTGATAACCGCCGGCATAATAATGATAATAGTGTACGGCCTTGCGGAGTTCCTAGCGATGTACGCGCTAACAAAGAGGAACGACAATGACATAAACTTCGTCGGCACGACCTTCGCTGTGGAGATAGTCGCATTCATCGCGATATACCCGTTCATACCGCAGGTGCATGCGCTTAGCACAAGCGTCCTCTACCTTCTCGTTCTGCTCGGCATAGCGGTAGGCACCGGGTACATACTGGAGCTGCATGAGATGCAGGTATCGGTGAGCAAGAAGACAAAGAGGGAGTTCATCGACATCAATATAGTGAATGTGCTGTCGGGCAGCAGCATAATAATAGTGCTTGCAACAGCAGTCTTCCTGAAGAGCTACACCCTTGGAGGAATACTCGGCCTGCTCCTGATCACCATAGGCACCATAATGCTCTACTGGAGCCATTGATTTTAAACCTTGGCAATGAAAGCTATCTGATCGGATGGCCAAGCAGAAGGACGAGTACGGCAACGACGCTACCGGCCTGGGCGTGACGACCGCCAGGGGAGGCATATCATACGTCTCCGCTTCGCTGCTCCGCTCCCTCTTCGTCTTCCTCGTGCTTATAATATTAGTAAGGCTCCTTCATCCGGAGTACTACGGCTTCTACACTATCGCGATATCCTTCTATGGCGTAATCGAGATAATAGGCTACTTCGGGATAGGCACCGCGCTGAGGAAGAGGCTTCCTGAAGCGAAGAGCATGCAGGAGAAGCACCACATAATCACAGGCGCGTACATAATAACTGGAATAATGGGCGTCGCGCTTGCAATTGTCGCATTCCTTGTCAGCAGCTACATCGCATCTGCTGCGTACCACAACACGGCGTTGACCCTGCTCCTTGAGATTGCATCCATAACGGTCATAGCGGACACTCTATACAACGTAGGGGTATCAACACTCTTGGGGCTCGCGAAGAACGCCTACGCGGCCGTGTCTAACGTCTCGTATGCTGCCGTCAGCCTTGTAATGTCGCCCGCGCTTGTGCTGCTTGGCTACGGGGTAGCAGGAGCACTCTGGGGCAACCTTATCGGATTCGCGGCGGCGATGTTCCTCTCTTTCTATTATATAGTCAAGTCAATAGGCTTCACATTCAAGATGCCATCGACCGGCACGCTGCGCTACCTGATGGGATTCTCCTTGCCGGTCTTCATATCGAACCTCGCGAACACTGGCGCGACGAACATAGGGACATTGTACCTCGGAATATTCTCAAGCGCAGCGATAGTGGGAAACTATGGAGCGGCGTTCAAGCTCGGCTCCTATGTATCTGTCATACTGAGCGCGACGACCTTCGTGCTGCTGCCAGCCTTCTCGCACGCTCTTAGCAAGGAGAAACTGTCGAAGAGGATAGGCGACATATTCAACGGAAGCTTGTACTACTCGTCTCTTCTCCTCTTCCCCCTGGCGGCCTACGCAATCTCTGTTGCTAGCCCGCTAACCAGGCTGCTCTTCTCGTCAGCCTATTCTACCAGTTCGCTCTACTTCGCGGTCATATCTGGAGGACTCGTCTTCAGCTTCATAGGGATGTATGCTGGCACGCTCATGATAGGGCACGGCTCAGTGAAGAGGTACATGGTCTATCAGCTGATAATCGCGGTGGTGCAGCTCGCCGTCATGGTGGCGATAGTTCCCAGCCTCAAGGCTGTAGGCACGCTCATCGCATTCTTCGTCCTAGACCCGCTTCTCACCAACGTGCTCTTCACAAGCTTCCTTGTCAAGAAGTTCCACTTCAGGATAAGCTTCGGGCCCATGCTGAGGGTTCTCTCAGCGTCTGTAATCGTAGGAGTCCTGCTAATCGCGGCGACGATCTTCCTGCACCAGAGCAGGATATCCGTACTGACGAACGCGGTGATACTCCTGCTTCTCTACCCGCCGCTGCTCGCCCTGTGCAAGGGGATAGACGCGAAGAGCCTCGCATTCATAAGAAGGGTGGTGCACCGCATGCTCTTCGTGGAGCCCATTCTTCAGAAGCTCTGCAGCTACACCCAGCTCTTCATCCGATAGGCCCTGAAAAGTTTATATATCTGAAGCTATTCAATGCATCTGTGATCTATTGTCGCAACCAGCGGGAACAGCAACGGCCCGCCAGAAGAATGTAGAGAGATACGCTGACAGTCTCTTGAACGCAAAGCTCATCCTCCCCAGCGCGCAGGAACTGTTGGTCAGAGGGGAGGGAGAGGTGCCCGCCCGCGGCTCTTGGATGGAACGCGTACTGAAGATCAGGTCGAAGCTCGCTTTTTCTCGTTATCCTTTTGAACTGGGACCAGTAGCCGCGCTGAGATATAGCGCCCCTGAGAGGCTGACCGAGCCGGTCAGGACCACTCCTGTAGGCGGGGGTGTAGTCAAGGCGTACGTAGCCGCACAGGACATCGGCTCCAACATAGGATACACTTTGGATACGGAATTCCGTCAGTTCCTTAGGGGGCAGGATAAGCCTAAGAGCCGGATGACCGTGAGCGTAAGGATCGCTGCCCTGGAGATCACCCCCTGGTTCTCCATCTCGAACCCGTATGCTGACTCAAAAAACTAAGAAAAACCGCTCGTCCTTTTATACCTTAAACCACAGTATATCTGAGCTACTCCTGTGGTTAGCATGATAAGGCAGCCGATAATAGTGGTCATGGGTCACGTCGACCACGGCAAGACGTCTCTTTTGGACCGGAT
>JASHRX010000019.1 GCA_030037075.1 Microcaldota archaeon | reverse complement strand
GCGCTTGAATATTGATATAGAATCCTCAAGAACGCTCATTATCTCCACCTAATGTTAGCCCTCCCTCCCTGCATCGTTCCTGAAGTGTCTCTCATTCCCGCGCCAGTTAGCTTTATGAAAACGTCGTCAAGGGTGGGCAGGTGCGCCCCTATCGACAATATCGGTATATTCATCTTCTCCAGCGTGGCGGATATCCTTGTGAACTCCGCTTCGTCATCCTTATCAAGCGGTGCCGTTATCTTGTCTGTCCTTGCAGTTGGGTTAAGCCCGAACTTGGACTTGAGCATGGTAACTACCTTCTGGACATCCTGAAGGTTCACGATTATCTCGAGGACCTTGCCGCTGCCCGCTATTCTCTTGATCTCTGATGGCGTGCCGAGCGCGATGACCCTGCCGTGGTCTATTATGCCAAGGCGGTCGCATAGCTCGTCCGCCTCCTCTAGGTACTGGGTTGTAAGCAGTATCGTTGTGCCGTTCTTGTTCAGCTGCTTGATCCTCCCCCACATGGTGCTCCTGTTCTGCACGTCCAGGCCTGTTGTGGGCTCGTCGAGCAGGAGTATCTTCGGCTCCTGCAGCATTGCGCGCACAAGGCCGAGGCGCCTTTGCATTCCTCCTGAGAACGTTCCCGCCTTAACATCAGCGAACTTGACAAGCTCCGCCTCTTCAAGGGCCTCGTTTATCCTCTTGTTCATCTGATTCCTTGGAATGTGATAAAGGTGGGCGAAAAGGTCAAGGTTCTGCCGCGCTGTGAGGTCGGCCTCAACAACGGTCTCCTGGGTCATCAGCCCCATGAGCTGCTTTGCCCTCTCGTGGTTTCCCTCAAGGTCAAACCCGTCTATGCGGATCCTCCCAGAGGTTGGCGTGAGCAGCGTCAGTATCATGTTTATTGTGGTGGTCTTTCCGGCGCCGTTGGGTCCCAGGAGTCCGAATATCTCGCCCTCCTTTATGTTAAGGCTGACATTATTGACTGCCGTGAAGTCGCCGAACTTCTTCGTTAGGTTCTCTAGCTTTATTATGTCCCCCATTTGTTCACTCGAACAGCTTGTTTGCCTCCTTTATCGTGCTTATCATCATCTTGCCTACAGATTTCAGTGTGTTTTCTCCGGCCTTTGTTATCGTGTAGTACTTCTTGATCTTGCCTCCCTCCATCTTTGCCTGGAGCTTTATGTAGCCCGCTTTCTCAAGCACCTTGAGCGCATTGTACGTGTCGTTCTTGAGGGTAGGGCCGTAGAATTTCGCGAAACCTGACTTTTCGAACTCCTTTATCAATGCATAGGAATAGATCTTGCCGCATTTTATCCTTGCAAGTAGCCTGAGCTTTATCACTACGCGCTTCGCCTCCATCGGCATGAACTGGTGGGCGAAATGAGCTTGCTGTTTGTCCGTGCAATCACATGGTTTAAACTAAATCTAGTTTAACTTTAATATAGTTTAAATTTAAACTATATGTGAATGGGGAGATATATAAGGCTTTTGCTTCAGGACGGCGGGCTTAGTATCAGGAGACTCCATGCTCCGACGTGTAGAGCATGAGGTCGCCGTACTTTCTCGTTATCTGGCTTGCCCTTGTGCCGTATATCTCGCGGACGCCCTGCTTGTATGCCAAATCCACGAGCCTCTGGGTTATTATTCCGTCGAACACTATCGCGGCGACGTTCTGCTGGTCCTGAACCGTCTGGATCAGCTCCCTTATCGGCACCTCGCTCAGCACGACTCCCTCCTTCGAGTAGGTTCTGCCGCGCAGCGTATTCTTCAGCTGGTTCAGCGCCGATACAAACGTCTGGTTGGGCTGGCCTGGGCCTGCTCCTGATGGCGGCGCAGGCGGACCCTGCATATTCTCGATTACAGGCAGGCTATCGACTCCTTCATCTTCGTCCTCGACCTCCTGAACCATGCTCTTTATGCCTAAGTTTGGCGGGGCCCTGCCACTCACCTCGGGCTCCCTTGCGGGAGGCGGGCCGGGCGGCCTTGGCCTCTGCAGGTTGCTCGCTATCTCTGTCGGGCTGAGCAGCTCCTTCCTCTCCTGCTGGATGTGTGGAGGGGGGCCTCTCTCTCGGTCGCGGAACCTCTGCTCCCTGCTCTGCTGGTACTCCTGCCTTTGCTGCCTCTGCTTATTGTTAGCGTTTATCTGCTCCATGGGAACCCTTGCGCGCAGCGCCTTGATTATTTCCTTCCTTGTCAGCTCCTCTACCTCCTTTCCGTCGGGCGCCCTTGCGACAAAGTCTATGTCAGCAACGCTGGTTATTCCCCTGACTATCATTTCGCCTCCCCTGTCGCCGTCAACGAAGAGGGTGGCCTCCTTGGCTGCGCATAGGTCGATTATCGTCTTGGGTATCGTTCCTGCTGCGCCCCCAACGGCTATGCAGTTCGCTATGTCGCTCTTGAGCAGGTTTATCACGTCAGCCCTGCCCTCAACGAGTATTACCTCCTCGCTCTTCTCTATCTCGGGGCCTGCGGGCAGGTTTTCTGCGCCGTATGTTCCGACCGTGCTTGTTTTGACATCTGCCTCTACCATCTCGCTTATCTCCTTGCTGTCAGGTATCTCCGTGACAAGAAGGTTCTTCACGAGGTCCTTAGCCCTTGCGATTATCCTCCTTCTCTTTTCGTTCCTTGTGTCCTCGATCTTTAGTACCTTGAATTCCGTCTCGAATGGGCCTACCCGATCTACAGATTCGATCGCCGCTGAAAGTATGCACGTCTCGACCCTTCCCATAGATGACGGGAGGAAGAGCTTGCCGAACGTCTTGTTCTGGTTCGTGGAGCTCTCTATCTCTATTCTTCCTATCTTGCCGTTCTTCTGCAGCTCCCTGAGATCCAGGTCGCCGCCAAGAAGGCCCTCCGTCTGCCCGAAAACCGCGCCGATTATGTCCGGCTTTTCAACGCTTCCGGATATTTCGAACCTTGCTTCTACCATGTATTTTACGACATCAATGTATGATTTTGCCATTTTACGCACCTATGCTGCGCAAAGGCCGAGAAAGAGTAGCAGGCATGCTTACTTTGCAGTCTATACACTGAGTTTATCCTCAAAAAACCGTGTCTTCCCGTCGAAGAAGTAAGTATTATCCATATGATTTACCTGTTTTTCCTTTCAAGTCCTTTTGCAATATATAATTAGTTCAATAAGTATATATAGGTTGTCTATAACTTTGGCTGTAGACGTTTCTAACTTATTATCAGGTCGATTCCCCGGTTTATCCTCTTGGTCTCCTTCATTGTTATCGTGTAGTTCTTCTCCGCCTTGTAGAGTTCGCTGAGGCGTATGAAGAACCAGCCTTGGCCGTTCATCCTCCATGCAATATAAGTATCCATCTTGGTGTTGTCCTGCCACTGCATCAGAGATTGGTACTTCTCAGGGTCTATAGTAACGCTTGTGCTCGCCCAGGCCTTGCACTCGAAGGCAATGCCCTTGCCCTCCTTGATCACAACCAGGTCCGGGCTAAGTGAATTTACACCGCTACCCGCACTGCGGACGACAGAGTAGCCTCTACCGTAGAACGTTGCAAGGAGTTCTCTTTCGTAGCGGGCGCCCTTTGAGTATCTGGTCAAGATACCACGTTAGGCTATGCATGTAAATCTATATAACTACTTCTTCTCCTAGGACTCTCTTTCGGCAAGCCCTTCTTTCTTGATGAGAAGTATGAGCTCCACCATACCGCCTGTATGTATCGGAGTAAATTTCCAGGAAACATCTCCATATTTTTCAGGTATTTCGTGCATCAGCTTCCTGAGCAGTTTTACCTGATCTCTGGTGTGGTCATTATGCACGCTAGCTGTCA
Source organism: Microcaldota archaeon (assembly GCA_030037075.1). Lineage (GTDB taxonomy): Archaea > Micrarchaeota > Micrarchaeia > Micrarchaeales > Micrarchaeaceae > JAJZAB01. Next base: position 1,086 of record JASHRX010000019.1, on the reverse strand, counting down.
TACGTGCCTCGCCTCCGGGTTTTAGCACTCTGACGGTTTCATTTAACATCCTTCTTACAGCCCGCTCCCTCTGCGAAGTGTTTGGATAATTGATAGGCGCCCAGGCTACGGAAGAGTATGAGGAGAGCACAATGTCAAAAGCCTCATCTCTGAATGGGAGCGCCTCGTGGATACCCGCTACAACATTTGCGTGGTACTTTCTAACCAATGATTTTGCCGCTCTCCTAGCCTTCCAGTCGTCTATAGCATGGCTAAGCTTCTTTGTTTTGGGCCTCTCCGGCCTCGATTTCTTCGCTTTTGCTTCCGGAGTCTGATAAGCAGGATCCATTCCAATAATGTTTACTTCGTTTTTTAGGCATGTTCTAAGAAAATTACCGAGCCCGGAGCCTAAATCTAGCACAGTTTTCGAACGCAGCATATCGAGCGTAATACCAGTAGTCTCTTCGTACTCGTAGAAAGGGCGACCGGTTACGGTGCAGGCGCTTACGTTTATTTTAACATCAGGTATGCCCCTAAGCCGGGTACCTTCCTCTCGTGGTTCATATTTTGGCCTATCACCTATCGGTACGCTTAAAGATGGGAAGTATTGCGGGCGCGTGCTCTTGGGCACAATGATCGTTAAGCGAGGGCGCGTCCAGATATTTATAGTTAGTCGTTGAGCCTGGACTGCTTCCTCCGGTACCTTGCGGAGCCTCTGCTGAGGTCCAACCTGGCCCTTTCGACCAGCTCGTACATCTTCTGCTCGCGTTGCCTCGATATGTAAAGGTAGACCTCGTCCTTCGTTCCCCTTGTGACAAGTATGTACACCTCGCCGTACTTCATCCTGCCTGCGCGTCCCCTTCTCTGTATGTTCCTTATCTCGTTCGGGATGGGCTCGTAGAAGATTACTGCGTCGACGCTCGGTATGTCAAGCCCCTCCTCTCCTATCGACGTCGCGACAAGTACGTTGAACGCTCCGCTCCTGAACTTGTCTATCGCCTCCTTCTGCCCCGCTTGGGTGACTCCCTCCTTCTTGCCCACGAAGCCCATGGCCGATATTCCGTACTCGTTCAGCAGCTCAACTATCTTCTTGGTCGTTGACCTGTA
>JASHRX010000018.1 GCA_030037075.1 Microcaldota archaeon | reverse complement strand
ACCCTTGATGCGTGCCCCGCCTGGTTGAGCTTGTTGGCGTATGAATGGTACGCCTTGAAGGCAGCCGCGTATGCGTCCCTCTCATGCGGGTTCTTTATCTTCACAGGTCTTGCGATCATCCTTTTCTCTATGACGGATATGTCCCTGCTCGGCGCGTATATCCTTGCGTTGAATGCCGCGTTGACCTTCCTTATAGCGTCTCCGGGCACCTTCCTGTCGGTCGCGATAATTGACGGTATGCCGACCTCTTTTATCGTATCGAGCATCCATGACAGTCCTGCATCGGACATGTGCGATGAATGAAGAAGCTTGCCGTCCAGCGAGAGGCAGACTACCGCAGCGGTCTTCCCGGAATCCACTCCCACTATTATGTGATTCAATGAAACAACTAAGTGCTCTGGTTAATCTGGCTAAGCGCGTAGTTAACCGCGTCTGACGCGGTCTGCGGTATGCTCGAGTACTGGCAGTTCACGACGAGCTGCGGAGTAGACACGATGTTGTAGAACCCGGCAAGCTGCGACTGGTATGTCAATGTGGTGACACTGTTAGAGAGGCACGTGTTAAGTTCCGTAAGGTTGAGTCCGGTGCCCTCCGCGGTCTGGTAGAGCGTGACGTTGTCGAGGGGCTGCCCGTTGAATACTTTGCTAACGTTGGTAGCGTAGCTTCCTATCCTGCCCTGCGCGGATGAGCAGTAGAGATATTCTCCGATCAGCTGCGTGTGCTGTGTACCGAATCCCGCGTACCACCTTGATGAATAATTGGTGAATATGAAGTCGTACGTCATGTTGATCTTGTTCCCGTATGCGGCCGTGAGGTTAACCGCGGCTGCTATGCCTGCGAATGCGCCAGGCGCATACGGATCCGTTATGTAGTACACTGGAACAGGGGTGGTTGTACGGCAGGCCACCTTGCCCGCAATCTGGACCGTGCCGAGAGAGACGACGCTGTTGTTGGTCTTTATCACTGGCGCGACCGTCTGGAGGTAGGGATGCACCAGCGAGAGGTTCTTGCCCGACAGGGTCATTGATATGTAGAATACAGAGTTGTTGAGCAACGGATCCTCATAGGGTATGTTAACGAACCAGAGGTCCTGATCCGGAGCGTAAGAGACATTCGCCTTGTTCGGCTCCGAGTAGTACGGGAGCAGCTCAAGCGATGAGTTGACATATGAATAGCTTGCAAGTATCTTCTCCGCAGCGTCCAGCACCTGGCTGGAGTTGTACATCGGGGCCGTGCATGTCCCATTGACTATGCCGTACTGGCAGTTCTTGATAAAGACGCCCTGCTTGAAGTATGCGAGCGAGAAGGCGAGCGCGATAAGCACTATGACCAGCGCGATGAGCGATACATGCAGGTAGTCGAGGCCGCCCATGCGAAATGCTGGTTTGACAAGGAAGACTGGACCCTTCTGCTGCTCCTTGCTCTTCTTCTCCATGCGAACACACGTTATTGAACATGAATCTTTATAAATTGTTTATCTTTGTTAGGTAATCCTGGCGGGCTCGGCGGGATTTGAACCCACGGCCTATGTCTTAGGAGGACATCGCTCTATCCAAGCTGAGCTACGAGCCCTCTGATAATGTAGGTGGTAAGCTATTTAAAGTTTGCAATTGTTAGGTTGGCATGGCCGATTGGAATCCGAACGGCAAGGCGAGCCCTCTCTGGTACCTTGTCGGGATTGCGTCCGGAATAGGAAACATCGCAGCAATGATATACATACTGGTTTCGAAGAGCCAGAAGAAACTCTTCTCTCTTTTGTATTTGGTGGGCTTCTTCGGCCCTTTGATAGCATACTTCCTTCTCAGGAAAGACGACCCCAAGCTGGCCAGCATATCGCTGAAACTCGCGATAGGAAACATACTATTTGTTGTGGTTTACATCATCATTTTGGCCTCTGGCATCTTCTCAAGCAGCTCGCTACTTCCAGCAACAGCTTGTATACCGGCAGCAGGTTACCTGTGCTACAATCCGTTATTGAGTTCCGGTACCTTCTCGGCAACCATAGGGCAGAGCACGGGAGTGAATTGGGTGCAAGCAAACTTGTTTGTCGTGGCAGGCAGCTATGTAACGCCGACAGCTGTACCGCCGCTCCCTTGTGAAACAGCCCTGGCGGGCGGCCTTGACTCTGGGCAGACAGCCACAGTAGCGCTCAACGAATACAGCTATGCAAACACGTGCGCGGGCTTCCCGGCCGCAAAGGGATCCGCATTCAGCGGAATAATTTGGGCGGCTTACAAGACATCGCTGAATGGCACGGTACAGTTTGCGGAGGTAGGCACGGTGGCCCTAAAGGGATCGTGAGCTACATCCTCTCTATCGCTTCTATTCCCAATACGGCGAGCGTGCTCTTCATCACGTTCCTGAATGCGTAGATAAGTGCAATCCTTCCTTCGCGCTTGCTGCTGGATTCCTCCTTGAGCACCTGCACGGACTCGTAGAATCTGCTGAATGCCGATGACAATTCTATGAGATAGTCGGTAAGCACATTCGGCCGGTCTTCTCTGCATGCTTTCTCCACCATCTCCTGGCATGCGGACATTGTCTTGATGAGCTGGAAGGTGGCGTCATCTTCAAATGCGTCATTGGCGAACTTGCTTGGAATCTTCACACCAGATTTCTCGATTATCCTCGTGGCCCTAGCATAGGTGTACTGGCAGTATGGGCCCGAGTTGCCCTCGAAGTTGAGCGCCCTGTCCCACGAGAACACTATCTTTCTCTCTGGAGATATCTTAAGGAACTCAAACTTTATGGCGCCGAGTCCCACCTTCTGCGCAATCTTCTCCCTCTCCTCTTTGGTGATTTCGTCTGATCCCTTCATCGCCTTCTCGGCCCTCTCCCTTGCTTCGTTGAGAAGGTCGTCTGCCGTGTAGCCAGCCCACGTGCCCTTTCTGCCAGAGAGGGATCCGCCCTCCAGTTCTACAACACCGTAACCTATGTGCTTCAATGCATTTGCTTTCTTGCTCTCGCCTATCGAGTCGAAGATCACCTTGAGGAGAAGGAACTCGAAGTTCTGCCTTATATCTGTCATGGTTATCGCCATGTCGGCGTTGCCGAAGTCCATCTTCTGCCCATCTGGTGCTGTAGTGTATAGGGGTTTGCCGTTCGGCTGCTTCTCTATGAACTTGCTGAACAGGAAATTGTTCTCTATCAGGCCGAACCTCCACATGTGGAAGGCTATGTCCTTTGCAAGGTAGTTAGCCGATCCGTCGCTCCTTATCAGCACCTTTGCGTCTTCTCTCAACCCTGTAAGCTCCTTGGGCAGGTTCTTAAGGTCGTTGAGCTCTATGACGATGCAGCCCTTGTACTTCCCTTCTGCGGGCTTCTTTATCAGGCGCTTTCTTTCAAGTATCTCGAGCATCTTGTCGAGCAGCCTCTGCCCCACAATGTCGCTCTCCCAGATTACCACGTCTTGATATATCCCATAAGAGAAGGCGGTCTGTCTCTCCGCGTTCAGGAACCCCTCTGCCATCTCCCTTGCAAGGTTGGCCTCATATGTGCCGCTCTGCTCCATGAGCGCAAGAACATTTTTGGTGTCCGCATTGAGACTTGGGTCCTTTTCAAGCATTCTGTTTGCTGAGACATACAGCTCGCCGAGGAAGTAGTCGAACCTCTTCGTAGGGTCAGCCTCGATATGCAACTTGTCCTTGTTCATTGTTGCCCAGACTCCCAGCGAGGCCTGCAGTCCTAGGTTATCCATGTAATACTGACGTTCGACATTGTAGCCGCATGTCTGGTACATGTTGGCTAGCGCATCGCCAAGCAGCGCATTCCTGAGGTGGCCTATGTGCCACGGATGCACGGGGTTGACGCTCACATATTCCAGTATGAGGCTTGTGTTATTGCCGATGTTTGAATGCACAACGGCAGATGGGCTTGCCAGCGCGAACTTTATTACGTCGCCGGAGAACTCCCCCCTATCAAGATGGAAGTTCACAAAGCCGTTGTCGGCCGTCACTTTCTTGACGTACTTTATCTCTGGTATCTTTGCGGCTATTGCTGACGCTATCTCGTTCGGGTTCTTCTTAGCAGTCTTAGATATCCTGAAGGCGGCTGAGCACGCAAAGTCAGCGTTTGCTTTCGGCTCTGTTAGCGTATTCTCGAGCTCGAATTGCGGGTACCCCAGCGAGGCTATCGCTTTCTGGAGGGCGTCGAGTATCAGACTCTTAACTTGCACATACGGCGATGACTCCATTGGATCAAGCTCTAATGGTATCAAACTGCTTTAAAACCTCAGGTATGGCAGCTACGACATCCTGAGAGGCGATGTGCAGGCCCTTCCTCTCGTAGAGCAGGTCTCCCGCCTTCGAGTGCGCATAGACCGCCGCAGCGGCGCTCTCAAACGGGCTCTTGTGTATTGCGGCGTAGGCCGCAATCATGCCTGCAAGGGCGTCTCCAGTGCCCATAGTCGCAAGCACAGGGGTGTTGGTCCTGTTTATCTTCAGGAGGTCCCCGTTTGTTATCACAGTCTCATGCCCCTTCAGGACGAGAGTGAAGCCTTGCGACTTAGCCGCGCTTATAGCCTTTCTTATCCTTATGTGCGGGTCAGATTCCTTTACGTTTATTCCCGAGAAGCTCTTGAACTCCCCATCATGCGGGGTAAGTATGCAGTTCTTTCCTATCAGGTTCTTGTGGCCAGACATTGCGAGCATTGCGGTTGAGTCAACCACAACAACATTGCCCCTTGCCTTCTCTGCCTTCAGTATGTCTTCAACTATCTTTTCCGTTGTCTCGCTGTTCTGGAGACCAGGACCGATCACAAGGGCATCGTGCTTTACAGCGAGCATGCTCGCCACAGTCCCTTCAACATCATCCCAGTCCAGGGGTTTAACAATAAGGTCGGTCCCGAGTTTCCTCACAGGCTCGGCAACCTCTCGCGGCACAGCAACAGTAACATAGCCAGATCCGGTCAGCAGCGCAGACATCGTATTTTCTGCCGCAAAAGATGCGATGAGGGGCGCACCGTGGTAGACCTTGCTGCCGCCAACGACAAGAACTCTTCCGTGGGTGTACTTGTTAGAAAGCAGCGACCTCTCCTCCGTTGCAATCATTATATCACCGGGGCCCGCGAACAATTCCGCCGTAACTGGTATTCCGATATCGACAATGGTGACATCCCCAACGAACTTGCTCTTGTCCATTCCCTGCTTCATCTTGTGGACCGTGAAGGTGTGACCAGCTTTTATGTACGCGCGGTTCGGCAATCCTGTATCGCCGTCTATTCCGGAAGGTATGTCTATAGATATGACGTGCTTGCCCGTTTTGTTTATAGCTGTTATCGCCTTGAACATAAGTGTTGACATGTGCCCTTTCAGGCCGCACCCTATTATCGCATCGAGTATGAGATCCTCCTTCTTCAGCTCCTTCTCTGTCTCGTCGATGTTCTCCTCACTTATGTTCTTTACTTCCGCTATGTCGTTCAGCAGCCTGTAGGTCAGCCCGGTCATCTGGTTCTTTATTCTCAGAGGGTCTCCCACGAAGTATGTGGTGATGTCAAGGTAAGGTAGAAGGCGCCTCGCTATCGCAAGGCCGGTTGCGCCCTTGTCTCCGCTTCCGCAGACTACTGCAAGCTTCTTGTCCTTGTGGCTGTGCTTCAGCTCCTCGCATATTGCATAAGCGGCACCGGTCACGAACACCGCGTTCGTTATTCCCAATGCGTGAGCGTTCGCCCTGAATGCGTACGTGTCCTTCACAGAAAAAGTCTTTTTGGTGTACGCTGCGAACTCTTTTAAGCTTTGCATGACGTAATATCCTTGTTCAAGTATAAATTCCTA
>JASHRX010000017.1 GCA_030037075.1 Microcaldota archaeon | reverse complement strand
ATTTACCTCGCCTCTACGCGCTGCGGATCTCATGAGTCTGAGGCTACTTTTCTGGAATTCTACTTTAGAATCGCAGTGCTGTATCAGAAGCCATGCTGCACTCTCACCATCGTCGCCGACCATGCTTATTGTAGGCAGACCATAGCGCTTTACAATGCCCTTTATCTGGCTGTGCAGCCACTCCTCCTTCTTTTCGTCGGCCTTTGATATTCTTTGAAGACGCGGCCAGCGCTTCCTCATTGTTTGGTCGATTTTCTCAAGTTTAAGAAGGCGCTTTCTCAGAGCTGTTAGCTTTACCATATCCCCCCTCTACTATAAGTCTAAAGGATCAGCACGGCAGCCGCAATCGTGCAGGTCCACCTGCCGTCCTTCCCCACCACTGCAGATTGGGCGATGTTTGCAGTCTTGAAGGCTGTGGTCTTTCCGATTGCCCCCTCCTCGCCCCTTGTCGCCGCCAGCATCGTCGACGCAAGCCCCTCTGCCTTGCTGCCAGCGACCTCCTCCGTCTCTCCGAACACCTTGTACTCGCTCAGGTAGCCGAAGCCCACCATCTGCACCGGCCTGGCCATCCCTATGCTCGCAGCTATGAGCCTGTTGGGCTCATTTGATTCCATCCTGCTCAGCACCACGAAGGTCACCGCCCCCGCGCTGAGCAGCGGCAGCCCCACCTCCTTCTTCACAAGCTCGCAGTTGGGCGGTATTATGCTCGACACCCTGACGAGGTTGAACCTCTCTATCCCCGCTTCCCTCAGCGCAGCGGCGAAGGCGGAAAGCTGCATGTCAGCCACTCCCTTCCCCTTGGTGAAGAACATCCTCTTCGCGACGAATGGTTTGTCATCCATCTTTCCACTTCAGAACCTCCTCTCCCTCTTTACGTAGGGCTTTGTGAACATGTAGAAGCGCTCCGTCCCCTGCAGCTCCCTCATTATCCTCTCTGCTATAAGCTTTGTGGGCTCCTGGAGCAGCGATACCCTCTTGTTGATGTCATCGAAGTTGCCGAACCTCTTCTCCTGCCTCGCCTTGAGTATCGCCTCGAGGTGCTTCTTGCCTATGCCTGGAAGCAACTCGAGCGAGTGCTGCCTGATGTTGAGCGGCCCTGCATTGTTGAAGACGTCTACGAACCTCTGTTCGTTGGCTTTTATTATCTCATTTATTGTCTTCTGCAGGCCGTTCTTCGCCGTCTGCGTAAGGTCGTTGTATGTTATCCTTGACTTTATGAGCGAGACCTTCTCGCGCTCGTCCTTTCCTATGTAGACGCGCTCGCCCAGCGCCATTGTTGCGCCAGGCTTCGGGGTCACCTCCAGCAGGGTGAACCATTCCTCTCCAACGAGCTGCGCCAGCGGCTCGGTCTTGCTCGAGAAGGACTTTCCGGCGTGCATGAAGTCAAGCACGTATGCGTACTCCTCTCTTCTCTCCTCTGGCGGCATCTCACTCCCCTCGTTCTCATCCTGTTTACTTTGGATTGACTATCGCAAGTAGCTTCTTCACTTCGTCCTCTGCGAATGTCCTCTTCTCCCCTGAAAGAATCTGCTTTAGCAGCGTCTCGTTCTTCGGCATCACGGTCACTATAGTGAGCACGGTCCTCGCTGACAGTAGTCCTGTCTCCTCAAGGGCCTTCCTCATCTTCTGCTCCTGCGCCTTCGTTGCCGCGAACCTTGTCGCGTGCTCCAGCGCTATCTGCTGCTCGTACGTGAGCTCCCTCTCCTTCTTCCTGTTCTCGAGTATCTCAAGCACTTCGTTCAGCGAAGCATGCCCGTTGTTCTTAGAGTCTTTTCCGATCATCCCTACCACAGCTTTATAACTTTTCACTCAGATTGCTATCCGACCGTCAATTACATTATATTCTGCTTGACGGGTATATAAAGGTTTTGAGCATGGACCCCAAGGAGGCCTACGAGACCGTCTTGAAGGAGGTGGAGAAGCGCGTTGCGGGCAAGGCAGACGTTGTTAAGCTGATCTTCGTAGCGCTCATCGCGAACGGGCACGTGCTGCTCGAAGGAGTTCCAGGAGTCGCAAAGACCACCATAACGAAGACCATGGCGGAGACGATCGATGCCACATTCGGCCGTATACAAGGATTGCCTGACCTTGAGATAAGGGACGTGATCGGGTACACGTACATGGATGACGCGCACAACGTGCAGCTCAAGCGAGGTCCGATATTCAACAACATACTGCTCATAGACGAGATAAACAGGGCGCCGCCCAGGACTACAGTGGCGCTGCTGGAGGCTCTTGAGGAGCGCCAGGTCTCCATAAGCGACCAGGAGTTCCACCTCGAGCTGCCCTTCATCGCGATCGCAACGCAGAACCCGCTCAACATAGAGGGCACCAATCCCCTTCCAAAGGTGCTCTCCGACAGGTTCCTTATGAAGATTGAGGTCTCGTATCCATCTTTGGAGGAAGAGGAGGAGATGCTGAGGCTGAAGGAGAAGGAGGCGGAGGAGAAGGTGGGCGTGGTGCTCAAGAAGGCCGACATAGTGGCCATGCAGGGCCTTCTCAACAACGTGAAGATGCCCGACGATGTTGAGGCGTACATAGCAAGGCTTGTGGACGCGACCAGGACGGAGATGCACACGGTAATGGGCGCCAGCCCCAGGGCTGAGATAAGCTTCATGAAGTGCGCGAAGGCGAAGGCGCTTGTGGAAGGAAGGGACAGCATAACCATGGATGACATAAAGGGCCTGGCCAGGCCGGTGCTCAGCCACAGAATAGTCGCCAGGGCGACCGGGGGAGTTGGCGTAAACGGTATAATAGACGGACTGGTGTCGATGCTTCAATAGGTGTGCGAGATGGACCGAACGAGAATGCAGGCTGCCATGGAATACCTGTCATCGTACACCTGGATGCTAATCGTAGTCTCGGTTGTCGTGGTGGTCGCCGCCCTTATCGGCGTCTTCTACCCAGATTATTTTATCGGTAGCACCTGCGCCTTCCCGTCAGGGTTCAGCTGCAAGAGCACAGTGCTCACCAACAACGGCATTCTCTATGTGAACATACAGCAGACCACCGGCGCGCCTATAAGCATAACCTACATAAGCTGCAACAGCAACCAGACCACCCTGTACTCCGCTTCGTACAGCACGCAGGTATCCCCCGCGCTTCAGGTGGACAACGGCGCAAACTCCAGCTTTATGCTCCAATGCTACCAGGCCGCCACGCCTTTCCATGCAACAATAGGCACGGTCTACAACGGCTATCTTCTTGTCACGTACACGAACCTTGCGAGCGGGCTGCCGCACACGCAGACCGCGCAGGTCAACCTGAAGGTCGCATCCGGGCCGTTGAGTACAACAACGGTAACCACAACCACTTCGACGACCAGCACCTCAAGCACAACTTCGATACCTGTCTGCGGATGCGGCGAATGCTACCCGAACCCCCCAGGATGCTCGGGCAACTGCCCTTCGCAATGCTCCTCCCATATCTCGTGCGCGAATGGTCATGGTATAGAATGCACAACATAACCGCTCCGCACGCAAGTGTCAGGTCAGCGCAGGTCGAACCTGCTCAGCGTCCTCTTCCTGGAGCTCTTGAACGGCCTGAAGGGCACTCCGTTCCCTGCAAAGAACTTCGAGAAGAACTCCACATAGATGAGTCGTGCCCCTTGTATGCCGGATTCGAATAGCGCAATCACAAGGTTGAAGACCTGCCCTATCACCAGTATCAGCACACCCACTATGCCGAGCAGTATCGAATGGTGTATTCCATGAAGGAAGATGAGGTCGATTATGCTTGCAAGTATTACAGACGTCAGAAGTATCCCGACCAGCCTAACATAGGATAGTATGTGGCTCACCAGTGAAGGTATCTCCATGAGCGACTGGAAACCCTCGCCGTACAGTACTGTAAGGATGCCCCCGATGAAGAGCCCTATCGATACAAGAGATATCGGGTTGGATGTCCCGATGGCCGCTCCGTGCAGAATCGTAAGGCCGAGCACCACCACTCCTATCGCGGCGGCGAACCAGCCCAGTTTTGCGATCGCGTGCTTCTTCTCATGGTGCGCTATCTTGTTCAGGAACCCGAGCAGGAAGCCGAACTCCACCATTACGACTCCTATATAGCCGGCAAGCAGCAGCAGCTTGGGGAGCCCAAGCATTACATTGAATGGCGCAGTGTATGGAAGCTGGAACCCGAAGTACTCGTTGAAGAGCACGCCCAGGATTATGGCTATCACTGCACCCGGCATTATCGCCTTCGCTATTGTCATCAGCCCGCTTGGGCCCACTATCATGGTCACGAACTTGGTGAGCGGTTTTGGGAGCCTGCTCTTCTTCACTGGGTGCTTCAGCCTGTGCAGCAGCCAGATGGAGCCGAAGAGCATCACAAGGCCGTATCCCACGTCTCCGACCATGAACCCGAAGAATATCGGGAACACTATCGTGAATATCATTGTGGGGTCGAACTCGTCGCTTCTTGGAAGCGAGTAGAATTGTATGAAGAACTCGAAGAACCTCGTAAGCGCAGGGTTGTCCAGCCTCGTGGGTGCGAGCTCCTTCGTCCTCACTGTGTTGAGCAGGAAGTGGTCGCCTGATACCTTCGCGGCGATGCTCTTCACCTTCTCCATGTCTGTATGTGGCATCCAGCCCTCCATCACTATGACCGACTTGCCGATTCCTACCCTGTTGGCAATCTCCTGCTGGTCCATCTCTATGTCGAGCTGCTCCCGTAGCGCGCTCACGACAGGGTACCATGTGTCTGAAATGACCCCAAGCTCGTCCTCGTGCGCCTTTATGTGCGACTTCAATGCGGCGATCTTCTTCTGCAGGTCTACCGTGAGCGCAAGCGGAGTCCCGTGCATCTCCGGGATGACCTCAAGGCCGACCTTGTAGCGCTCTGCCACTACCCCGAACTCCTTATCGTGCTCCGTGTTTATGTTTAAGATCGCGGAGTTCGCGAGGTGCACTACAAAGGATTCCGGCACCTCCTTCTTGACCGCGGCCGTCAGCTGGTTCAGCTCCTTGCCGTGCGCAACGAAGGACTTCCTTCCCTTTGTAGCGAGTATCGAGAGGTCTTTCTGGAAGGAGCCTATCCTGCCGAGCAGCTCGAGCCTCTGCTCGTCATCCCTGAGCTGCGCATTCATCGTATCTATGTCCTTCTTTATCTCAGCTACCCTGACGTCTATCTTCACGGACTTGGCCTCCCTCACGAGCTGCCCCATGCTCTCGAAAGTAAAGAGCTTGTTGCTCGGCCTCGGATACAGGAGCGCCTCGAGTCCCCTGAAACGCTGTGCAAGGTCTGATACTTCCTTGTAGGAGGTGCTCTCCTCCCTTTCGAGGAAGTTGAGAGCCTCCTCGCTGGTCACGTCTATCTGCATTACGCCCATGTCGTGCAGCGCAGAGAGCAGCTCGCTGTAGTACTCCTTCGAGATGATCAGCCTGATCTTTGTCATTTTCGAAGGCTTCAGCACAAGTTCACCCTATGAGAGAGATGACGCGCTTGAATATCGTGTCGAGCTTCTTCTTGTCAACCTTCTTTATGCCCTTGATTCTGGATTCCGCCTCGTCGAGTATCCTGGAGCGCTCCTCCTTCGCCGCCTGGTATGCACGCTCGAGCTCGCTGTTGTACTCCGTCTCTGCTTCTTTCGCGGCGCCCTCCATAGTCTGCCTTGCCTTGTCCTTCGCCCCATTCAGTATGTGCTCCGCTTCCTTGGAGGACTTCTCGAGCGCCTTCGCGGCGCCCTCCTCGGCCTTTTTTATGGCCTCAAGGGCCCTCAGATCCTCTGTCATTTACTCAACACTATTGCAAGTGCGATGACCACCAAGGTGATCGCAACATTCGCAATCATGAAAGCGAGTCTTATCCTTCTGAACTCCGTGAGCTTCTTGTTTTCAGGCATTCATCTTCCTCTTTATGAACTTCAGCGAGACAGTTTGATCCCTCTCGAGGTCCTCCAACCTTTGTCTTATGTATGCAATCTTCTCCAGCATGCTTGGTATGACAACATTCTCGATCGCGTTGGACCTCCTGTTCAGCTTCTCTATCTCGTAGAGCAGTTTTCTCAGAGAGTTCTCCTTCTCTGCAATCTCTATTAACAGGTTGAAGAGTGTTCGGTAGCTCTTGCGGGCGTCCTCAACGGCTGTCGGCACCGAAACGAGCTCGTAGCCCACGTCCAGGCGACTCTTATCCCCGAGGTTTAGGTTCGGTATGCTCACTCCCATGACGTTCTTCGCCTCCACGCCGACCATCATCGTTGCCTGCTCCGCAGCTATCCTCTCGACGTTTATCCTTCCAGCCTGTATGTCCGCTATCTTCGTGCTGTCCATCGCTGTCTGCACGCCCATGCCCAGGTTCTCCCTGAGAAGTTGTATCTGCCTTGCGAGCTTGAAGAACTCAAGAACGAGACTCGACCTCTTCATCTTGAGGAGCGATAGCCCTTTCGAGGCCACCCTGACGCGAGCCTTCGTCCTTATCATCTCGAGCCTTGTAGTCTTTATGTTTCCCTTTGGCATTACTTCCACTTCCCGTACTTTGCGACGAACTCGTCCTTGACCCTCTTCATCTCGCTCTTGTCGAGTATGCTGAAGAGATCCCAGCCCAGGCTGAGTGTCTTGTCAATATCACGGTCTTCGTAGTAGTCCTGCTGCACGAACCTTTCCTCGAAGTCGTCTGCGAACTTGAGGTAGCTCTTGTCGCTTGCACTCAGAGCCTCTTCTCCTACTATCTCGGTAAGGCTTCTCAGGTCCTTTCCGTTTGCATAAGATGAGAAGAGCTGGTCGGCGACGCCTCTGTGGTCCTCGCGCGTGCGCCCCTTGCCGATTCCCTTGTTCATAAGCCTCGAAAGTGACGGCAATACGTCTACGTTCGGGTAGATTCCTTTTCGGTGCAGGTCCCTGCTCAGGACAACCTGGCCCTCTGTTATGTATCCCGTCAGGTCAGGAATCGGGTGCGTTATGTCGTCACCAGGCATCGTAAGTATCGGTATCTGAGTTATCGAGCCCTTTCTTCCCTTTATCTTTCCGGCACGCTCGTATATCGTTGAAAGGTCAGTGTACATGTACCCCGGGTATCCTCTTCTTCCGGGTACCTCTTCCCTTGCTGCTGAGACCTCTCTGAGTGCTTCACAGTAGTTTGTCATGTCTGTGAGTATGACGAGGACGTGCATGTTCTCCTCATAAGCAAGGTACTCCGCTGCCGTGAGCGCAAGCCTTGGCAGTATTATTCTTTCCATAGAGGGATCTGACGAAAGATTCAGGAATACGACTGCTCGGCCAAGTGCTCCTGTCTCTTCCAGTTCGCGTCTGAAGAAGTTCGCCTCCTCGCTGTTTATTCCGATTCCGCCGAATACTACAGAGAACTCCTCTCCCTCTCCAAGAATCTTAGCCTGACGCGCTATCTGTGCTGCAAGCCTGTTGTGGGGCAGTCCTGATCCCGAGAAAATGGGAAGCTTCTGGCCTCTTACAAGAGTGTTCATGCAGTCTATAGTAGATATTCCTGTCTGGATGAACTCCGATGGTTCCTCTCTCGCTGACGGGTTTATCGCGCTTCCGACGATGCTTACTTTCTCGTCGCTGTATATCGGCGCGCCCTTGTCCCTCGGCCTGCCCAATCCGTCGAATATCCTTCCAATCATGTCCGTGCTGACCGCGAGCTTCGCCTCGCTGCCCTGGAACCTCGCCTTTGTGTTCTCGACGTTCATTCCACGTGTCTCTCCGAACGACTGCACTATCGCAAGGCCGTCACGGCTGTCTAGTACCTGGCCCGTTACAATCGTCCCATCGTCCTTCACTATGTCTACTAGGTCGTTGTAGGCCGCGTCCTTCACACCCTCTACGAAAAGCAGTACGCTTGTTATCTGCTTCACTGTTCTATAGTATACGTCGCTCATTCGATCACTTCGCTTTTGCCTCCATCTTGCTTATCTCGTTTATCGAGCTCCTCACATCGTTGAAGTAGCCGTCAATCTCTGCCTCTTTCACGAACTTCATCCTCGCAATCTTCTGCTTTGCATCAACCTTCCTGAGCTGCTCGATCATTACGCCCTTATCTACAACGTGCCTCTCCGCCTCGTCAAGCAAGAGTATTGACTTCAGCATAAGGTACTGCTTGTGCACCGATGCGTATGTGTCCACTTCATCGTATGCGCTCTGTTGCAGGTAGTCCTCTCGTATGCTCTTCGCGATGTCAAGGACTTCCTTCTCCTTCTCCGGCAGCGCATCGTAACCCACAAGCTGTACTATCTCGTTTATCTCTGCCTCTTTCTGCAGTATGCTCATTGCGCCTGCGCGCATGCTGTTCCATTCCTTGTCAACGTTGTCAGCATACCACTTGCTCAGGTCATCAAGGTAAAGTGAGTAGCTGTTCAGCCAGTTTATCGACGGAAAGTGCCTCCTGTACGCGAGCGATGCGTCGAGCGCCCAGAAGACCCTTGTTACCCTGAGCGTGTTCTGTGATACTGGTTCAGATGTATCACCCCCTGGAGGCGATACGGCTCCGATTGCGCTTACAGATCCAACTTCTCCGTTGAGGACATGGACTCGGCCGGCACGCTCATAGAACTCTGCTACCTTTCTGCCGAGATAAGCAGGATAACCTTCCTCACCGGGCATCTCTTCCAGTCTTCCTGATATCTCTCTCAAGGCTTCTGCCCATCTGGATGTGCTGTCTGCCATGAGCGCGACGTTATATCCCATGTCCCTGTAGTATTCCGCAAGCGTTATTCCTGTGTAGATGCTTGCCTCTCTTGCAGCCACGGGCATGTTCGACGTGTTCGCTATCAGTATTGTTCGGTCCATAATAGGCCTTCCGGACTTCGGGTCTACCAGGTGCGGAAACTCCGTCAGTACTTCCGTCATCTCGTTTCCTCTTTCTCCGCATCCAACATAAACTACAATTTCGCTGTCGCTCCACTTCGCGAGCTGCTGCTGTATGACCGTCTTCCCGCTTCCGAACGGCCCCGGCACGGCCGCCGTGCCTCCTTTTGCAATTGGGAAGAATGTGTCGACGACCCTCTGGCCAGTAACCAGCGGTACATCTGGGGGTAGCTTGTCAATCACAGGTCTTGCTATTCTCACAGGCCACTTCTGCATGAGAGTAAGGTCGTTTCCGCTGCCTAGCGATGCAACTGTGTCTTCAAGTGCAAAGCTTCCTTCGCTTATGTCGGATATTGTCCCGTTCACTCCCTGTGGGACAAGTACCCGGTGCTTAACAAGGCTGGTCTCGTCTACCTCGCCGATTATGTCACCGGTCTTCACCTTGTCACCCTTTTTGGCCGTAGGAACAAAGCGCCACTTCTTCTTCATGTCTACTGCTTCGACGTTCACTCCGCGTGCGATGAAGTCTCCGCTCTTCGCCTTTATCTTGTCGAGCGGCCTCTGGATTCCGTCGAATATGGATCCTATCAGGCCCGGGCCCAGCGTAACTGACAGAGGCACGCCTGTACTTTCTACAGGATCTCCAGGCTTCAGTCCCGTAGTGTCCTCATAGACCTGTATCGTGGCCTTTCCGCCCACCAATTTTATTATCTCTCCAATTAAGCCCTGCTGGCCCACCTTTACCACATCATACATCTTCGGCTCCTTGAGCCCGTCGGCTATGACGACCGGCCCAGACACCCTGTATATGACTCCTTTGCTCTCTGCCATTTATGCACCTTTTAATGAAGCAATATCGACTCCTAGAATTCTCTTTGCGAGCCTTTCGACCGATTCCTGGCTCGCACCGGCTCCCGGCATCGGTATGAATATGACAATCGGCTTCAGCGATGTGCTCGCAAGCCTCAGCAGGTTGCTGTCCATCTGGCCTCTAAGGCTCTCTGACAGCATGATCAGGTTGTATTGCTTCGTGTTGAGCAGCTCCGAGAATCTTCCTATCGCGTCCTGCCCTCCCGCGATGAAGACGTCGTGTATGCCGATCAGCTTGAACCCTAACACGAGTTCGCGTTCACCCACCACGGCAATCTTGTCGAATTCCATTATACCACGTACTTGAGCATCTTCATGTGCTCTATTCGTTCCTTGCTTACCTTGTAGTACTTTCCGAGCCATACGCTCCTCAATTCATCTCTTTCCATCTCGCTCCTGAACATGAAGCCCACTATCTGCGCGGCTGATATGCCTGATTCACTGAACAGGCTGAGGTACTTCTTGTAGAGCTCCCTTTTCAAGGCCGCCTCGAAGTAGCCCGCGAACGGGTCGGTCTTGTAGAAGTCAAATGCATAGTCTATCTTGAAGGGCATGTAGCCCTGCAGGGACATGATCGGCTTCTGCGACATCTCAACAAGCTTCGCCTCTGGTATCTCCCCACCCTTTATCAGGAACTCCTTCACGTCCTTTATGCCGAGCTCTATTCCCTTTATGACCGTCATCGTGTTCTTTATGTCGATAAGGCCCTTGATGAAGTTGAGAAGAAGGCCTTCATTGCCCACGTAGAACCTGAACGCCTCTATCAGTCTTGTGTAATAATACAGATCCAGGGCAAGCAGCATCTTAGATATGTCAGACTTTCTCGCGTCATCAACATACTTAAGCAACGCGGCCCCGTAGCCGAACCTCACTATGTAGTTCACAACTCCTTCTACATCCTTCTGGGCCGCCATGTTCGCGTAATCCTCTCGGCTTATCAGGCCTGCGAAGAGCCCAACCGGAATGTTTCTCTGGACCATAAGGAAGACCTCCGTCTGGTCAACCGTGTATCCGAGCTTCTTCGATGACAGGATTGTCTTTATGTTCTCGATGTCGTACTTGCTCATGAAGGCGGATATCATGTTCCTCGCGAGCGGCGGCATCGCGAAAGCTGAATTCCTGTTCATGCGCATCATGTGCGCGTTTATTACGACTTCGAATAGGTCTGGAAGCTTGTACAATCCGGACAACTCGTCTATTTCCTTTCTGTAGCTGGTGTTGCTCAGCAGCTTCATGAAGTCATCGGTGTCCTTCTGCTCCAGCTGGTCGATGAAACTCGGCGTGAGGAAGTCCTGCCTCAATCCCTTGAGACGTCCATATGCGCCAGTGTATGTTGAGTCCATTATTTCACGTATTCGAGCAGTTCCACTGCGACCTTGTCCTTTGTCTTGTCGAGCAGCGCTTCCAATGTATAATCGACAGACATGAGCCCGTCGCTCGATGTAGCCTTTATTCCTCCAGAGAAGTCCTCCTGGGCCTGCATGACATTCGCCTTGCCAGTCTTCAGCTTAGGCAGGTCATCGCTCCTAGCATATATCTTGCAATCGTCGCCCAGCGCCTTTGTCGCCATGGCGATAAGCTTCTGGAGAAGCTTCTGGTAATCCTGGCTCTTGGTGAAGTCCTTGAGCGAGTCCCTAATCGTGTCCATCGATTCGTTGACCTCCTCGTTGAGCTTCTCGTGGTACATCTGCGACGCTTCAACGTTCGCGCGGCTGCTCTCTCTCGCTATTATCATCTTTGCCTCGTTGGCGGCCTTCTCCCTTGCTTCCTGGACTCGTTGCTTCGCCTTGGTTTGCGCATCCACAAGGGTCTTCTCCGCCTCGGCCTTAGCCCCGTCCACTATCTGGCGTGCCTTGACCTCTGCGTCGCTCTCTATCTTGCCTACGATCTCTTGGAGCCCCATGCTTACCAGCTGTTCTTACCGGCTCACAGTATCTGCAATAGCAATATAAGACCAAGGACGAATCCGATTATCCATAGTGTCTCAGGTATCACAAAGAAGAACAGAACCTGTCCGAACTTCTCTGGACGTTCAGCTATTATCCCCATACCCGCTGCGCCTATACCTTGCTGCGCCATTCCTGTTCCAATCAGGCCGCCTGCAATAGCAATAGCGGCAGCGATCGCATATTCTGGATCTGCTACTACCATTTCGTTTCACCGATTAAGCATGAAGATTTGGACTGAAAATCCGCAATAATGTTTGTGAGAGAATATATAAAAAGCTAATGAAGCTCAGCCCTTCGTGACTCCTAGTGGCACGAGCTTGGCAACTATGTTGGATATCCTTGCTCCTGCGATTGTGGCGACCACATCATCGACGTTCTTGTAGACCCATTCTGCTTCTTCGCTTACCAGTTTCTTGCTGCGCACCCTGATTTCGATATTCTTTTTCTTCATCGTGTCAAGCGTTTTCTTCGATGTGATCTCTCTCAAGGCCTGGTGTCTTGACATGACACGGCCGGCGCCATGGCATGAAGAGCCAAAGGTCTCCTCCATGCTCTCCTTCCTGCCGGCAAGCACGTAGCTTGCGGTTCCCATGCTTCCCGGAATCAGGACAGGTTGCCCGTAATCCCTGTAAATCTTTGATACCTCCTCTCTACCTGGCCCGAAAGCACGCGTTGCGCCCTTCCTGTGCACATAAAGCTTCATTCTCTTGCCGTCAACGTTGTGCTCTTCCAGTTTTGCTGTGTTGTGACAGAGGTCGTAGACGAGCTCCATCTCCATGTCCTCCGCCTTCCTTCCAAATGTGTCTTCAAAACTCTTCCTTATGAAGTGCGTCATTATCTGCCTGTTCACGAACGCGAAGTTTATTCCCGCGCACATCGCCGCCCAGTAGTCATTCGCTTCTTTCGAGCCCACGTGTGCGTATCCCAACTCTGGATCCGGTATCGTTATGTTGTGCTTCTTCTGGTAGTCGATGAGCACCCTTATGTAGTCACTGCATATCTGGTGGCCAAATCCTCTTGAGCCACTATGCAGCATTATAGCAATCATTCCTTCTTCTAGGCCGTAAGCCTTTGCAAGTTTTTCATCGAATATCTTGTCGACTTTCTGCACTTCAGCGAAGTGGTTGCCTGCTCCAAGGGTTCCAAGCTGCGGCATGCCTCTCTGCATTGCCAGCTCGCTCACCTTGCTCGTGTCGGCTCCCTTCATGTGACTTCCTTCCTCTATCCTCTCCGTGTCCTCATGGAAGCCGTAGCCCTTGCCTATTATGTATCCTACACCCTCTGTCGCTATGCCAGCAAGGTCCTTCTGCGTTAGGCCGTGCTGCATCTTGCTGCCCACGCCGCTCGGCACATTCTTGAAGAGCGCATCCATGAGGTGATTAAGTTTTGGTTTGAGTTCCTTCTCTGTTATGTTTGTCTTTATGAGCCTGACTCCGCACCCTATGTCGAAGCCTATCATCCCAGGCGATATTATGCCGTCATTGGCGTCGGAAGCCGCCACGCCTCCTATTGGCAGGCCATAACCCTCATGGCCGTCAGGCATCACCAGCATATTCTTGACTATAGATGGTAGCCTTGCAGCGTTGCGCGCCTGTTCGAGC
>JASHRX010000016.1 GCA_030037075.1 Microcaldota archaeon | reverse complement strand
TTCACCGCCCTGTCCATCGTGGTGAACGCGCTCTTGAACGAGTTTAGGTCGTTCGCGTATGCCTCCAGGACCATCCTGAACTTGTTGTTCAGCTTGAGCAGGTCCTCAAGCAGCGTCCTTGCATTCGTCAATGTGGATTGATACGAGGAGTACAATGTCTTTGTGTCCGCGATGTAATCAGTCTTCAGTATCCTTCTAAGGGCAGTTACATACTGC
Organism: Microcaldota archaeon; assembly: GCA_030037075.1. Classification (GTDB taxonomy): domain Archaea; phylum Micrarchaeota; class Micrarchaeia; order Micrarchaeales; family Micrarchaeaceae; genus JAJZAB01. The sequence goes on along the minus strand of JASHRX010000016.1, from coordinate 6,888 downwards.
ACCTTCTGCTCCATTATGTGCTGCTCGTTCGTCGCCCTCCAGAGCATTTCCATGTCGGGCTTGCGGTTGCTTCTTTCAAAGCTGTCGCAAGCTGAGGTGAACAGCGACCTTGCGTGCTCTGTCGTGTGCACCAGGTATGACGAGCGGTTGTCAACCGCTGACAGTTTGGCGTCAAAGGAGCTGTTGAGGAGCGCCTCTAGATTCTCCATCGTAACCTCTTTGACACCCCCATCGAAGAGCATTGCTGCACCTGACTATCTTATGCCTAGAAAAGTATATAGAGAATACGAAGAAGTAAGGTCAGTTGCCCACGCTCATTGCGGAGGTGTACCCGCCTACCGGCAGGGTCTTGACCAGGTTGGCGCCATTAACCACGTAGAGTGTGCCGCCTCCAGTTATGTACATGTAGCTGTTCTTCGGGTTGTATGCGAAGAGCACGCTCGATGTTGTGAAGTTAGCCGGTATGGTCGTTTCGACGCTCGATCCCTTTATTACGTATATGCTGCCGCTGGTTCCGGTCGTCGATGACGGCGACGCAAAGAAGAGGTAGATGTAACCGTTGCTCGGGTCGCTTCCTATGTAAGATAGAGTGGATCCGGAAACTGTGACGTTTCCGACAACGCCCGTTCCCTTTATCTCAGAGATGCCGTGCGTTGTCAGCGCATATGTTGCGTTAGCTACGTAGTTGTATCTCACCTGCAGGAGAAGGCCCCCGCTCACGAATGTCCTGCCCAGGTCTGTCGTCCCGTTCACCATCTCGACAGAGCTCCCGAGTCCCACGACCCCTCCGTACACATAACCGTTCTGCGTATTCTCTGTAATCCCAAACATGGCGATCGGGAGCGAGCCAGCCAGGCTCGTGCCGCTGTATATGTATGTATGCGATGTGTTCGCCACTGTCGAAACATAAAGGTAATGGTTCACGCTGTCATAGAAGACGCTCACCGGCGTCCCGTTAAAGTTGAGCTCTCCCGCAATCTGGCCCTTGTCCAGGGTCACCACATGCGGCACTCCTGATGAATCAGCGAATGTGGCAACGTAAACGTCGCCGTTCTGGCTGTTGTAGGCGAGTTGGCCTGTCGGGCATGCTGGCAGCTGCACAGTGTAGAGCAGCGCATTATCAGATAGTACAAACGCGTAGTAGCTGTTCGTGGATGTGAGGCAGCTCACGAAGTAGGTATCCCCTGTCACGTTGTCGTAGACCTCGCCCACCATGCTGCTAGCGAGCTTCAAAGGCACGCTACCTACAACTGAGCCGTTCCTTAGCACCTCAACGGTGTCGTTGGTCACCGGTAGGTACGTGTAGCCGTCAGAGGGGTTGTAGCTCGCGTTGATTGAGCCAGACCTGTACTGCAATGTTATATTCTGAGCGGAGAGCGAGCTGCTTATTGCTGTTGCGTTTCCGGCTCCCAGGTAGTACAGGTAGACGTATGATGGCGTCGGGATTGTCGGCCCTGATTGAGATATGGTTGTTGTGCCGTTAATTGGACCCGACGGAATGGTCGTGGTCCCTGTATGCTTGCCGGAGGTGCTGCCAAAATAGACGAGCGCCCCGATGGCCGCTATAACGATGACTATCACTGCTATTATCTCGATGGTCTTTGCGCCCTTCTTCCTTGGAACGTATGTGCTCTGCGGGCTTTCTGCTGCGCCTGGAGAGGCTGAGTCGGACTGAGGTTGAGGATACATGCGATCATTCGACTTTAATCTCTATCATAAAGCCAATTTTTAACCCTTTCTATTCCATTCTGGCGCGTCATGCGTTATAAATAGATTTATGCGGAAAATTCTTCATGGAAAAGGGGGGCAACCATCTTGTCGGGCAGAGAAGCCCTTATCTCATCGAGCACGAGCACGACCCTGTTGACTGGTATCCATGGTGCGACGAGGCATTTGCGAAGGCGAGGAAGGAGAACAAGCCTCTGTTCATATCCATTGGCTATTCGACATGCCACTGGTGCCACGTGATGCAGAAGGAGTCCTTCCAGGACAACGAAGTCGCGGAGCTGCTCAACAAGACATTCGTCTGCATAAAGGTGGACCGAGAAGAGAGGCCAGACGTTGACAATGTTTACATGAAGGTCTGCCAGATGATGACAGGGTCTGGAGGCTGGCCGCTCACAGTCATTGCTACTCCTGAGAAGAGGCCCTTCTACGTCACCACATATGTTCCAAAGGAGCCTAGGTTCAACATGATAGGCGTAAAGGACCTCGTTGAGAACGTCGCGGCTGCGTGGGAGAATGACCGGAATGCGATACTGAAGAACGCGCAGAGCCTTGAGGATGCGATTTCCAAGGACAAGAAACGCACTGTAGAAAAACTTGGTTCGAAGATATTCGATGATGCGTTCAAGAAGATGTCGGAGATGTTCGACTTCGACAACGGCGGGTTCGGCGAGGCGCCCAAGTTCCCGATGGCTCTCAACCTGATGTTCATGCTGCGCTACTGGCACGCCACACAGAGCAAGTTATCCTTGTCGATGGTGGAGCGTACCCTCGAGTGCATGCGCATGGGCGGCGTCTACGACCAGATAGGTGGCGGCTTCCACAGGTACGCAACAGACATGATGTGGAACGTTCCGCATTTCGAGAAGATGCTCTACGACCAGGCACTCATCTCAATGGTCTACCTTGAGGCATTCCAGATAACCAACAAGAGCAGCTATGAATGGACAGCAAGAGAAACGCTAGATTTCGTTATCAGGGAGCTTTCATCAAAGGAAGGTGCCTTCTACACGGCACTCGATGCGGACAGCGACGACCTGGAAGGCAAATTCTACACCTTCACGTACGACGAGATATACAATACACTTGGCCCGGGAGACCGCGAGCTCTTCTTCTCCGTCTACCCTGTCAAGGAAAGCCAAGGGATTGTCGCGCTCCACATGGATGACAAACCCGAGGCGGTAGCAAACGAATTGAAGATTGACTTTGACACAATGAAGAAGCGGCTGGACATCGCAAGGAACAAGCTCTTCGCGCTCAGGATAAAAAGAACGAGGCCAAACACAGATGACAAGATACTCGCGGACATGAACGGGCTCATGATAGCCGCGCTTTCGAAGGCTTCCATAGCGCTCAACGATGAGAGATACCTAAGCGCGGCAAAATCCGCCGCGGACTTCGTCATTGGCGAGATGGTGAAGGGCGGCAAGCTCCTTCACATGCACGGATCAAACATGGAAGGTTACCTGACCGACTACGCGTTCATGTCATGGGGCCTCACAGGGCTGTATGAGGCATCTTTCGACTCTCAATATCTGGAGAAGGCCTTGGTGCTCATGGAGGAAGTCCAAAAGCACTTCATAGACAAGGAGACGGGCTCTTTCTACTCGACCTCAGATGAATCAGAGGTCGTACTAGTCCGCGACAGGCAGACCTTCGACAACGCAGTGCCTTCGGGCAACTCGGCAGCATTGTACGCGCTTCTCGCATTGTCCAGGCTTACAGGAATACCGAAGCTGGAGGTCTCTGCAGGAAGACTCTCAGATGCGCTCTCAGGCGCTCTTGCAAAGAACCCTTCGTACGCGCCCTTCGCTCTCTCAGCGCTCTTCCTTGCACTGAGGAAATCTTACGAGGTGGTGATTGTTTCGGGCAGAAAATCCGATTCGATAAAGTTCGCCGGGCAGATAAGGAAGGGATTCAATCCAAGCTTATTCATTGTCATAAAAGATAAAGAGATAGACAGGCTTACAGAATTTACGAGGACAATGGAGCCAGTATCCGGGAAGGCGACTGCGTATGTGTGCACCGGCAATGTCTGCCAGAGCGCTCTTGTTGAGCCAAAGAAAGTAATAGAGGCAATAAGCGAGAAGTAAACTCTTATATTCCTTATTGGCATTACTATTGGATATTATGGAACCTAGGGTGATCCTCGTTGACAAGAATGACAACCAGATAGGTACTGAGGGGAAGCTCAAGGCACACCAGAACGGCGGAAAACTTCACAGGGCCTTCTCGATCTTCATATTCAACTCAAAGGGGGAAACCATGCTGCAGAGGAGGTCCGCGGCGAAGTACCACGCGGGCGGCATGTGGACAAACACTGTATGCAGCCACCCTGCGCCAGGAGAGACGGTCATCGCGGCGGCGCATAGACGACTTAAGGAGGAGATGGGATTCGACTGTGACATGCACGAGGTATTCTCATTCACGTACACCGCAGAGGTTGGCAACGGCCTGACCGAGAACGAGTTCGACCACGTCATATTCGGCAACTATGACAAGGATCCGAGGCCGAATCCGGATGAGGCTGATGGGTGGCGCTGGATAAGCCTGGATGAACTGAAGGAGAGCATAGAGAAAACTCCAAAGAACTTCACCCCGTGGCTCAGGATTGCCCTCGACAAAGTGGCTGAGCTGCACCCGAAAGGCAAGGGCAAATAATATATATCTGGAAAACAGATGTCTATCTGATCAATATGGAAGGTAAGGCATCTCCATCAAAACCGAGGGAAGGACTCACGGCCTCCGAGCTCTTTGTAGCCAAGCTTATCTTTGCACCGATAGGTTCCGCACCGAGACTGGAACGCGCAGCCGCAAAGCCCAGAAAGGATGAGGGCGCGGATGAGCGCCCCACTTTGGCAAAGCTGCCCGAGGGCCAGAAGCACGAATGGGAATTGAAGGAGGAGATGCGAGGCCACGTGGATGTTGTGAGGAAGGGCGAACGCGGCCTGATCGGGAGCTCCCGAAAAGGGCTTCCAAGCGGCCATCCCGCCGTGAAAGTGCATAAGGAGAGTATTATCCCCTCGCTGGAGTACATACTAAAGCACGGCCACCTTGACGAGTTTTACTCATACTACATGGACCCGCTGACAGGCGGCCTCCTAATTAGGGGATCGAGGTCAAGGGAGCTGAGCACCGCATACTCTGGCATGCCTGAAGAGAGGTTCACGGAGGTGCAGAACGCCTTGGTCTTTGCCCATTCTCCTGGCACAAACCTTGCCAGGGTCAATGCAGCAATAGGCCTAGCGCGCCAGGCATTGAAAGGGCAGCTGGATCTGCTACAGACGGCTGTTGTTGAGGATCCGCTAAAGAAGGGTTAGGCCTCAGTATCTGTATTATACTAGTCAGATTTATCATATTATATGTCAACTTTTAGTTGATATATCAGATAAAACATCTACTAATCGAAAGATATTTATATCTTTGTGCGCATAATATAGGGTGGGGTCTTGAATGGAGAAGATAGAGATCAGGGTAATCGAGAGGCCTGACGAGGACGACCCGGAGAAGATGCTTAGGTGGTTCGCAGCCGTTTTAGGGCTGTCGGGCGACCAGAAGGACAGCATCGCGGAGCAGATACTGAAGGACTTTGCTTATGCCGCCAAGGAGGGTATGAATGGGCTCTCGAGCTCTGAGCTGAAGTTCGACAAGGAGATTCCAAGAAGCACTGTCATCTACCATCTCAACAGGTTCATAGAAACAGGCATAGTGGTCAAGAAGGGAAGGAAGTACTTCCTGAGAGCAAACGAGATGACAAGGGTTGTGGAGGAATTGGAGTATGACATAGACAGGGAGATGCAGAGGATGCTTGACATGGCGAAGGAATTCGACAGGCTCTTCACTGCAAGAAGCGGAGAGGTGATTAAATTACCGAGAATGAAGAGGCAGAAGGACAAGTAAAAGAGGAAAAGAGGGAGGATTACGCTGAACTCAAGGAGCGAATGCTCAGACTGGCAGCAGAGTTCGACAACTACAAGAAAAGGACGAAGTCTGACGTCGAGAAGGCACAGATGATCGGAAAAGCCGAGATGGTGAGGAAGCTGCTACCCGTGCTTGATGAATTCGAGCTGGCAATGCTATCACTAGACTCGAACCAGGACAGGAGCCTCGCCAAGGGCATAGAGATGGTCTACTCGAACCTTGTAGATTCATTGAAGAAAGAGGGGCTTGAGGAGTTGGATACCAAAGGGGTATTCGACCCTTACAAGCACGAGATAGTAGTGTCGAGGCCGGACAAGAAGAAGCCGGGAACGATATTGGAAGTGATAAAGAAGGGTTACACATTCAATGGAATGATGCTGAGACCAGCATCGGTGATAATCGCAAAGGAAGAGGAGGAGAAGAAATGAAGCACAAGATGAAGCACCACCATTACATCTATCACGTCTGGCAGGACGCGAAGGCCGGATATGATAATTACGCGTGGATCTTCTTCATAGGTGCAATCGGCACCCTGATCGGCACGTCGCTGCATGTGACAGGAGGCGTCGCCGCGATAATTGTGGCTTTTATTTTCTTCTACATTATGGGCAGATTCCACAAGGGACTCGAGAAGGCGATAAAGAAGGCATGATATTTTAGGTGAAACAAATGGCAAAAATAATTGGAATAGATCTTGGAACCTCAAACTCAGCCGCGGCTGTGCTTGAGGGCGGACGCCCGGTGATAATACCGAGCGGAGAAGGAACGACCTTGTATGGGAAGGCATTCCCGAGCTACGTGGCCTTCACGAAGGACGGGCAGAGATTGGTCGGAGAGCCTGCAAGAAGGCAGGCGGTTGCTAACCCCGACGGAACTGTGACAGCCTTCAAGAGAAGGATGGGAACGGACTACAAGTACAGAATAATGGGCAAGGAGTACACACCACAGGAATTGTCGGCTACGCTACTTCAGAAGATAAAGAAGGACGCGGAGGCGTATCTGGGAGAAGAGGTAACGAAGGCGGTGATAACCGTTCCGGCTTACTTCAACGACAATCAGAGGCAGGCGACAAAAGACGCAGGCCAGATTGCAGGGTTGGAAGTTGTAAGATTGGTCAACGAGCCTACTGCTGCAGCACTAGCATACGGCCTGGACAAGGCAAACAGGAACATGAAGATACTTGTTTATGACTTAGGAGGAGGAACCCTTGACGTAACAATCATGGAATTCGGTAAGGGGGTT
>JASHRX010000003.1 GCA_030037075.1 Microcaldota archaeon | reverse complement strand
GAGCTTAAGATTTTGATGCCCTGTATTCGTCCAAACTTACCTGCAAGGTCCATTGAAACTGATAACAAATGGGCAATGAGTTTAATATCCTTGCCGATATAGCGCCCGAAGCAGGGATTGAACCTGCGACCTACTGGTTAACAGCCAGTCGCTCTACCACTGAGCTATTCGGGCTTAGGATAATGATTAGTGCTTAGCCTTTTTGAGCCTTTTGCTTACTGCGCAAAGAGCCTGCTTATCAGGTACATCACAGCATACACCGGCTCGTAAATGATCGGGAAGGTGTCTATGCCGCTGCCTATCGCGGAATAGTCGCTGAGGACCGTGGCCTTCGTTATGAGAGTGACGTTCAGCTGCTTTGATATCAGGGAGCTCGCTACAGACTTTACGTCTATGTTGACGCTGTAGACTCCCGGCTCGCTGACCGTTACCGGGTAGGTGAACCTCTCGGTCGTGTGGTGCAGCGCTATCACGCTCTGCGTTATGTTGTATGCGGGTATTCCATTCACGCTTATCACGAAGAGGCTGTCCGATACGCCCGTATTGTTTATCGAGACGTTTATGTCAGTCGAGGTGCCCGCCTTCTCGTACACTGTCACTGGAGTGACATTCAGCTTGAAGACGTCGGGCGTGACGTTCACTATCGCCCTGAACCTAAGTGCTCCCAGCTTCGAGTAGTTGCCTACATTCACGGCCGTCAGGTTGAACCCATATGAGCCGTTCTGGGTGTCTGCCGCTGGGGTTATCTTCACCGATAGTGTGGGCGTGTACAATGAGGAGTTCTGGGCGATCCATCCGTTCGGCAGCCCAGATACAACGAACTTGTTCCATCCCAGGTTGTTCACCGGGCCTGTGCTGTTCGCCGTAGCCGCCGATATGGTCACATAGAAGGTCTGGCCTGGTCCGTCCTTGCCGAGATAGAGGGTGCTGTTCTGCGCGTTGACGGTGTAGTTGAAGGGCTGCAGTATCGTGATGTAGGTGGCCGAGCTGAGCGGAATGAGCATCAAAGATAAGAAAGCCGCGAGTAGGGCTGCGCGTAGGATGGTATTTGGTCGCAAATAACCACTCTAATATTAACAATCGTCACCTATTTATAGCATTATCTATGCCGTGCATACGGGCCTGAGCATCAACGCTTCGCTATGAGGTTTGCCGCAGCGCATCCCCGAAGAAGAAGTAGGTATCAGAGCTGGTCCAGTGGAAGCCGAATTGGCTGGAAGTGAGGGTCGTTGAAACAATGTTATAGCCTCCTGCAACTGGTCTTGGCGTGCCTGTGGTCTGCGCCACTATGATGTTGCTCCCAGTTATGCTGGTCGGCGTTGACGAGATGCCGCCCAGGACCACCACCATGTCATTGGCGTTGCTGGTCGAGATGCTCACGGAGGCCGACGTTCCTGCAGTTGTCCCGATGACGTTCGTGGGCAGCCCAGAGTGGCTGTCGAACGGGCTTATCGTGTTCGCTCCGCTCACCGCCAGTGCAATCAAGCCGACATTGCCCACCCCGTTTGCCGAGAACGTGAGCGTTATCTTGTCGTTCGTGAGGGGGGATGGCGCAATCGCATTCCAGAAGTAGTTTGATGCGATTCCGTTGCCCTGCATCTGCAAGTCCCAGGCCAAGCCGCTTGAATCCGACAGGGTTGCCGTTATCGCATTCGTGGTGGACACGCCACCGTATACAAGTATGACGTCTGGCGAGTTCGAGGTCGAGAGGAACATGCTTACCGTGTTCGCCGAGCTCGCCCTCACAGAGTTGGAGCTGTCCAGCGCCAGCACAGCGGTTACCTTGAGGGTGTTGCCGATGGAGTTCACGCCCGATGTAAGGTCGTTCGCGTAGTAGGTATACGTGCCGGCGGAGAGGCCCGACGCCACATACATTGCGTTGCCCGTTCCGGACTTCAGGTGGGTGCCTAGCGCCGGGTAATCTATGTCGCAGGTGTCGGTGCTTGGGGTGCAGATCGCATTTATCGTAGCGCTCTGCGCCGTCGTTATTACGCTGGGGGTTATTGTTAGTACAGGCGGCGCAGCCGTAGTGACGGTAAGGGTGTTGCCTATGGAGTTCACGCCAATCGTCAGGTCGTTTGCGTAGTAGACCGTGCTCGACGACGGTGAGACGTCCGCGGTGCACGTTGTTGTGCCGGAGCATACCAGAGTGCCGAGCGGCGCCTCTGCATGGCAGGTGTCCCCGGAAGCGCAGATCGCGGTGACCACGGATGTGCCGCCCTGCGATATACTGTTCGGGTTGAGAGTGAGCACCGGCGGCGCGTACGGCAGCGTGGTCGAGGTGGACGAGCTGCTGGTGGTGGTGCTAGAGGACGTGGACGTTGTGCTGGTCGAGGTGCTTGATAGGGATGTGGTTGAAACAGAGGTAGATGTGGTGACAGAGGGGCCCTGCGCGGCGTAGTCCGTGCTGAAGGTGATTACCTGCTGCATTATCGGATAGTTGCTCGGAAGCCCTGTGTACGTGTAGTTCAGCCAGAGGTAGCCCACGAAGGTGCTTCCGAGCGAGCCCTTCGCGGGAAGGTTGCTCGATGATGAGTAGCAGTAGAGGCTTATCTTCTTCGATGTCGTGCTTGTGAGCACTGTCTTGGGAGTGAAGCCTCCGCTTGGGTAGTAAGCATTGGCGCCTATTATGTCAACATTGCCGTACTTGGGTCCTGTGCCCGTCCCATTGACCTCTGTTGAGCACGCCGCGCCAGTTATGGTTATCGCGCCGCCGAGCGACTGCGAGATGAGCACGGTGAATACACCGTTTGTGGAGAGCGCTAATCCGCCGCACGAGAAGGATGGCGCGGCGTTGCAGTAGCCTGGCGAGAGCTGCGGGTTGAACGCGCCCAGTTCGTATATAATGAAGAGGGCAATCGCTATCGCAAGTATGACCATGCCGTACGAGACCATGAAGTCCAGTGCGAACTGCGCCCTCCTATTTCGGGCATCAGTCCTCCTTTCCATCCTCTCGCTCGGCCCTCTTCCCAATGTGGAGCCTGACTCCGTCGCTATCCCTCGTTATCTTAACGTCAAGGTCCTTCATGTCGAAGAGCCTCTGCAGCTCCTCGTATGTGTACGAACCAATGTCGCCCTGGAAGCCGCCCCTGTTCTTCAGTATCTCGCTCCTTCTCTGCTTTATCATGTTCCTGTCCGACTCGTCGAACGTTATTGAGAGCTTGGGCACCTCCTTCGACTCGAATAGACTATCCAGGTTGAGGTCGAGCAGCTTGTATCCTGCGTCCTGGATTATGAATGGAAGGACTGCCGAGAATTCGTCGCTTATCTCGTTAACGACTGTGCGCACGTCCTCCTTCACTCCAGCTATTACGAATTCGTCGCTGTTGAGGAATCCGGCGAAGAGTCCCGGGCTCTTGCTCCTTATCGAATCCTGGATGAGCTGCGAGAGCAGCCTGAGTATCACAAGGCCTGCGTGCTCCCCGAACCTCCTCACGTAAGCCGCCAGGCCCTCCACCTTGAGCGTGCCTATGAGGTAGGCGCTGCTCTCCTTGATTGACCGCTCGACCTCCTTCGATATTCTCTCCTCATCAGGCAGGTCTATCAACGGGTCGAACTTCTTGCCCTTCTTCTTCAGGAATATCGTGACGAGGGTGCGCAACTCGCTCGGGTCGAACGGCTTCTTTATGTAGTAGTCTGCCCCGTACTTAAGCCCCTTGAAGCGGTTGCTCGTGGGATCCATCGCGCTCACAAGTATCACGACGATGTTGCTCGTGTCCGGATCGCTCTTTATCGTTTGGCAGATCTCCAGGCCGTCCTTGTTCGGCAGCATTAGGTCCAGTATGATAAGATCAGGCCTGACAGTCCGTATAGCCTTGACCGCCTCCCCTCCATCGTATATCTGGCCTACTTCGAAGCCCTTGCCTATCGATAGGGCCATGAGCTTGCTTATGTTCTTGTCGTCCTCTATGATCAGGACCCTCCTGAGGGCCTCCTCCTGCTGCAGTATGTAATATGTAAGGACGCCGCCGCTGCTCCTCGATGCTATCAGCTTGGATGATTCCAGTTCCTTGAGGGAATCCTTGAGGTCCACCTCTGACACGCCCTGGCTGAACATCATGTCGCTGAGCTCGTTGTAGCTCACCTGCTGCTTCTCGTTAACTACAGATACTATCTCCTCCTTGAGAGGAACGTTCGCCGCCATCCAATCGCCTAACTGATATCAACATAAAGAATATTAGGCTTTGCAGGATTGCGGATTTACAGCAAGTTTTGCGCCCGAAGCCCTACACAAGTTATTTATATCTGATAAGTTGGATATAGAGCTGGTGTAAAGGTGCAGAGAACCTTCCTGCTCATAGGCGCCATTGCAGTTGTTGTTATTGTAATCGCAGCTGCGGTGCTGCTCGTAAGCGGCGGATCCACCAACATAAGCGGACCCACGACTATGACGCTGAAGAGCACTCCGGTAGTCATAAAGAGCGGCGGTTCGGAGTATGTTCTGTCGCTGCACGGGAGCTCCGGAGCGAATGGGACAGCGTATGTATACATAGTTAAGTCCCCTGTCCTCCAGAACACGGCCGAGAATGTAACGCTGTTGCTCGGCAACTACACAAGGGTGAACCTTGGGACCTCTTATGCTAACATAGAGATAAAGCTCGACTCGGTCAACGGAACTGCTGCCAAGATAACGCTCGATCCGCTGCAGGCCTACCTGGATGTAACACCAGACTTCTCGAGGATACACGCGGTGGCGCAGGCGTCGAGCAACTTCACCACGACGGTAATACAGGTTACTACAACATCGAGCACGTCAACGATATACAACCAGACGAAGGCCGCCTATACGAGGATACAGAGCTACCTGGAGGAGAGCGACTGGTACGGGCTGATGGCCAACTATACTACTTACTATGAGAACTCGAAGAACTGCTCGCCTGCGCTGTACAACGGCACGTACATACGCATGCAGCTTACCGCTCCTGTTCCGCCGTTCGACTACTGGAATGCAACCGTATTCACTCCTTACGACCTGACGTACAACATATCGAACGTGGGCAACGGCAGCTACGCCGTAACATACTCAACGGTATCGGCCTCAGCCGAGACCACAGGCCCCGCGCTAGTCCTGATAATGAACCTGACCACTGGTGAGATAACGAACACGACGCTGAGCGGTCCATTCAAGGATCTCTCGTTCAGCTCGCTGCAGTCGCTTGCCTCAGAGGTAGTCGCGGCTGGAAACTCGTGCGGCATAGAGATTATCTGATCACTGCTTCTGCTTCACGTTCTTCGGATTGATCCTCAGTGTGAACCAGAAGGTGGTGCCCTTCCCGAGCTGCGACTTGAAGGATATGTCGCCGCCGTGCAGCTTTACAAGCTCTCTTGTTATCGATAGGCCGAGGCCGGTGCCCGCGCCAGTTTGCGTGGCCAGCCCCTTCTTCGTTGGTACTTGGTAGAACTTCTTGAAGAGCTTCTGCTGGTCCTCCTCGCTTATGCCTATCCCTGTGTCTATCACGTCGCACTGTATCTTGCTGCGCGTCTTGTTGAATATGTGCACCTCTATGGAGCCCTTCTCGGTGAACTTTATCGAGTTGTTTATCAGGTTCACGAATATCTGGATGAGCCTGCTCGGGTCCGCAAGCACGTTCGGAACATTGTAGTCCACCTTCCAGTTGAACTTGAGGCCCTTCTCTGTAGCGCTCTCCCTGAGCGCCTGTATGCTCGGGTTGTCGCCCAGCATCTTCAGGTCGACCTCCTTCAGGTCCAGCTTCACCTTCTGCGCCTCCAGCCTCGCAGAGTCGAGCACCTGCTGTATTATCTGCATGAGCCTGTCAGATTCATTGGATATTATCTCTAGGTATTGCTTCTGCTCCTCGTTCAGCGTGCCGTACTCCTCGTTGATGAGCAGCTTCGCGTAGCCCTTTATGCTCGTTAGCGGGCTCTTCAATTCGTGCGATATGTTGTATATGAACTGCGACTTCAGCTCGCCGGTCATCCTGAGCTTCTTCATATCCCTTGCGTTCCTCTGCAGCTCGCTCTCCTTGTCTACCAGTATCCTCTTCGTGAGTAGCTCCCTCACCACAACGAGGTACTCCCTGTTGCCCTCTATGTCTGTGAGCAGCCTGATGGACTGCGTTCCGGGCACGAGCTCTCCGTCCTTGCGCACTATGTCAACATAAGAGTTGTCGGGCTTGCCCATGTTCCTCGCGTATGTCATGTCGCGGTCTACTATTGTTGGATCCTTGTACAGGCTCCTTATGTCCTTGCCGGAGAGTTCATCTCTTGTGTATCCCAGGTTCGACTCTGTTGCGATGTTGCATGATGTTACGAAACCGAGGTCGCTCACCCGTATGACCATCTCGGCAGCGTTGCTTATGAAGTCGTCAAGGCCTTCGCGCAAGTCCTGGACGTACTTCTCTGCGTCGGACTTGACAAACATTATCGCATATCCGTCAAGCGCCTTCGCGGAAGAGAACCGCATCCTTATGGGATAGCCTCCGAGCGTCAGGAGGTCTATTCTCGCCCGAGGGTTCTTCTCCCCGTTCTTCACGGAGTGCTCGAAGTCGCTCTTCTCCTGACCGGATGCTATATCAGTTATCGGCTTGCCGACCATTATGTTCCTGTCGTATCCCAAGACCTTGCTAAAGTTCTCGGTCGAGCCCGTCATGTTGAGAAGGACGTCGGTGAAGACGATTACTGCATCGCTGCTCTGGTCAATCGACTGCATTGCGTTCCTGAACGAGGACATCTCGGATATGTCCTGCAATGATAGATAGACTAGGGTCTCGCTTGCCCTGCTCGCCATCGCCGAGTACGTGCGGCTTACCCCGTCTATGTTTATCGCGAGCGCACCGGGGGACCTGCCAGCCGCAATCGAGAGCACGCTTGAGTACTCTACCCCCAACGACTCCTTCAGGTTGCTGCCCGTCTGCACCCTGAGCGCCTTCGCGGCCGCCTTGTTCACCTTTATCAGAGTGCCATTCGGCGATATCAGCATCTGCGGGTTGTCGCTGTTGAAGACCGCGTCGAAGTATCCAGCCAGCCTGTTGCTCCTTGCCGACTCTGCCTTGTACGCGAGCGCAAAGCCCAGGAGAAGGACGGCCGCAGACATGCTGCTTAGCGCCTCTGGCGTGAACTTGTTCTCGTAATGTGAGAGCAGTTCCAGTATGCAGATAACGTGACCATCCGCCATTATTGGAACGGCAGCGTAGCTCTTGTAGCCCTCGTTGCTGTAGCCTATAAGTTCCGGAAACTGCGAGTACTCGCTGAGGTTGTTGTCAACGAAGTGCTTCCTTGTTGAGAGGACATGGCCGCCTATCGCGGATCTTCCTTCCACGTCCGACACGTCCCTCACGGTCGCCTTCTCGATGCCCAGAGAGTCCTTCAGCAGGTCCGTGAAGTGCCTGATTATGTCCTCTCGGGTGACGCCGGTGGTCGCAAGCGACGCAAGACCAGAGATCAGCCTGGTCGTCGGAAGTTCATCCATCTTCATCCCAGTTTTTGCACAAAAGGTAAAGCTCCTGTATCGCCTTATACCTAAATACTTAGAAAGTATTTAAATCTAGTTTTGAGATTTGGTAGAGGTGAGAAAGTGGGAGGCAAACGTCCTGGGTGGGACGACCTCGTAAGGAAGGCCGTCAAGGACCTAGAATTGGCTAGGAGGTACAAGGACGCAAAGGAGTTGGTGACAGCCTCTCTCCTATACAACAGCGCAATCGAGAGGGTCCTCAGAGCGCTGGTGATGGCAAGGACGAAGAAGGACCCGCCGCAGAAGGCATCGATGAGCTACCTCGCGATGCAGGCGAAGCTTCCGGCAGAGATCTCAGAGGAGATAATCTCCCTGGAGGACGAGGCATCGGATGTGATGGAGGAGCAGCTAGAGATAGAGACTGCGGAGGAAGGCAGGATGGCCGTGATGGGGGAGAGCGAGTACAGCAGGGTAATGGGCAAGAGCAACCTGGCGAGAAGGCTGATAAGCTACGCTCAGGCAATACAATAAATACTGCTGTGACCAATCCTAGTAGGGCTACTTTCAGGTATGCACCTGGCGTCTTTCATGAAAGTAAATGAGATGTTCACGGGAGTCTACAGGATAGACGGCAAGCTCGCCACGAAGAGCATAGTGCCTGGCGTGAGGTCCTACAGCGAGGAGCTTGCGCAGAGCAACGGAGAGGAGTACAGGCTGTGGAACCCTTATAGGAGCAAGCTCGCCGCTGCGATACTGAACGGGCTTAAGCATTTCGAGTTCAACGACAAGAGCGCAGTACTCTACATAGGCGCAGCGACGGGCACCACAGCAAGCCACATAAGCGACGTTGCGTCAGACGGTAGGCTCTACTGCATAGAACTGTCTGAGCGAAACATGAGGGAGCTGATAAAGGTATGCGAAGACCGGCAGAATATGCTGCCAATACTCGCAGACGCGAGGTACATAGACTCGTACAAGGAATCTATGGAGGAGTGCGACGTTATATACCAAGACGTATCAGCTAGGGAGCAGGCGAGCATACTTAAGATAAATTCGAGGTTCCTGAAGAAAGGGGGCTACGCCTACTTTGTGATAAAGTCGCAGAGCGTCGACGTCTCGAAGGACCCGAAGGAAGTCTTCGAGAGCGAGCTGCGCTCCCTTTCCGGGCAGTTCGAGGTGCTCGAGAAGATAAGATTGGAGCCGTACGACAAGATGCACCTATTCACGGTGCTCAAAAAGCTATAAAGTTTTGAAGCATTAGTGTATATTATGGGAGTCCAGGATTATCTGCGCGCACTCGACAACGCGGTGAAGCGGGGCAGCACCTTCCTCTGCCAGTACTGCGGCGAGCGAACAACCTCTCTGGGCAGCGAGTGCGTCTGCTCTAATTGCGAGATGCCAGAATACTCGGATATAGACACGATGAAGGCAAAGAACCAACCCCTCTTCGCGGCACTTGAAGCATTGACGGAAAAGATCGCTGCGAACGATTATGCGGCTGCATTGGCCGCATATGACAGCCTGTACGCAAACGGAAAGGACCCAGGTTACCTTTACGCGAAGGCGCTGGCGCTGATAAAGCAGTCGAACTACCAGATATCCATGATAAAGTACGACCGCGAAGGCTTCATGGAGGAGAATACCTCGTTGAGGGACGACTCCGCAAGGCTAGCGTCAGGGGCCAGGGCGGCACTCGTGTCCGCGATAAAGGCCTGCGAGCCGCTGCTCAAGGATGAGAGGCCTCCCCTCCTTCCAGTGTATGTGACATTCCTATGCCACATAAAGCTCGGCAACCTGATGGAGGCGGGGTACACGCAGCAGATGCTGAACAAGATAGAGAAGTACCTGGGGCTCTACGCGAAGATGATGCTCGACTCCAATACGGGAATGTACAGCGAGGTACTGAAGAGCGTAGATGAGCTCCTCAGACCCGAATCCTTCTCATCCAACGCGCTCTTCTACGCTGCACTGGCGCTCTACGGCCAAGGAAAGTACAAGGAATCGAAGGCGATAGTTGCAGCGCTAAAGAAGCAGATCAGCAGAGGCTCCTTGGACGAGCTGGAACTCGAGATAAAGGATGCAGAGACTATTTAGAGATGAAGATGAACTGCATGGACTTCTTGTTGTCAAGTATGCAGTAGCCGAACCGCTCGAACTGCACTATCTCCTGCTCGTTTATCTTGATGACGTACGGCTCGGCGTGCCCCTCGATTATCTCCAGGCTGATCGGGTTGACGTTGCCGTTCTTGTCGAGCAGCTGGCCTGGCACCAGGATCCTGCACTTCACAGAGCCTTCCTTCGGTATCCAGTGTATTATCTTGCTGTTCAGGCCCGCCTTCTCCTCAGACGCATTCACCATGTGCTTGCCCTTCGAAGCTATCTTTAAATCTGTGAAGTCCTTCAGCCTGATGTTCTCCCCTTCCTTGAGCGCCTTCGCGTCCTTTCCGCTTATGAGCAGGCTGCCGTTGATTGTGTACTCACGGCTGCCGGACTGGCCTCCGGGCAACAGCTCGAGGCTCACCTCGCTCTTCTTGAAGTTGCTGATGTTCAGCTCCATCGGGTCGTCAACGAAGAAGAGGTGGCGCGCTATTCCGTTTATTATCTTCTTGTTCTCCGCCAGGAGCATCTCTAGCGGCACTGTGCTGTCGGTCTTGGTCATGCCCACCTTTAGGACAAAGTTCCTTATCGCCTCGGGCATTATGCCGCGCCTCTTCAAGGCTATGAATGTCATGAGCCGCGGGTCGTCCCAGTCCTTGATTATCCCGTCGGATATCAGCTTGCGTATCTCTCGCTTGTGCGTTATGTTTCCGTGTATGTTCAGCCTTGAGAACGGCACTATCTTCGGGACGCGCATCCCCAGTGCCTTTAGTATCTTCGTGTCCAGCTCGTCCCTCAGCTCGTACTCCTTGCTGCGCATGACATGGGTTATCCCATTTGTAGAGTCCATTATCGGCGCAGCCAAATCGTAGGTGGGCCATACATGGTACTTTGTTCCCTGTCTGTAGTGCTTGTCGCTCTTCAGCCTCGCTATTGTCGGGTCCCTCATCGCGGTGTTCTGCGACTTCATGTCGCCCTTGTATCGCAGCACCGCCTCTCCGTCTTTATACTTTCCGGCAAGCATCTTCTCGAACTCCTTTGAGTTGGCATCCGGCTTCGCATCCCTGTGCTCGCATGGCTGCATCTCCAGCCTCCTTGTCTTCATCTCTTCCTGCTTGCAGAAGCAGACGTATGCGTTGCCGTCCTTTATCAGCTTCCTTGCGCACTCGTATATCTTGTCGAGGTTGTCGCTTGCATAGTACTCCTTGTCGAACTTTATGCCAAGCCATTCGAGGTCCTTCTTGTCCGCATCAACGAACTCCTGGTGCTCCTTCTCAGGGTTAGTGTCATCGAAATAGAGGAAGAACTTCCCCTTGTACATCCTCACGAACTCCGCCTCTAGGAATATCGGCTTCGCGTGGCCTATGTGCTGGTACCCGCTCGGTTCTGGAGGCCACCTTGTCGCGAATTTCCCTGCCACTGCGCCCTCCAGTTCCAGCTTCGGCATCGCGGTCCTCTTTGCGGTCTCCTCTGCCTTCTTGCCGAACTCCTCCTTGTGCTCCGAGTATTCCTTTTCTAGGTCCGCCTTCTTCAGCTTGTTGACCTCCTTTACGGTCTTCTCGACCTCCTCCTTTATCTCGGAAACGGGCACGCCCTTCGCAAAGGGCATCACCTTGCCGATCACACTGCCGGGGGCGGCCTTTCCGTAGTCAAACGCGTTCTTCACCGCATACTTCCTTATGAGGCGCTTGAGCTCGTTCTCCGTAATCAACCACCATATACCTGGATGTTGCTATCGTATACCTGGCCGTTCCCGAGCACCAGCGCGTGGACCGTGACGCTGGCGCTGGCTCCAACAGGAAGCAGCATCGGAGTGGATATCGTGAAATTCAGCACGCTGGGGTATATGGTGACCGCCTTGCCGTAGTACGACGTAGAGACACTCTGCGGCAGCTGGACCCTCTCCGTCCCGTTTATTGCCACCGAGTTAGCAGGAAGGCTGCCGGTAATCGCCTGCTGCGCAGCATATGGTGTCATGCCCGTTGTATATAGTATGTACTGGTTGCCAGCCGTCAGGTAATTCGATATGGATCCATTGGATTCCATGCTGGATAGAAGGCTCTGCATCTGCGAGGCCGTGCTGTTGTTGCTCGTGTATACCGTAAGAGTGCTGCTGTATCCCGTCACGAGAGCATTTGCCTGCCCCGTCACGTAGTATGTGGTCTCCTGGATTGTTGTCGTGCTAGTTGGCACGCTCCCGTTGTTCGCGAACGCTGCGTATGATGTGATGAACATCACGGCGACTACTATAGAGCCGAGCAGCAGCGCATACCTCTTCTTTCTTTCTCCCTCCATGCAAACACCTGAGAAATCAGCAGTATTAAGTTTTATTTCGAGAGGTATTTATAGCTATTTTAATGAATATCTAGCACGGTAATCGCATGGCATTCAAAGACGGAGACTTTCTTGAAGTTGATTACAGCGCGTGGGACGCGACTACGAAGGAGCTGATAGCCACGACTGACGAGAAGGCTGCAAAGGAGGGCAATCTCTACCACAAGGATCACGCATACGGACCTACGCTTGTCATTCTTGGTTCGAACAGCGTGATAAAAGGATTGGACAGGGAGCTCAGGAGCATGGACCTCAACCAGATGAAGAAGTTCACGTTCAGCCCTCAGGACGCTTTTGGGGAGCACATGGACGACCTTGTAAGGGTGATGCCGCTCGCAGATTTCAGGGCGCGTGACATAAAACCATACCCTGGCATGCGCGTCGAGATAGAGAACATGAGCGCGACAGTGAAGAGCGTCAACTCCGGAAGAGTTGTAGTGGACGCAAACCACCCTTATGCAGGCAGGGATATCGTCTACGAAGTGCGGGTGGTGAAGAGCCTGACTACCCCGAACGACAAGATTGTGGCGCTCGGTGGCACTTATGGGGTAAAACCCTCTTCTGTATCACTTAACGGCAAGTCTGTGACGCTCGTTTATGACAGCAAAGTGAGGAAGAACGCTGATTACTTCCTGGGGAAGTCGAGCTTCGTGGCATCGATACTCTCGCTAATGAAGGATTTTGACAACGTTGAAGTGAAGGAGGACTTCGACCGCGCAGAGATCGAGAAACAGAGCAAGGAAAGGGAACAGAACGCTTAGCCCTTGATGTCAAGTGCGTAGACGCTGTTCATCTTCAGGTTCATCTTCTTCGCTATCGCGGACTTCTCAGAATTGAGCATTATTATGTAGCCGCCTATCTTGTCCGTCAGGTCCTTAGACCCGCACACCGGGCATGTATCTGCGTGCCTTATTATCAACCTGCAGTTCCTGCATGCTCTCTCTTCCATATCATCACTTCTTCTTCGATCCGCCGCCCTTCCTTGTCCTCGCCCTCGCGGCCGCTATGTTCGCCCACTCCGGCCTTCCAAGCCCGTCCGGCTTCATAGTCAGGGCAATCTTCGAATCCTTAATCGTGTTCTTCATGCTGACCGTTGACACCTTTGCGTAGACAACGTCACCCTTCTTTAGGCTGAGGCTGTTCTTCCTCGAAACGAACGCCTGGTTCTTCTTGTCGAACGTGAGGAAGTCCCCCGCAATCTGCGAGACGTGTACCAGTCCGTCCATAGGGCCCATCCTAACGAACGCGCCAAACTCCACCAGCTCGGTCACCTGCCCCGCGATTATCTCGTCGACCTGCGGCATGTACGCCAGAACGTCGAATTCCGCGTCGTGGTGCGTCGCCGGGTCTCCCGGGTAAATCAGCCCGTCGCCTATGTTCCTGACGTTGAATATCGTGACTATTACGCCCATGTCCTTGTCTATCCTTCCCTCGTACTTGCTCTGCAGTATGCTCGCGGCTACCTTCTCTATGTCGTCGCCGAAGTGCTCGGGCGGCATCTTGAACATGTCCCTTATCGTATATATGCTGTACACTCTTGCACCAATTATCTCTTTAGAATACCACTTTTTGAGAGTTTGAAGACATTCTGGTTGACAGGCCTTATCCGTCTGAACAGATCGGTATCATTCGTTACTGCTGCGTAGTTCTTATGGGTTGCTGCAATCCTGTAGACCCACGAGTCCACAGTCTCATTATTGTTATTCACTTTAACCTTTTTAACTCTTATCAATGAGAGTGCCGTCCTTGCGATTGCGCCCCTTTTTCCCCTGTTTCTCGCCATGCCCGAAAGCTCCCTGATTATGCCCCTGGATACCAGCGATTTCCTGTGCAGCCTCCTTTCCGCTGCGGCAAAAGGATCCTTGCCGTGCTGGAGTGCGAACACTATGCTGCTGGTATCTACCACAACGTACAAGGATTCACTCGACTTTTGCCAGGCGGTGCCTTAGCTTTTTCTTCAGAACCGTAAGAAGTATGGTGGCGTTGTTCTGCTTCTTCTCCTTTGATGCATAAAGCAGCGTCACGGGGTCGGCGTTGAGCACGATGTTGACAAGCTTGTCGAGCGCACTGTTCCCGTCCAGTTCCTTCAGGTATCTCTTCTTGAAGCTCTGCCACTTCTTCGGATCATGGGCGTACCACTTCCTCAGCTCGTTGCTCGGTGCCACGTTCTTCACCCATATGTCTACGTTTGACGTGCTCCTTCGTATTCCCCTAGGCCAGAGCCTGTCGACAAGGATTCGCTCGCCGTCCGTCACCTCTATCCTCTCATAGACGCGCTTAAGCTTGATCATGTAGCTCAGTAGTATGACCCTGACATGTTTTTAAGCCTTGCCGAGTTTGCAAAAAATGACGATGAAGAAAACTTCCACAAATACAGAAAGTATTAAAAAAGCGTTATGTGCATATAGCAATCGAAGGCGACAACCGGTGAAAACATGAGCATCTTTAATAGATTGGGAGGCGTGCTTGGCGGCCAGCAGGAACTTGACGTGGAAGAGTACATGAACTCTGCGGAGATGGAGAACGTAGACGTGATGAACGAACCAGCTGATTTTTACATCAAGCCACTTGCGCTGCACGAGGAATCGGACCTTGCGGTGATACAGGCGGAACTGGCGAAGAAGAACATAATACTTCTCAACATTGCTGAAATGGCAAAGCGACCAAACACTCTGAAGGCCTTGATAGACAAACTCAAGGAATACGTGGCGAAGACAAACGGCGACATAGCGAGGATCGACGAGGTAAAGATACTGCTGACGCCCACGAAGGTCAAGATCATAAAGAGCAAGAAGCCGCAGATGAAGAAGTAGTCATCTCTTTCTTTTTGGCGACAGGGCTACAGCGAGAGCGCCAATCTCCTTGCTCGTGGGGTTTGACCTGTCAACGATGTGCGAGAAGGCCATCGCCACAGCCTTCTTGTCGCGTATGTCCTTCCTCTTCGATATCAGCATCGAGAATAGCCTCTTTATCCTGCCCAGCTCTTCTGGCCTTGCCTCGATGCGATTCATGGATGTCCTCTTCAGCAGGGGACTGAGCGCGAAGAGCATTATTCCAAGCGCATGCGATATGTTCAAGGAGGGGTACTCCTCTGATGCTTCAATGAAGATGCTTGCATCGCAGTCCGCCAGCTCCTCCTTTGTAAGACCTGTGTCGTCCCTTCCAATCAGCAGCGACACGCTGCCTATCTTGTTCCTCCTTACCATTCCGGCAAGCTTGTCAACCGCATAGACGTTATGGAAGCCCTCGCCGGTCTTCCTCCACAATGCAGTAGTACCGACAACGAAGGTTCCCTTTGTAGCCTGGCTTATCGACCTGAAGACCCTTGCGTTGGTGAGCAGGTCCCTTGCGTGCTTCGAGTACTTTATCGCGTCCTTGCCCCTGTAGTTGCACCTAGGCCTCACAAGGCTCAATTCACGCACGCCGAAGTTCTTCGACACCCTTGCTATGTAGCCCATGTTTATCTGGTACATGGGCTCCACGATCACGATCCTGAGCTCACGCATCCTACGCGCCTAGCAGGATAAGCCCAACGAAGTTGACAAGTATGTGCGCGGTTATCGATGGGTATATGGACTTCAGCTTGACCCTGAGTATGCCTGCTCCTATGCCGAAGGCGAATGCGATGATGAATTCGGATATGGAGTTGTACGATACGTAGTGCAGGAAGCCGAAGAAGAGGGAGCTGAGCAGTATCGCGACCGCTAGCCATGCCCCGCTCCTCTTGCCCTTCTTTACCAGCCATGTGGGTATCAGGAAGCCCCTGAAGAGGGTCTCCTCGTTGAACGGGGCGACGAAGGTGGAGAAGACAAGGAAGTAGAGTGGTAGGCCGTTGAACAGCTCTCCTACGTTCGTTGGGAGCTGTATCCCTGTGGCGGCCTCGAAGGCCGCAAGGCCTACCTCCAGAAGCAGGATTATGAAGAAGAGCGCGACGCCGATTAGTATGTTCCTCCAGGTTAGCGTCTTCCTTGATAGCCCGAGCTGCTCGAACATCTGCTTGAAGGACCTTCCGCGGCCAAGCATGAACGCGAATACAGTGAAGGAGAAGAGCATCGAGAGCGCGATGGATGAATAGACGGTAAGCTGTGTCATGGATATGATTGAGGCCGAGTAAAGGGACGCGGAGCCGAAGAAGACCAGCAGGAATATGAAGAACGCTATGTAGACAGCGTACCTCGCCTTGTTTTCCCTATCCTTTTTGGACCTTGCGCCCCTCTTTGAAGAAGGCATTCTAACCCTTGTTGTGAGTCTTGAACTCTGTGTAGCCGCAGTGGCCGCACGACATCCTATTCTCATGTTCGGCCAGCCTTCGGCCGCACTTCGGGCACTGCCTGCCCGGCTTGTAAGCCTTAATCTTCTTCTCTTTCTTCTCGGCCATCAGTATCACTCTTTCTTCTCTTCCTTCTTCTCCTTGTGCTCCTTATGCTCTTCCTTTGCTTCCTTCTTTTCCTCCTTTGCCTCCTCCTTCTTCTCCTTGTGCTCCTTCTTCGCTTCAGGGGCCGCCTCCGCCCTCTTCTCCTCCTTTGGCGCCTCTCCTGATTCCTTCTTCGTCTTCTTGGTCAGCCTCGCCAGCAGGTACTTGGGTTCCATCCTTTCTAGGTCTTCCTTAGACTTGTATGAATGCAACATTCCGGAGCTTCTCTTGACCCCGAACTCCTGCTTCACCTCAACCACTATGGTCGCCTCTGGACTGAGGTTGAGCCTCTTGCAGACCTCCTTCTTTATCTCCTCCTTTGAGACCGTGCTGCTCTCCTGGATAACCGAGAAGGCCACCTCCCGCCTGTTAGCCACTGCGTTGTTTGTATCTGAAAGAATGCTGACTTCCATAGAATCATTCGTTGCTTAGTATCCTTGATAACGCCTTCCTGCTCATTGCCTCCATCACTTCTACAAGCATGCCCGGCTTCAGCTTGTCCTTGAACTCTTCTGTAATCGGTATGTCGTAGACCTCGTATGTCTCTGAATCCATGAGCTGAACGTTCGGGTCGTTGACCGAGACGACCTGCGCCTTCCTCTTTGTTATGACCGGTGCCTGCACATCAGCATGGCTGGGCATCAGGAGTGTCTTCTTCTGCCCCTCGAACATCCCCATCGCTGTTACCCTCATTTTTGCGGATCCATGCTTGCCAGGCGCGCTTGTCTCTATGTCAACCACCTTGCATGGTATTCCGTCTATGAGTATGTACCTGCCGATCCTGACATCTTTCATGGATATAAGCATTATTTCGTCGCCCATGCTGGCACCTGTTCACACTATTTTGGTCATCGGGTATATAAAATGTGCTGTGAATTGCGGAAACGGGCTCAGATCAGCTCCAGGTTGAAGTCGCTCTGCTCCTGCTGGTTTGTCCTTAGCCCTGCCCCGAACTTAGGAGTCACTCCTGTCACAATCGACATGACTCTTATCTGGTCGTTCAGCTCAGGAACCAGCCTCGCCCCGAAGATCACGTTCGCGCTGTCGTCCATGCCCTCCGTGACACCCTGGCCTATCGCTGTCGCCTCCTGGATTGTCAGCGCCGTGCCTCCCGCAACGTGCACCATCGCGCTCTTTCCTCCCGAAGGATCCACATTGAGCATCGGGTGTGATAGTGTTGACTTGATTGCCTTCTCGACCTTGTCGTGGCCCGACCCCGTTCCCAGGTTTATGACAGCCGTGCCTGCATTCTTCATGACAGACCTGACGTCCGCGAAGTCCAGGTTTATCAGGCTTGGGAGCATGATCGTGTCTGCTATGCCCCTCACGGCATTGCACGCCACGCTGTCAACCAGCTCGAATGCCTTCTCCATTGGAAGATTGGGCGCATAGCTCAAGACACGGTCGTTCTCTATTACGATCGTTGTGTCAGCGTTCTTGGTCAGCCTCTCGAGCGACCAGTCAGCCTTGTTCTTCCTGCTCCTTTCCAATGAGAATGGATATGTGACAAAGGCGACCACCAACGATCCCTGCTCCTTTGCGAGCCTGGCCACCACGTGGGCAGCCCCTCCACCTGTCCCTCCTCCCATTCCCGCTGCAACAAATACCATGTCGTAGCCGGATATCGCCTCAACGATCTCGTCCTTGCTCGCGTCCGCGCACTTCTCTGCAACCTCTGGGAAGCCTCCCGCACCCAACCCGTGGGTTATCGCCTTTCCAATGAGTATCTTCTTGTCAGCGTTGACTATGCTGAGGTGCTTCGCGTCCGTGTTGAGAGAGACGGTCTTAGCGCTCCTTATGTTGCTGTTGTACAGTCTGTTCACGAGGTTGGTCCCCTGACCACCGACTCCGACTACGGCTAGCTTTGCCGTGAACTCCTCTTCGATCATTACCTCACCAAGTATGATTGGTGGGGTCAGCCGATCATTTCAAGGTCGTTGTACGACTGCTCGTTCTTGCGCTCCTCCAGCCTTCCTACAATGCTGGAGCCCTTCACGCCCGTGACTATTGCCACGATCTCGAGCTGGTCCTCGTACCCTGGGATGATTCTGGCACCCCACTTTACGTTGGCCTTCTGGTCCATCTTCTCGGTGATTATCTCACCTGCGTGGACCGCATCGCCAATCGTGAGTGATGATCCTCCTGAGATGTGTACGAGTGCACCGGATGCGCCCTCGAAGTCAACATCGAGCAGCTTGTTCTTCAGAACACCCTCTGCTGCAGATGCCACCTTGTCGGAGCCCCTTCCTGTGCCCACTGCAATGAATCCGACTCCGCCTCCTACCATAATGCTGCGTACGTCCGCGAAGTCTATGTTGATCATGCTTGGCTGCGTGATTGTCCAGACAAGTCCGCCGATCGCCTTTGCGAGTACTGAGTCCGCCAAAGCAAACGCCTCGTTCATTGGCAGGTTTGGTACCAATCTTACGAGCGTGTTGTTGTCCAGGATTATTACGCTGTCGCAGTGCTTCCTTAGCTCCTGTATTCCCTCCTCGGCCTTCACCTTTCTCACTCTTTCAAGGTCGAACGGGTAGGTCACCATTGCTACGACTATTGCGCCCTGCTCCTTTGCAACCTGTGCCGCTACGGTTATTGCGCCCGTGCCTGTTCCTCCTCCCATACCACCGCATAGGAAGATGAGCTGTGATCCGCTGAACGCCTCTTCGATGAGGTGCTTGTCGATCTCCGCTGCCTTTCTGCCCATAAGCGGGTCTCCTCCTGCACCCAGACCCCTTGTTAGCTGCCTTCCGATAAGGATCTTCTTGATCTTCTCATCGATTATCTTGAAGTGCTGCGCGTCCGTGTTTACCGCAACGAACTCTGTACCCTTCACGCCCGCCTTTACAAGTCGGTTGACTATGTTGCATCCTGCTCCTCCTAATCCGCAGGTCACAATTTTTATCTGTGATGAGCTGAAATCATCCTGTGGTGTGCTGCTGCTCGAGTTGCTCGGTTGTCCCAATAGGTCGCTAACAAGGTCGTTCATTTTATCGCCAGTAATTCCTTTAACTGAATAGCTTTAAAAACCTTATGTATTCCTCTCTGATAGTGGTTGTTCTGAGATTTGGGCGGAAAACCCGCATTTCCGATGCACGGAAGCGGATAAATTTTATGGAGTTAAGTAAAAGATAGATTATTTAGATACAATAGCTTGTACCTTAAGAAAGAGAAACGGGAAAACTTTTCAGCGCGAAAGCGTGTAGTTGTAGATTATTGACCCTGTTCTGTTCAGGATCACGTACTCGGAATGGGGCGCCTGCGGCGCGGTGTAGTTTATCAGCCATATGTTGTAGAAAGCGGTGCCTGACGGGAGTATCTGCTTGCTCAGCGTAAGGTTGCTGTAGTGCGTTGCGTATACGTTCGTGTTGTTGTAGCCGTAGGTGTTGACGTAGTCGATGAGCGCGGGGAACGATGAATTGAAGGACTTCGCAATCGCTATCTCCGGGGAGGTAATTATGTAACTATAGTACGGCAGCGTGCTGTTCGTGTTCGATAATCCGTATATCACACAACCTTTTGTGTAGAGGTTGGCAACGCTCGGGACGAGTCCCGTAGCAGGGTAGTCGTACTGGTCGAGGTAGACGGTCGGGCACGGCCTTGTTGCATTGTACACCAGGCTTACGAATACATCCCAGCTGTTCTGCGTGAGTGTTGACTTGCTGACGTTGATCACGCTTACGCTCGCGTTCGGGTATGCCTGAGCGAGGTCCCTCTGCACAATTGCGGAGGCCTGCGCTCCCGTGAGAGGCCCGCTGTTGCTCACCGCGTACTTGAATATGAGGAATCCTCCGCCAACTATTACTATTATGATGAGCGCCAGTATCCCTACGCGTTCGAGAAGGTCCATGATACTGAATCCATGCGCAGAAATTTATAACTATCTGGCTCTACAGCTTGGCATTGCGCTTGGCCCGCTCATCTT
>JASHRX010000015.1 GCA_030037075.1 Microcaldota archaeon | reverse complement strand
AGATTTTCATGATATTTATGCTTATGCTGCTGCACCTTCCGAAGGCCTTATCTGGGCGTGCCACCTGTTATCTTTGTCTAACAGGAGCGCAAGCGCATCGTGCGCTGTCGGCACCTCTATCACTCCATCAACCATGCCGAGCACCCTGGCCTCGCCTACCTTGACTCTCTTTCCAACTCCATTCTTCACGCGTATTGCAAGGCCTACTTTTTCGTACATTGACTCGTCCGTCGGGCCGTCGCCTACTGCCGCGACCTCCTCTTTCCTGAGCGCCCTGCCCAAGCGGTTCCACTCCGGATGGCTCATAACGAATTCTACTCCCTTTCCTTTGCCTACCCTGTCTGGTATGCCCTCAACGCTGTCAGGATGCTGTTTCACTACTGTGAAGCCATGCAACTGGTGCTTTCCTATATACTCTTCAAAGAACTTTATGATCTCATCTTTCAGTTCAGGAGAAAAGTACTTCCCCTCTGTGGGCTTCAGCGTTACATTGATGTCGTTGCCCTGCGGCCACACTCTTCCATGGAATTTCTCTAGTGCCGCCTCCTGCATCTCATTGAGTATCTGCGGCCTCCTGTTTATGTAGTGTGGGGCTGCTGAGACGGGATGCCTCACTACTGCGCCGTTCTCTGCTATTATGTGGACATTTTCTAGATTGGCCCCTCTTGCTACACCCATTAGATAAGGTGTATTCCACCCGGATGCGAGGCCAAGTTCCATGCCTCCTCTTTGTAGCAGTGAGAGCATGCTGGAAACGCTTGGGCGTAGTGGCTCTCCGGGCATCGCCAGGGTTCTGTCTAGGTCAAAGTAAGTAAGTACGACATTCCTTGTATCTGGCAGCCGCTGCGCCAGCCTCCTTACCTCGCCGTCTGCTGGTGCTACCTGCCTTGGCGTCTCTCTTCCCCCAACAGTTCTCTGTGCCGTTGCGCTCACAATTTCACCCAATCGCTATGCAGTACGCTAGCTACCGCCCCATAGAGGCATATGTCGTCCTTCAGCGGCGTTGTCATTATCTCAGGCATACGGTTTATCGTGTACTTGTGGGAGATTCCCTTTATGGCTCCCATCACCCTCTCTTCGTTCCTTAGCGCTATCGCCCCTCCTATCGTGACCAATTCTGGGTCATACATGTTTATCACGTTCGCGATCTGGAGCGCGTTTATCTTCAGTATCTTCTCAACGATCAGCTTAGCTACCTCATCTGTCCCATCCATTCCGAAGAGCAGCTCTCCAGATAATCCCTCCATCTGGTCTCTGAGTTGGCTCTTCTGCGCCTTGAAGTCCGTGCTCAGCAGCAATCTTGCAAAGTTGGCAATATTCCTGCCGGCGCAGTATGCCTCCCAGTGGCCGTAACTTCCGCACCCGCACTTCAGCGGGCTCTCCGGGTCAACTATGAAGTGGCCTATCTCGTGGGCGTTGCCGTCCTTTCCGAGCAGCAGCCTGTTGTCCGCTATGACCCCTGCCCCAATGCCCGTGCTCAGCGTAATGTATACAAGATTCTTGACGTTCTGCCCTGCTCCAAAGATCCTCTCTCCCAGCGCAGCGGCTACGCACTCATTGAGCAGTATCGTAGGAACATTGTACCTCTCCTTGAGAGGCTCCACCAGGCTGAGGTTTCTTATGCCTACGTTGGCCGCGTTTGTTATCATGCCCCTCTTCATGTCGAGTGGCCCTATGGAGGCTATTCCGATTCCATCTATCGGGCCGAAGCCGTCTATCGCCTTGCAGATGTCATCTATTATCGTCTGCGGGTCTGTCCTCGCCTTCACTATCTTGGACATCTTGCCGTTCTCGTCCGATAGGGCAACCCTCAGGTTCGTCGCTCCGATATCTATTCCTACTATGGCCCCCATCTAAAGCACGTATTGCATACCCGTAGGTATATCATCATACTTTGTCATATGTCATCATATAAGATATTTATACCTTTCGTTTTTAGGTACCTGCTATCGGGTCACCCTGGTACCGCCCCTTCCCGATATCACGTTATCAGCGTCAAACAGGCTTCCTATGACGGCGGATTTGCCCCCGTGCTCTATGAAGCTTATGCAGGCCTCGAGTTTCGGCCTCATGGTTCCCTCTTCGAAGCTACCAAGCATCTTTCTGAGTTTCCCGGCTTCTATCTCTGCAAGCCCTCCTTTCTTCCTCTTGTAATCAGTGTAGACGTAGTCGACATTTGTTAGTATGACCATTCTTTCGGCCTTTATCTGCGTCGCCAACAGCTCTGTCGTCCTGTCCTTGTCTATCACAGCTTCCGCGCCTACGTAATTGCTTCCGGACCTGAAGATCGGGACGCCCCCTCCTCCGCAACAGATTACTCCGTGTCCGCTTTTCAAGAGTTCCTTTATCGCCCCTATCTCAAGTATTCTGAGCGGCTTTGGGGAGGGTACAACCCTTCTGTAGGCCCCATTTGCCTTTATGTACTTGAAAGACTCCTTCCTGAGTTCCTCATCGAGCTGCGCCTTCGTGTAGAACGGCCCGATGGGCTTTGTTGGCTTTGCGAACGCTTTGTCATTTTTGTCTACCAACGTGTGCGTTATCACGGTGCTGATATCGGTGCTCTTGAGCTCCCGGGAGAGCGACAATTCTATGATCGAGCCTATCAGCGCCTGCGTCTCTGCATTGAGTATCGAGAGCGGAAGTTTTGGAATCTCTTTGCTTGCGTATAGGTTACGCAGGAATTCGTCGCCAACCTGCGGACCGTTGCCGTGCGTTATCACAAAGCCGGATCCATATGATTTAAGCGCCCTTGCAAGATGTTTCGCTGTCTTCTGCGCGTTGCGGAGCTGAACTGCAAACGTGGGCTTCTCCCCTCGCTGCAGTAGTGCGTTGCCACCCAGTGCGATAACTATGCGCTTCATGCTTCCCTCTTCCATAGAAAGTTTTTATATGTATTCGAGCGATACGGTATCATGGAACTGAAGGATGCGCTTAAGGGGCATCAGGTTAGATATAAGCGTGAGACAGTATACGAGCTCTTCCCCAAAGGTGACGTTGGTATAGCGTTCTGTACGATAAAGGAATCGGACAGGCATTTCCACAAAAAGGCGACAGAGTGGTACATAGTTACGAAAGGCAATGGGACGGCCTACCTAGGCAAT
Organism: Microcaldota archaeon; assembly: GCA_030037075.1. Lineage (GTDB taxonomy): Archaea > Micrarchaeota > Micrarchaeia > Micrarchaeales > Micrarchaeaceae > JAJZAB01. The sequence goes on along the minus strand of JASHRX010000015.1, from coordinate 1,435 downwards.
AAATCAGTAAGAATAAGAAAGGGCAACGTGCTCAAGGTTCCTCCCAGAACTTCTCACACTGTTAAGTCGAAGAACGGCGTAGAACTATTTGTTTTGTCTGTTCCTCCTTGGAGCAAGAAGGACCACTTCATTGTATGATTATCTTTATCTTCTTCCTGTAGTGTCTCTCGAAGAGTTGCTCCACTCCTTTCCTTGTGGACTCCTTTGCGGTGCTTATGCTCTCTATCCTGCTCTTCAGCTCTCCGGCCGCCATTCTCTTCCTCTGCTTCGCGCCCTCGACCCTCTCTATCTCCCTTATCGACCGTTCCAGGCTGTCCGTCCTCTCATCAAGCGCGCTCCTCTTGCTCTTCAGTATCTTTATCTCGTCAAGAATGGAGGATATGCTGCCGCCAAGCACGAAGTCCATTGCCTGCCTTGTTTCGCCCGCATTCTTTACCTGTATCCTGTTCTCATCGATCTCCTTCTTGAGCGACGTGAGATGCCTTGAGAACTCTGATAGGGCCTCCTGGTTGCCCAGCAGGGTTTCCACAGGATTATCTATGTAGTTTGTGAGGTGCGTCTTAGACATTCCGTGCTCATACTTCCTCGCTGGCTTGTCCAGCGGAGATATCCTTGCTGTTATCGATGCCCTTGCGTCTGCGATTCCTTTGTCTATCGTGGCTGCTTCCGCCTTCGCCTCCGACAGGTCCTTCTTCAACCCATCGACAGGGCTGGCCGGGTCCTGGTCCTCCTCACCTTTCTGCTGCATTTCACTCCCTATGCTGTTCAGCTCCGTCAGCTCCCGGCTGAACGCCCTGAGCTTCTCTATCTCCTTCAGCGTCTCCGTATACTCGTTCAGCTCATTCGACCGGTCATCCAGCCTGCTGGACAGCTCCTTCACCGCCCTGTCCATCGTGCTGAACGCGCTCTTGAACGAGTTTAGGTCGTTCGCGTATGCCTCCAGGACCATCCTGAACTTGTTGTTCAGCTTGAGCAGGTCCTCAAGCAGCGTCCTTGCATTCGTCAATGTGGATTGATACGAGGAGTACAATGTCTTTGTGTCCGCGATGTAGTCCGTCTTCAGTATCCTTCTAAGGGCCGTTACATACTGCACCTTCTGCTCCATTATGTGCTGCTCGTTCGTCGCCCTCCAGAGCATCTCCATGTCGGGCTTCCGGTTGCTCCTTTCGAAGCTGTCGCACGCAGAGGTGAACAACGCCCTTGCGTGCTCTGTCGTGTGCACTAGGTACGATGAGCGGTTGTCGATGGACGAGAGCTTCGCGTCAAAAGAGCTGTTCAGAAGCGCCTCTAGATTCTCCATCGTAACCTCTTTGACACCCCCATCGAAGAGCATTGCTGCACCTGACTATCTTATGCCTAGAAAAGTATATAGAGAATACGAAGAAGTAAGGTCAGTTGCCCACGCTCATTGCGGAGGTGTACCCGCCTACCGGCA
>JASHRX010000002.1 GCA_030037075.1 Microcaldota archaeon | reverse complement strand
CAGTTCGCCACCCAGTCCTTTATCGGTATGTCCATCTTTGATCCAATGTAGCTGAAGACATCGTCGGTGCTGTAGAGTATGTCCGGTTTGGCCCGCAGGGCTTCCCTTACGTGCTCCCTTACGTTCCAGACTCCAACTGGCATCAGATACCCTTCGTGCACCTCTCTTAGAATAAGAACGACGGCCTGCTTCTTGAGTTCCTTTAGCTTCTCGCTCACCGCCAGCCTGGCGGCGTAGTAGCATCCGCCTATCTCCGCGTATTCCTTCCTTCCATCGAACCCTTCATACGATGAGTATATCGATATGCTCGTTCCGTCCAGGTTCCAGACCGTCTTGGGCCACCACGCCTCAGCTGATTCGTACTCCCAGTTGCCGGGCATGAAGAAGATCATCCAGCGGTTGTCAAGCGAGACATGGTAGTAGGCGTAGACGCAATCTACATGGTCAAGGCTCTTCACGGCCTTCAGGTTGTCCTTCGAGAGTGTGTCATCAACTGCCGTTATGCTCCACCTCGTCGGCACGAACTTCCTGTTCTTCGTGAGGCCGAAGAGGCCTGCGGACAACGATTTCTGTATCTTCGAGACGTTCACTCCGCGGTCATACAGCTCGCTTATCGCGGTGTGCGCTGTCGCATCCCCATCAAGGTACATTCTTTCAACCTTCCTGTCTGCTTTGGTGTTGTAGACATTGAAGTTGTTCATTACAGCGCTGGGGCCGAATGGCTGGACCTCATCGAGCATCGTCATCTTCACAAATGGTTTCTTCTTGAACGATACATCCGAATCAGCTGGCCTCTCCGCCAGGGCAAGGTCGCGCACCTGCTGTTCCATCTTTCCTTTCTCAACATTCGTCACCTTTGTCGTGTACATTCCCCTGACGAGCCTCGACCTGAAATCAACGATTGTCTCCATTGAGAAGTGGGTCCATCCTTCTGGTGTTCCCATGAGTGATGTGTCCCCGAACTCCGGAGGCAGCATCGGCCCTATGTACACGTTTGGGTAATTGAAACGCCCTATGAATATGTCGGTCGGAGACGACCCTGATATCTGCAGCTTGTCCGTAAGCGGCATCATCTTCATTCTGTAGTAGTGCCTGAGAAGAACTGGGTCGTGCATGTGCTGGTAGGCTATCGTAGACCTCTTGACGTTCAGCGAGCTGTTTATGCTGTACAGTTCGTGGATTATCTTAGACCTGTCCAGCCCCATGCACAAATATCGCATGGAAGTTATTTATGGTTTTCAATCCTTTCCAGATACATGCGCAGCATAGCAGGCAGGCTTGAAAGGATATTCAGGAACGCAAAGGCCGACCGCATACTGATAACGAACACGACGCTTAAGGACAGCAACTTCGTTTACCTTACAGGGTTGTACGGCAGCGCATTCGAGAGCTCCATACTGATTGCGGATAGGAAGAAGGCAACGCTCATAACTACCGTATTGGAATATGATGTTGCGAAGAAGGTATGCCCAAAGGAGGTCAAGGTGATTGCAGCATCGGCGAGGCACAGGACCATGGAGGTACTTGCAAAGCAGCTTCGCGGCAAAACGGTCGGGATAAATGGCGCTTTCCTACCATACAACCTCTACAAGAGAATCAAGAAGATAAGCAAGGCGAAGAGATTGGTTGATGTGAGCGAGGCCTTTTCTGCTGCAAGACAGATAAAGGACAACGAGGAGATAGAGCTGATGAGAAAGGCGAACCGAATAGCCCTTAAGGCGTTTGCTGGCATACAGAAATACTTGAAAGCGGGCGTAACCGAAAAGGGCACCGCAGAGGCATTCGATGGACTGATGAAGAGGTATGGTGCGGACGGACCATCCTTCCCCACAATAGTGTGCTTTGGCGCGAATGCGGCAGTCCCGCACCACGTTCCAGAAAATACAAGGCTAACAAAGAACAGCTTTGTACTCATCGATGCTGGCGCACTCTACCACGGATACTGCTCTGATGTTACAAGAACATTCATCTTCAAGCCTGACAAGCGCTCTCAGAAATACAGGAGTATGCTAGACATGTACAACACCGTTAAGGGCGCACAGGCACTCGCCTTGAAGAGCATAAAGCCGGGAGTCAAGTGCGAGGATCCGCACCTGCTCGCAATGAACTTCATCAACGGCGCGTTCAACGGAAGGTACAAAGACAGGTTCATTCATGGACTCGGCCACCCGATAGGCTTGGAGGTGCACGATCTCGGCCCCAGCCTCAGGCCAGGAGAAAAGAGAAAGATAAAGGAGAACATGGTGGTGAGCGACGAGCCCGGCATTTACATAAACGGGTTCGGCGGAGTCAGGATTGAGGACGATGTGCTCGTCACAAAAAATGGCGGAAAGTTTATCTAGCTCTCGAAGATTCTTTCAAAAGCGTAACTTTTAGCACACAAATTTTAATAAAAAAGAGTCTATTTATATTCCAAATCCCGCAATATATGCAGGTGGAGTTGTGAAGCTCAGGAAGTGGATACAGTCAAAGGTCTCAAATGCGATAAATACGCAGATGGTTCTCTTTGATGCTTATGCATTATACCCCAACCAATCACGCTTATCCTTCCTTTCCACCCCTAGGCGCGTAACACCGCCTAGGCAATCCCAATTACTATATAGCTGCTGGAAGTGCAATTCAGGCTACGGCAGCGCTGTTGAGTACCTAAAGCACATACAGGGCTGCGGGTCTGAAGGCTCTGTCATAGTATAGAGTTAAGCTCGCTTCCGTCTACATTGAGCCTGTGCTTCGACATTATATTCTTTATAATCTGGGCCTTGTCGCTCGAAGTTTTCTTTTCCTGGTCAACTAACTTCTTGAGCTCTGCTCCACTCATCTTTTTAAGCCCTGCATCTTTTATGATGTCCTTTACTGGTTGATCAGTCTTTGCTAGAATTTTGAGTACTTCCTCTACTGCCTGCTTTGTTATCAGGCCTTGGCCATATGCGTTGAAAAGTTCAACCAATCTTTCTTCTTTTATCGAATAGATGTCAAAGCCCGCCCTTCGTAGTTCCGTGAATTTTTGGAGCAGTATATTTACCACAAATGCGGGGTCCAGGACTAATCCTTTTGTCGATTCCGCAATGTATCTGTAGGTCTGGAGGAGAGGCGAAAGCATAATTCTTACTGCAAGATTTCCGTCTTTGATTTGCTTCTTGAGCTCCTTTTCTTCTTTTTCTCTGCTTGGCGCGAGCGCATCCGCCATCTTGAGCATATCCTTCGTTATCTCTATCGGCCTGGCGTCCGTCTCCGGATACATCCTTGAGCCGCCTGCGATCGGCCTCATGAACCTCGTAGTGTATGTATCATCATTTATTGCTGCCCTTGTTTCAGGAGGCACCCCTTCCATCGCGTACCTTGCCCTCTCAAGCGCGCGTCTCGCCGCACTCTGCGCGGTGTCGCCTGCTCCGGCTATTATTATGAATGATCCTTCCCTGCCCACACCAAGTGCCGTCTCTATCGCCTGTATCTCCTTTTCTGTCAGTCCGTATGACTTAAGGTCTTCATCGCTGTGTATCAGGCCCTTTACCCCGGCTGTCTTTGCGTAGTCGCTTATTTCCGTACCGAGTCTCCTCTTCGGCATCACCTCCCTTCCCAGAAGCCCCCTGAAACCCCCAAGCGCGAACCCCGCCACAATTCCATTGCTCTCCAGCTGCGCAGCGATTATCTTCGCTTTCGTGCCCTTCAGCACCTTTGTAATGTCAACGAGTTTTCCTACAGAGGCCTTCCTCTTTTTCAGCTCATCCCTTATCTTGAGCAGCTCCCTCTGCCTCATCACCTCATTGTCTATGAACCTGTCTACAAACTCTATCTCTTGCAATCCCTTTATCTCGATCCTCGCGCCGCCCTTTATGGAGACATTGACGTCCTGCCTGACGGATCCTATGCCTCTCTGCACAAGTCCCGATATCCTCATCATCGTTCCTATGTAAAGCGCGACCTCCTTCGCCTCCTTCGGCGTCCTTATGTACGGAAATGTGTCTATCTCTACGAGCGGCACACCCATCATTTCCAGATCGTAGGTTATCTCCTTGCCGTCACCAGCCTCCGCCCTGCACGACTCCTCCTCGAGGAACATTGATGGTATCTCTATCCTGTGCCCATTGACGGTTATGAATCCATCCAAGCCTATCATGGTAGTCCGTTGGAAGGCGCTCGGGTCGCTCCCGTCAACCACCGCCTTCCTCATCGGCTGCACCTCGTCTATTATTCGCATGTTCATGGATCTTGCAAATGCTAGCACGGTCTGCAACGCTTCCGCATTCATCTGGTGCGGCGGCTCCTCGTCTATCTCGACAAGGCAGGAGTGCCCCTCCGGCATCCTGTATCTGAAGAACCTGCGCCTCTGCTCCTCGAACCCCGATGCAATGTCCACCTTGCCCAGCTCGCCGGCTATCGCCCTCTGATGCCTCTTTACCGAGTTCTTTCCCGTGTCATTCGTCATGACTACATTGGTTGGGCAGTCACAGAAGAGCTTCCTGAAAGTTGCGAGCCTCTGGTGGACCTCAAGGCCGCACATGAAGCCCAGGTCCTTGTACTCCTGATCATCCATATCTACACCAGGAACTCGTCGAATCCCGTGCGCTGGTTTATCTCTCCGACAATATTCTTGTTGAGCAGCTCCTTCGCCTTCTCTGCGCTGTAGTTTCCGAGCAGCCATCCCAGCTTTACGTAGGCTGTCTCGGGCAGCATGTCCTCGCAGTATACGACACCCGCACCAGAAACGAGTCTTAGATCTGTGTAAACATCCGGGTTCACACGGCCGTAGAGCGTCTGGCTCGCCATCGCCACAATTACTCCCTTCTTCACTGCTTCTTTTATGTCATCAAGCCAGCCCCTCTCCTTTTCTGGTGTCGATACAGGAGTGTTGCCGAGCCCTGTGCCCTCCAATATTATTCCCTTCACTCCCTTGCCCAAGTAGTAACCTATTATCTTCGGGTCGGAACCCGGGTACACCTTAACCAATGCGACCTTGCTGTCGAACTTTGTCTTCAGTTCCATCTTCGGGCCCTTTCCTGACACCTTGTTGTACTGTCCTATGTATCTTATCTTGCCATCCTGGGTGGCATAAGCTATCGGCGTATCGTTCATCGGCCTGAACGCGTCCCTCCTTGACGTGTGCATCTTCCTCGCCTTAGTCCCCCTCAGGAAGAAGCATTCTTCGTCGGAGCTCGAGCTGTGCATGCAGATTCCTACCTCTGCAATATCCGACCTTGCTGCAAACTGCGCCGCACATATCAGGTTCATGAAGGCGTCGCTCGACCCCCTGTCGGGGCTCCTCTGCGATCCTGTTATCACTACGGGAGCATTGAGCCCCTGGAGCATGAAGCTCAGCGCCGCAGAAGTATAAGCCATCGTGTCGGTCCCCATCGTCAGGACAATGCCTCTCGCTCCTGCGGCAATCTCCTGCTCGATCGTCTTCGCCATCGTCTGCCACTGCACGTATGCGATGTCCTGGCTGGGCATGCTGAACGGGTTCTTTATCGTTATCTTTGCTATCTTGGAGAGCTCCGGCACGGTATGAAGAAGTTCCCCTGGAGTGAGCTTCGATTCCTCAACAGCGCCAGTCTTGTAATCTATCTTGCTGCCTATCGTACCTCCTGTAAATATAAGAGAGACCTTTGGAAGGGAAGGGTCCTGCTTGAGGCCCGAATCTGGAAAGAGGCCTGGCGTGACTAAGCCTTCCGACAGTTTCGTTATCTTCACGTTGCTGAACTGGACACCTATGTTGTATCCGTTCTTCAGCTTTATTATTAGCGTATCGGGATTCCCAACGTCTGTCTTGGGCATGAGGGTGCCCTCTATCGAGATGCCGTTGTAGTCGACCCTGAGGGCATCCCCTGTGCCTATCTTCTTCTCTTTCAGGTACGCTGCGACTTCCTTCGAGTACATGGCATCACGTTAGTCTTCCGTAGAGCACATTGGCAGACGCCGCGCATATGCTTACCGACATCCGTCCGCCAAGCTCGCTCTCTATGCCAGGCAGCACCACCTGCTTGTATGAGCTGGTTCTTCCATTGGTTGACCTGCCTGTCGATTCCGTTATAAGTACATCCATGCTGCTGCCTATAAACCTGCTGTTTTTCTCCTTCTGCATGGACCTGACGAGCCTCGAAAGGAGCAGGCTCCTCCTGCTCATCTCATTGTTGTTTATCGGCTTTAGTTTTGATGCGCGCGCATGAGGCCTTGCGCAATATTTCGATATGTTCGTAACGTCCGGCCTAGCCTCCTTGAGCATGTCGATTGTCGCATCGAAGTCGCTGAGCGACTCTGTAGGGTATCCGACAATTATGTCCGTCTCAATTGCAATGCCCGGTACGGTCTCCCTCAGTTCCTTTACGTAATCGCAGAATTTCTCCGCGGTGTAATGCCTTCCCATCTGCTGCAGCACGCGGTTGCTTCCAGCCTGCACCGGGAGGTGCACAAACTTGTAGAACCTTTCGCTCTGCATCGCCTCTACAAGTTCACCAAAGTATCTGTGCAGGTGCTCCGGGTTGAGCATTCCTACCCTCACGCTGAAATCCCCGTCGAGAAGCGCTATCTTCTTCATCAGCTCCGCAATGTTTGTCTTCTTGTCTGCCCCGTACGCGCCCATGTCCTGCGATGTCAGCTGCACCTCACGCGCACCTCTACTCACACTTCCTTCTATCGCCTTGAGGATGAGTTGTTCCGAGAAGCTGTTCAGTTGCCCCCTTGCGTACTTTGTCTCGCAGAAGCTGCACGATGACAAGCACCCTTCGCTCACAGGCACTCTTGCTATCACGCCGCTTGATGGGCTGAAGAAGGATAGCTTCTCAGGCCTACCGTCGCCATCGAATATTGCCCTGCCACCAGCGTATGCGGTTGAGACAGCCTCGCCTACGCGCTGAACGTTTGATGTTGTTAGTATGCTCGCGTTATGCGCCCTTCCCCAGATGGCCTCCTTGGACTTCGCCATGCATCCAGCCACCACAACCCTCCTTCCCTGCCTGTCCAACTCTCTCAGTCTGTCAAGTATCCTCTGCTCGGTGGGCTTCTTCACCGAACAAGTATTCATGACTATTACATCGGCTTCCTTTTCATCTGCCAATTCCGCGCCATTATTCTTGAGGAGACCTGCCATTATGTCAGAGTCAGCCTGGTTGAGCGTGCATCCATAAGTTTTTATATATACTTTCACAATATCCTCCTTATTCATACGGATAGAAATCAAACTTTTTATTACTGATGCTATGATAGTGCTTTGCGAAAGGTGCAAGAGAGAGATATTCAAGTACGACCAGTGCAACTACTGCCAGCGCAAGGTATGCGGCTACTGCGTCAAGAGCGCGCAGAGGAGCCCAAAGACGAGGAAGCTTGTCATATGCAAGGACTGCTGGAGCGTGATGCCAAGGCGCAGCGCCTTCAAGAACAGGAAGAGCTCCGTCGCTGTAGAGGAGAGCTAACTATCTCTGCGCCGGCTGGTACTCCCTACGCGTTTTGATGTCGCACGCCTTTGGCGGATGGCCCAGATTTATCCAGTCGGCAGTTCTCCTGACAATGTCATCCTCCTGCCCGCCCCGGTCCTCCGGCATGAATCCCCTGATCAGCAGTATCCCCAAGCGCGTCTTCCTGCTGCTCGTGGTCCACTGCCTGACGCCTATCCTTACTGCCATCTCTCGTGGTACCCCGACCAGGTATCTCAGCCCGCGCTCCACCATCTGTTCGAACTCTGCTCCTGTTGCCAGCCTTCTAAGAGAATACTCCGCCCTCAACGTGCTAGGGTCTCGTCTTGCGATCTCGGTCCAGCCGTGGTAATCCCCCATCTTTGTGATTTCCAGCTTGTTAAAATCTGTATCTAACCTTGGTGGCCTCGCAGCTGCCACTTGAGGTCTATCGCCGCTACCTTGTAATTGCGGTGTATGTCCGTGCGCTTGCGTATCGGCCCTTCTGGGCGCCACCTCTACTGCCCCAACTATGCGCCTGAGGGCGCCTCCGCTTCCTGAATCGCTTATGCACAATTGCACATTTGTCGCCAGCGCCTCTGCCACATCCCTGAGCGCCGCCATCTTCCCCTGGTCCGCAGTCGGCACCCTGGCCCTCATTACAAACTCAGAAGACCCACCTTCACCTTCAAACGAGTATGTAATCCCGCTTATGCTGTGCTTGAGGACCACTCTCGCTCGGTTGATTATCGCACTCCTGCTTACGCTGCCTATGGGCGGGCTCCTCAGCTCCATCCTGTAGCTACCGGCGCTATCCGTATATGCCGTTTCCGTCCAAGTGCCACCTGCAATCTGCCTCTGCACCCTGGGGTGCGGGGAAGGTGCTGTGCCAGAAATTGCCATCTCGCTCAAAAGAAGAGATTGCTCAGCTACATATTTATATCTAAAGGCAATTCAATACCTCGATAAAATGGATCATCCGTACCTGATCAAGAGGGAAGCGGGCGTTGTAAAACAGGGCGAGTCCGTAGGCATGACGTTCATGTCAAGGGTCTTGGAGCAGACCGTAAGGCTTGGTATAGCCCATCGATCCGTCTTGAACAGCAGAGGTATGATAAGGAGGATAGACGATCCAGAGAACGAGGTCAAGGACCTTGGGCGGGGTGTTGAGAGCAGGCTTTTGACGCAGCCTGGTTTGTCCTTCAGTGCCCTGCACTACACTTTTACTCCTACCGAAGGTACCTTACCCGCCTCATTCGTCGATGTTCACAACCACAGGAAGGCAATAGAGGTGCACGTATACAGGGATGCTGCTGCTGTGTACCTGCATGGTTCTATCATTGACGTTCCAAAGGACACAATCATAGCGATCGCACCGGAAACCGCCCATGCTACCGCTGCAATACAGGGGAGAATTGAAGGCCGCTCGCTAGAGCGCCCTGTGCTCTACTTCCCTCCTCTACCCGAAGGCGATACCCACAAGGCGGGCCACGCGACGCAGTCCGAATGGACGGCCCGCCTTAAGGTACTGGCAGAAAGGGTGACGGGCAAGCCTTCGGTAAACGCACCCGTCCAGAAAGGGATAAATATACCAAGACCGAGAACAAGATATGGAATTGATGTATGAGATTAAGGCCGAGGTGGCCGACGGCTCCGAGCACGCCGTCGCGAGGAAGATCGGCCTGACTTTCATAAAGGAATATTCTGATGTGGATTACTACCTCTCCGGAGGCGGCATGAACAGCCTCAAGCTCAAGAGGATAAACGACGGAAACAACATAGTTTATGAGCTCTTTTTTGACGGCGACTGCTTCAACATAAGCTCGAGGAACGTGGGCGACAGCGAGGCGGAGAGGCTGCTCCACGATGACCCTCCCGCCGCAACCCTGGAGAGGACGAAACGCGTCTACTACTCGAAGAAGTTCGACGTGAATATGGAGTTCGATTATATCAAGCAGCTCCCAAAACGGCTCTTCATAGAGATAATCTCCGTGAACAAGCAGAGGACCATGTCCGCAACCGATTATTTGGAGAAGAACTTCCCGATAAAGGAATTCATAGACGTGCCTTATGACAAGCTGCTCCTCGGCTCCAGGCCCGGCAGGGTAGACGTCTGATGGATTAGAGCTTCCTGACCGAGACCCTAACCTTCTCCCCTTCGATGTCGAACTCTTTTACCAATGCGCTGCGGTCTATCCTCGTGCCTACACTCCTCGCATTCAGGTTCTTCTTCACCTGCTTGCTGTTCGCCGGAATCAGCTTCGCGAGTTCCCCAATCGTCTCATAGTTCAGCTCTATCTCGTCCACCTTGCTGAGCTTCAGCTCCTTCCTCGTTAGCTGGACATTCCTCTCGAATTCCCTGAGAAGGGCCTCTCCAAGGAGCTCCCTGTTAAGCTCCTTATCCACATATGCTATTCCAAACTTGAAGCTTGCGCGGTCGCCCTCCTCAGCGTGTTCCACTACAGTGAAGTGCTCGGCCAGCACGTTCACGACGCCCTTGCCAGTATGCAATGGATACGACCCGTTGGACTCTATCGCCTTGAGTATCTTGTCAGGGTCTGCCTTCTTCAGGAGCTCGGCTACCAAACCCGCGTCGCCCTTGAAGGCGGGTCCCAATTTCGCGAATAC
>JASHRX010000014.1 GCA_030037075.1 Microcaldota archaeon | reverse complement strand
CAATTTCTTTTTCTTATATTAATCTTTCCTGAGAAAGCATGCCATGACAAGGAAGCTTGCACTCAATCCGAAGGTCAGCTACCTTCTTGGAATCTACAGCGCGAACAGGAAGACGATGCAACCAATTGGGCTGCAGACGAAGAACTCGGAACTGCTCGAGCGGTTCATCAAGACCGCTATGGACGAGCTCGGAGTAGAGCCTAACAAGATACTGATCGAGGAGGGCAGTGCATCTTTCTACAACTCAAAGATAAAGAAACTGTTCGACAGGGCGCTCGAAAGAAGGACAAAGACATTCAAGTACCTCAATGCATATTCGGGAAGCTACATTGCTGGCCTCTTTGACTGCGCTGGAGGCTTCGACAGGAAAGGAATGTTCATAAGAAACCTAGACGCACACGATGCGCTGCTGCTCGAGAACCTGGAGATCCATATAAAGCAGCAGGGCGCAAAATCTTACGTAATGAATGAGAATTCGTTGGTAAAACTCATCAAGCCGTATAGTACCACACTTGTGGAACTACACAAATAACATAAATATCTGAACGTTTCGAATGAAATCGTGGGGGTGAGACTATGTCAGTCCGCCAAAAGAGAATAGTCGAATTGGACGAACGCGTTAGTGTCCACACTAGAGCATTCGAACTGGGAATACTTGAACACGACCCTAAGAGAAGGGAACAAGCAGCCACCACTTTCGCAAGTGAACTGGGTTCCATTCTGCAGGGTATGACTAGGGGCGAGAGGCACTCTGATACAATGACCGAAGCCCTGCAGAGCTTTTCGAAGGGAGCAAGAAAGCTGCTTGAGGATAGGGTAATAGAGCCGCTGTATGTTATAGATATGTGCAGGCAGCTTCAGGAGCAAGAGACTTTTCTTTTTAGGCTTCTAAGGAGCGTCCAGTCCGACAAGACCGGCCTGCTAGAGCTCAGGAAATATGCGGAACAATTACGAGTTGATGGACGGCTTCGTGAAGAGCGCCTGGGCATAGACAGAGGAGCAAGTGTCTGAAGGTTCAGACCCTTCTTCCACGCCTTCCGCCAGGCCTCTTCGTTGTGTCTGTCGGAATTGGAGTGACGTCCTCTATCTTGTTCACAATTAGTCCGCTCCTAGCGAGTACTCTCACTACAGCGTTTGCTCCCGGTCCGGGTGTCTTTGACCCGTGGCCTCCTGGAGCCCTGATTGCAATGTTGATGTTTGTTATTCCGCGCTCTTTTGCAGCGGCTGCTACTTTGTAGGCTGCCTGCATTGCTGCATAAGGGGACCCTTCCTGCGAGTCAGCGCTTACGACCATTCCGCCGCTTCCAACAGCGATGGTCTCTGCGCCGCTCATGTCAGTAAGTGTGATTATAGTGTCATTCTTTGAGGAGAATACATGAGCGACTGCTATTCGCTCTCCCTTTGGCTTTATCTTTGGCTCCTCCATGGCCTTTGCTTCATATGATATGTCCTTCTCTTTCTTCTGCTGCTGCTCGCCCTGTTGCGGCTTCTTCTTTACATCTGGTTTCTTTGGCATGAATATACCTATGCGTTTGGCTGCGGCTCTGCTGGCTGGCCTTCAGGTGCAGCGGCAGGAGCCTCTGCTGGCTGTTCCGGCTTCTGAATCATTATCGGCTTGTAGTATCCTATCGCCTTCTCTTCCGTCAGGCTGACAAGGTAGCCTGGCTTGTTCACCTTCTTTCCGCTTATTGAGATGTAACCATGGACGATCAACTGCCTTGCCTGCTTCATCGTCCTTGCTAGGCCCTTCCTCATTACGACAGACTGGAGCCTCCTGTCAAGGAAGGCCTTCTCGTTCAAGTCGAGCAGGTCGTCAAGCGTTGCGTTCTCCTTTGTTATCCCGAATTTCGCAAGTCGTTCAATCATTGTCTTTTCTCCCTTGTCGCCCCCTGCGGCGGCCGATAGGAATTCTCTTGCGTTTCTTCTCACTCTTCCTACACGGGTCTGGGCAATCCAGAGTTCCTTCATGTTCTTTAATCCGTATTCCTGAACCAGAGCTCCATCAGATGATATCCTGGCGGAGTCCCAGATTTCCTTGGGCCTCAAATACTTCCTTCGGTTTCTCTTAGGTGCTCCCATTCATTCACTTCTTCTCTGCAGGCTTGGGCGCCTCCTTGCCCTTGTCCTGCTGCGCTGCTGCCATCTGCTGCTTTGCGGCCTTCTTCATGACTCCTACGGTTGCGCCAGTCCTGCCGGTCGACCTGGTGTGCTGTCCGCGCACCTTCTGGCCGTGCTGGTGCCTGTAGCCTCTCCATGCGCGTATTCCAACATCTCTGTTGACGTCCTGCCTGACAGCGAATGTGAGGTCGCTTCCTATTAGATGAATGTCATGGCCGGTGTCAAAGTCCTTCCTCCTGTTAAGCATGTATGCAGGTATTCCGTACTTTGTGGGCTCCTTTATCACCGCTTCGATGGACTCGATCTGCTGCTCGGTGAGATCTCCAAGATGAGTGCTCTTAGGTATCCCAAGCTTTGTCTCAACGACATGCGTTATAGAATGTGACAGGTTGCTCCCTATTCCCTTTATCTCGTCTAATGCTCTTGGAATGTTCAGCTCTCCGTTTATGTCCTTACCGCCAATTCTTATGATGGAGGTGGCGCGCTTCTCCTGCTGGGGCCTTGCGCCCTCCTTTCTTGCGCGTGGCTGCGAAGGCGGCGCTACCTTCTGCTCCTTCTTCTCCTCCTTCTTTGGAGCCTCTTCCTTCTTTGCCTCTTCAGCCATTATATCAGATCACAACGCCAGGGCTGGGATATTCAGCCATAAAGCATTTGAACCCAGACGGCTCCGAAGAGCCATACGCTTGCAGGAAAACTTTTCCAGGCGTACGCGTTACCGGTTTCTGCCACCCTGGCTTGGGTTTATATTGCATCTCCGCTTTTAAATAGCTTAGTAAATGCGGTAGGTATTATTGCGCTAAGGTATATAAAGGCTATTTCGGGTGTCTGCTTCATCATACTTCGCTCTAGTCCACTCCGTGCTCCCTGTCAATGATGATGCCAATCAAACTTAGCACGAAGCCGGTGAATACTAATCCGACTCCGACGGGCTGGGTCTGCAGGATTGTAGACAATCCTATGCCCACTACGAAGAAGCCGATGGCGCTTAACCAGAACAATAATCGGGCGTTCACTATTTCACCTTTCGTATTCTTGCAAGCACTCTTACGCTTAGAGG
>JASHRX010000013.1 GCA_030037075.1 Microcaldota archaeon | reverse complement strand
TTGCACGAACTTCTTGTTCATTTTATCCCCCAATAGTGCTTTTTCATAAGCAAATAATAAGCTTGCGCTGCCGAAATGGTTTTTTGAAGTTTTTTGTACCGCATGAGAGCATACCCTTTTTAAATCTAAGACGTCTAATTCAATCACTAAATCTTGGGGGACTCCGGTGCAAACATTAAACGACATTCTTGGCGACTCAAAAATTTTCATGAACCGGGAGGTGCTCTCGCCGCACTTCACTCCGAAGAAGCTTGTATTCCGAGAGAAGGAGATAAACAACATCGAGAGGGCGATTGCCCCGTGCCTGAAGGGTGAACGAGGGAGAAACCTCTTCATATACGGAAAGACTGGCACGGGCAAGACCTCATGCGTCAACTACGTGATAGAGGAGATAAAGGGAATACCGAACACGCGCGCCAAGATCTCATACATAAACTGCAGGATATACAACTCGAGGTTCAAGGTGCTTGCCAAGATAACAGGCGATCACCTTCCAACCTATGCGAAGAGAGGGTACGGCGCGGTGGACCTCTACGAACGCCTCAGGAACTGGATCGAAGAAGACAGCAAGATATTCGTTGCGGTGCTCGACGAGATAGACATGGTGAAGGACCTTGACGACCTGGTCTACACGCTAACGAGGATAAACAGCGACATAAAAGCCGGTGGGGTCTCCATGATAGGCATATCGAACAGGGTGTCGTTCAAGGAGGACCTCGACCCGAGAAGCCTGTCGACCCTCTACGAGACAGAGCTCGTCTTCCCGCAGTATTATGCGACAGAGCTCTATGCGATAATAAAGGACAGGGCCAACGCGGGGTTCAAGAAAGGGGTGATGAACGATGATGTGCTGCACTTCATAGCCGCACAGGCGGCGCGCGAAGGCGGCGATGCGAGGTTCTCCCTTACCATTATATCGAAGGCGGGCGAGCTCGCGGAGGAGCGCGACCAGACCGCTGTTACGATGAAGGACGCGCAGGATGCTGCAAAGGCAGCGGAGGACGACGCTGTCTACGAGCTGATAAAAACTCTACCGGAGCACCAGAAGCTTGTCCTTTACTCGATATCACTGCTTACTCAAAGCGGCGGGACCTACAAGAAGCTCACCGATGGCGTTGACACCTATCTCTTCAGCGGAGAGGTGTACAACCGCTACAAATCAATATGCGAGAGCATGAACAGCGAGTCGAAGAGCGAGCGCTGGTACAGGAAGTACCTGTCGGAACTTGAGATGCAGGGGCTTATTGCGGCCTTCGAGTCAGGCAAGGGCATACGTGGGCACACAAAACTTGTAAAGCTGCTTGTGCCCGCAAAGAAGACAAAGGATGTTCTGGAGCGCGACCTCTTTAGGGTGGAGAACCAGGAGGAGAACAAGGCCTAGGTGCTTGCGTGCGCTATTATGATATCGTCTTCGATTCGTGCAATGTGGATGAGAAGGTGGAGAGGAAGCTCGGCTTTGAGAGGATAGGGCTCATTCCGAGGGACGTGGCGCTGCTGGATGTTGACAGGAAGAAACCGGAACGCAACAGCAGGTGCATTGCCTACGGCTCGTTGGGCAACCTGCTCGGCGCGGCAAACATGGGCGTCGCGGCTTTGCGCATGCGGGAGCCTACGATCGACAAGCGGCTTATCGCTGCGATGGCAGAGAACGGCACCGCGCTCTGCATACCTATATCGGATATAACATCTTTGTACGGCCTGAAAAGGTCCAGGACGCTCTACAAGGTAGGAAAGCTATTCGTGTATGCGAAGAAGGCGGGCGTGGATGTGAGCCTGGTCACGGCCGCAGAGGACGATTCGATGCTCTGCTCGTACATGCAGATCATAGAGGTGGCAAAGTTGTTCGGAGCGCAAGAGGCTGATGCGCGTAGAAGCATGTCTGAGGTAAACAAGAGGCTCTTGGTGGAATGATGAAGGAGAAGCAGAGGTACACGCTAGTTGAATCAGGAATTGAGGTAGAGGAAGCGGAGCGCGACGAGTTCTCCTTAGGTTTGTACGGCGCGCTGCTGCACTGCGTGGGCGAGGCCACCTATCATAGAGTCAATCCCAAGGTCATCAAGTTCCTTGGCAAGAAGAGGTTCCTTGTGAGGTCAAGCCTATCTGGGTGCGGCATAATGACCGCGGCGCTTGCGATGGTGAAGAAGGTGAACGGAAAGGACGCGTACTTCTACACCCTCAAGACTTCGGGCACGATAAGGGCGCTCTCGTCCTTCAAGTACTGACTAAAGGCTGTTGGTCGCGCCTTCCAAGGAAGCAGCACAGTTGCATGACCTTTTTTCTGGTATTTGCGCAATCAGCTTTGTCATGAGGCCCTTCAGCTTGTCGAGGTTCTCTGTGAACTTCGCCGCCTGCTCCTTGAAGGACGACGCCTTGTGCTCCGCGTCCTCGAGCCCCGAATCGTAGTCGGTGACTATGCCTATCCCGAGGTAGCAGATGCCGAGCTCCCTTGCAAGCGCCGTCTCGGGATACTGCGTCATGTTTATCACGTCGATGTTCATCGATGAGAACATCTTAGACTCCGCCTTGGTGGAGTACCTTGGCCCGTTTATCACCACTATTGTGCCGTGCTTGTGCACATCTATGCCCGCATCTGTGGCTATCTCGTACGCAAGCGCGCGCATCTCGGGGCAGTAGGGCTCTCCCATGCCTACGTGCGTCACCTTGTTGCCATCGAATATGGTGTCTGCCCGGCCGTGCGTCATGTTCACAAACTGGTCGAAGAGGACGAAGTCGCCGGGCCTGTAGTCCAGGCGCAACGACCCTACAGCGCCTGTTGAGATTATGCGGCCGACTCCCATGTCCTTAAGCGCCTGAAGGTTTGCCTTGTACGGAACCTGCTGCGGTGGTATCGTGTGCTTCTTCCCGTGCCTCGGAACGAATGCCACCTGCTTCCCTCCGATTGACAGCATGCCTATCTTGTCGCTCGGGTCCCCGTACTTAGTTTTTACTTCAGTGTCCTTCGCCTCGCCCATGAGCGAGTATATGCTCGTGCCGCCGATTACTCCGATGTCAGCCTTCATCAAAAGACCCTGCTAATGCTTATGGAAATCCTTATAAAGATGTATATCCATTTATTAATGCGTATTGTTAATTTCAATTCTGCTTCATTAATTCATATTTCCTAAGGTGTAAATATGTATCCACAACAGACAGCTTACGATAGGGGCGTGATGTTTGCTCCTGACGGCAGACTCTTCCAGGTAGAGTATGCACGCGAAGCGGTTAAGCGTGGCGCCACATCCATGGGCGTCACAACGAAGGACGGAATAGTCTTCGTAGCGCACAAGAACATAACCGCGCCGCTCGCGATTCCTTCGAGCATGCAGAAGATATTCAGGATCGATTCTTACATTGGAGTAACTTACAGCGGAATAGTCGCTGACGGACTTCATCTCATAAACATAATGAGGTCAAGGACGCAGACCCACCGTATGGTCTACAATGAAACGGAATCTGTCGAAACAATAGCGAGGGACGTCTCTGAGGAGCTCCTTCTTGCCACACAGTATGGCGGAATAAGGCCTTACGCGATATCAGTGCTCATTGGAGGAATCGACAAGGAGCCAAGGCTCTACGAGATAGACCCTGCGGCCACAGTGGCAGGCTACAAGGCGGATGCGATTGGTGCAGGCAAGACAACCGCTGACGAGATGCTCACAAAGGAGTACAAGGACGACATGAGCATGGACGATGCGATATCGCTTTGCGTTAAAATAATCAAAAAGGTAGGAGAGAAGCAGCA
>JASHRX010000012.1 GCA_030037075.1 Microcaldota archaeon | reverse complement strand
TGTAGTGGATACTCGATAAGGGGATCTGGGCCATATTCGGGGGTGCCGCCCTTCACATACGGCATAAGCATGGTAGGGAGCAACGACAGCATCGTGGAGTGCGGTGTAGACAACTTCTCGTACGGAGTCTACATCACCGGAGGCTCCTACCTGAGCATATTGAAGAACAACATAACGTCCAACTACATGTCAGAGCTATACATGGTCGGGGCGCACAACAGCAGCATATACAGCAACCTGCTCAGTGGCGGAGTCAGCAAGATTGGCAGCTTCTACCTATCTAATTCTACGAACAACAGGATATACAACAACACAATACAGGACGGCTACTACTACGGCATACAGATAAACTCAACCGGCAATGACTACCAGAACAACCACGTGCAGGCGCAGAGCTTCGCGTTCTTCTGCAGCTCCACAACAGGGCTCCTTGGGACAAGCCAGGCTTCCGACAATGCCTGCGTCGGAAATGACGGTTGCGACTTCGTGGTCTGCTCTGGAGAGAACATACCAGCGAACCTCTCATCAATCATACTTGCCCCATCGGTGAGCAGCTGCGGCTCGATAACCTCGCCTGGCATCTACACACTATCGGGGCCAGTGAACACCGACAAGTTCATCAACACCAGCAGCCCGTTCGCCTCAGGGGTTGCCTGCATAACCATAAAGTCCGGCGCGGTTGTGCTCAACTGCAGGGGCTACCCGATTACCAACGCATCAACGGCCATATCTGTGTCAAGGGAGGAGAACATAACGATAAGCAACTGCACAACCTCTGCTTCTGAGCAGGGCATATTCTTCTACAATGTCACAAACTCGAAGATATACAACACGAACACCTCTGGCAGCGTCGCAGGCATAACACTGGGAAGCACGAGCATAGACTTCCTATCGAACGTCACCTCCACGAGGGACACGTACGGGATACTGCTGGACAATTCAACGACAGACACCATAGGCGCGTTCTCCACAACGAACAATGTCTATGGAGTCTACCTTGCCCACTCGACCGGCAATATCTTCAACAACGGCTACGCGATCAACAACACAAAGATAGATGTGTACGCGACGCCTGATTCCGCGAATGCGAGCTACAACCTCATGACAAAGACGACCTGCGGGTTCACCAACGCGGCATGGGCGAGCTGCGCCAACCACGTGATAGCAAACCTGTCGTACTCGCCGATATACTCGTGCGGCGCAATAACAAGGCCTGGGCTTTACCTGCTCACAACCACATTGCTGATATCCTCACAGACGTGCATAAACATAGCATCCAGCGGAGTCACCTTCAACTGCAATGGGTACACGATCGCATCAGTCCTGGCAACCACTCAGGGTTACATAATCTCGGTAAACGACTCGGACAACGTCACAGTGGAGAACTGCAACTTCGCCAACTTCAACTACGCGATAGTCGCGCACAACGACAGAGGCCTGACGATAAGCAATGTGGTGGACGCGCTCTCGCAGCACGGCATATCGCTAAGCGGCGTGAGCGGAGCGAACCTGCAGTACCTCTACCTATCGAACAACACCGAATACGGAATAGGGCTCACGAACGTCTCGAACAGCGTGATAGCGAGCAGCAACGTCTCGTATGAGACGGGACCTGGCGCGGGCATACTGGTCAACTCCTCGGCGCATGATGTGCTCTACAATGACACAGGGTTCAAGGACTACTACGGACTGACATTGACAGGCCAGTCGCTGAACAACACGATATACAACAACTCGATGATAGGCAGCGCCTACTCGGACTACTACTGCTCCACGCAGAACAGCGGCATGAACGCCGAGAAGGGATGGATAAACACTGGAGGGTCGAAAACCGACTGCAACTGGCTGGTGATGCTGCCGCCCACGTACCTTGGCTTCACCTGCCTGGCCTCTTTCGCGCCGAACTACGTCAGCTTCCTGACCGACCAGGTCTACAGGACCGGCGCAACATGCTTCACAGCATATGGCAACACCACAACGATAAACTGCAACGGCCACTCGATCATAGCGACAAGCGGCGGGATACTCGCATCATCGGCAGCCGGCGGAACAGTACAGGTGGAGAACTGCTTCCTGAGGGGCTTCTCGGGGGTCGCCACGACCTACAACGGCTCGATAATCATGAGCAACGACACCATCTACTCCAACGCCACGAACGCCAACCATACGATGGCCACCGTGTACGCGATAAAAGGCAGCGAGATACAAATCAACTACAACAACATAACCGCGCCATATTACGGAATCTACCTGATGAACACTCTCTACGGCCACGTGACCTTCAACAGGGTATCATCCGGACTGGCTTCCTACGCGTTCATCAACACGTCAGGTTTCTACATAAACAACAACTTCGCGAACAGCTCCACGGTTGGCATGCTGCTCAACAGGTCGATAGACAACAACCTGCAGGACAACATCTTCCTAGGAAAGAGCACCGGCCTGCTCTGCGCGGGGATATCGACCGCATTGAACAACAACTCTGACCTTGGAGGCAACATTTGCGACTCTCAGACGGCATGCAGCTGGGTGAGCCAGTCGCAGCCGACCTGCTCATAGTAAAGGACAATCCTGATGATCGAATGCTCTTCAAGGAGCTCGCAGAGCACTACGACAAGCTTTCCGCGACGTCCTCTAGGCTCGCCATGATAGACCTCATGGCGGAGGTATTCAAGAAGGCGAACAAGGATGAGGTAAAGCCCATAATATACATAACGCAGGGCGTGCTAGCGCCGCCATTCGAAGGAATAGAGTTCGGAATGGCAGAGAAGATGGTTGAGGAATCGATAGCGATAGCGACGGGTTTCAGAAAGGATGAAGTTGAAAAGGAGTACAGGAAGAAAGGTGACATGGGACTGGCGGCCGAGGAGATGAAGGGAAAGAGCAGGCTCAAAAGCATGCGCGATGCCAGGCTCTCGGTAACGGACTTCTATGAATCGATGAAGAAGATAGCTGGCATATCGGGACCGGGAAGCAAGGAGTCGAAGATAAAGACGCTGGCGAGCGTCCTGGGGGCGGCGAGCCCCGTAGAGGCGAAGTACGCCGCGAAGTACCCGATGGATGCACTGAGGCTGGGCCTGGGCGACGCAACGATGCTCGAGGCGCTGTCTGTGGCCTTCTGCGGAGACCGGAGCAAGAAGAACGCGCTTGAGAATGCGTACAACATCTGCAGCGACCTGGGGCTTGTGGGCGAGGCCCTGGCCAATAAGGGGATATCTGCGATAGAGAGGTTCAAGGTTACGCTCTTCAAGCCGATAAGGCCTGC
>JASHRX010000011.1 GCA_030037075.1 Microcaldota archaeon | reverse complement strand
AAGCTCCTATTATCTGGCCCTTGGTTATCTTGAACGCCGGAGCCCTCCTCTTCGATATCTCCGAAGCTGGTTTCCTTCCTGTTATCAGCTCCAAGAGCCGCTTCGCGGCCTCGCTCTTCTTCTCCTCGTTGCCGCTGCCTATGTTTATGACGAGCTTGTTGATCGTGATATCCTGCATCTTGTTAGCTTCCATTTTACTCGACCGCCATTATGTTCCTTAGCAGGGTCTCGAACTCCTTCCCGTCGCCCTGCGCTATCGCCACGGACGCCACGGCGTTCGCGCTGCCCGGCTTTATCCCCTTTATCGTTCCGACGCTGCCGACGTGCACCCCCTCTATGACCATGCACTTGCTGCCCTGCTTCAGCGGGAGCACGCGCTTCACGTTGCCCTTCTTGTCAACAACGACGGAGTCGTTGACCCTGAGCTCCTTGTTCTGCGTTCGCATTACCGTACCGTCATGCAGCCTTATCATGAGCGCGCCCTTCTTGGCCTTGTACTTCTGCACGATCTTGCAGAGCCTGTCCTCTGTCTGCCCTTTCAGTTCCTTGAGGTCCACCTGGCCGCGCTCGTTGATCCCTACGCTGTACGCCGCCTTTGAAGGCACTACGTCTACCATGTCGTTGAGCCCCAATGGGTAGTTCGGCTCCTTCACGGAGCGCCCGTTGACCTGCAGCTCCCTCCTCTTTATCATCTTTGTTGCTTCGGAGCCCGACTGCGCTGCCCCTACCCTCTTCGCGAAGGATATGAGCGTCATGCTCTTCTGCAGCGTATGCCTGCCCGCCTTCGGCTTCGCTGTGTACCTCTGCTCCTTCCTGTGCACCTGCATGTACTTCGGTGAAGCGAGGCTCTTCATGTGCCTGCTGTTTCCCTTGTTTGCCATCATTACACCTTTTCTGCCGCGGCCATCTGCTCGCCCTTCGAGGGCTGCGGGACCGTCCTTTTCTCCTCGGTTGCCTGCTCCTTCGCCTCCTTCTTCTCCTCTTTCTCCTTCGGCTGCACCTGCTGCTTCATCTTGAGCCTATCGGCCCTGAACTTGTCAGAGAGGTTGAAGTCGGTTATGTAAACGTTATTGCTGCTCACCGGTACGCTGAACTCCTTTCCGCGCGCGTTCTTCTTCTTAAGCGAGTCTATGTACAGCTTGCTCGTCTTCAGGTCCACCCTTGTAACCTTGCCGGTCGTGCCGCGCTTCGCGCCGCTCATCACCTTCACGGTGTCGCCCTTGACTACCTCTATCGCGCGCCTCTTCGATGGCATCTTCGCCTGCAGCGCCTTGTCGATGTGGACATGGACGAAGTGCTGCCTTACGTGCATAGGTGCAGTGTACCTGAATAACCTCTGTGTTCGCGGTTTGCTGCTGCTCATCATACCACCCTGGAGGCTATTCCGGCCAGCTTTATGTAGCGCTCGACCACCTCTCGTGCCATCGCGCCCTTTACCTCAGTGCCAACAGGCAGGTTTGTTTCTGTGATAAGTATGCCGGCGTTGTCCTCGAAGCGCACCCTCATTCCGTTCGGCCTCCTAATCGGCTGCTTCTGCCTTATTATCACCACGCGGACCTTCTTCTTCAGGTACTGCGGGCTGCCGCTCTTCACGCTCGCCATGACTATGTCGCCTATTCCAGAAGTAGCGAGTCGTCCGTGCCTGCCGCCCTTGCCGATCTTGTTTATTATCATGAGTGTCTTGGCCCCGCTGTTGTCCGCACAAGTAAGCACGCTGCTCGGGATGAGGCTCTTCGATATCTTTGTTGCTACGCTCTTCATTTGGATGACCTGTTTAGAACCTTAAGCACAACGAAGGACTTTGTCTTGCTCAGCCTCCTTGTCCCCGCAATGAGGACTGTGTCGCCCACCTTTGCGGCAACGCACTCGGGATTGTAAGCGGGTATCCTTGACGTGTTCCTCAGGGACCTCTCGTACTTCTTCAGGAATGTGCTGTACTCCTTCTCGATTATCACTGTCTTCTTGGCCTTGTCGCTAACTACGACTCCCTCTATCTGGTAACCGTGCGTTTTGAGGTGCCCGTGTGTGGGGCACTTTGGGTCTTTGCATTCCAATGCAATCACACTTCCTGCAAGGCTTTCTTTCAGGCGCGCCTTCTCTTGTAGAATTTGAGCCCTTTCTCAAGGCGCTCGTGCGGCCTGAAATTTATCTCGTAGCCTTCAACGGTGAAATTCCTTTTGCCGTAGACAAATTTAAAGGTTGATGTCAGCTTGGGCACAATCTTCCTGCCAGAAGCAGTATCGATCACCAGCGTGTTCTTGGTCTCGTCGACCACGACGCCATTGATCCCCTTTCTGGACCTGTCTTGGCTTTCCATTACTCGTACCTTCAGGCCTATCAGCTCGTGAAGGACGATATTCCTATTATTATAACTCGGCATATTTAAACCTTACCCTGAAGCTCATTTATGGCAGAAGAAGCTACTTCACAATGATCCTATCTGATACGCTGGTTATCCTGTCGATCTCGTACCTGATCGTGTTGCCGTAGTCCGTCTTCACCATCATGATCCCCCTCTTGGGGTCGATCGAGGAGACCTTGCCGATGTAGGCGCCGATGTCGTTGATGACCTGCTTGTCCTTCATCTTCGCCCTCTTTATCGCGCGTCCCTTAAGCGCGGTTGCCAGCATGGATATGCAGTAGCCGAAGACTATCGAGATTATGCTGAAGAGCACGAACTGCCAGAAGTATATCTGGCCGATCAGCCATGCCGCTGTTAGGTATATTATCGCGAT
>JASHRX010000001.1 GCA_030037075.1 Microcaldota archaeon | reverse complement strand
ATGGGGTTCGGCCATCGGGTGTACAAGGCGTACGACCCGAGGGCGAAGATAATAAAGGAGTACCTAGTATCGCTGCAGGGGAGCTCATCCGAGGAGGTACGCAGGCTCACAGAGATAGCGCTCAGGGGCGAGAAGCTCATGGTGGAGAAGCTCGGGCAGAGTCACGGGATATGGCCGAACGTTGACTTCTTCGCCGGCCCTGTATATGTAAGCGCGGGAATAGAGCTGGAACTCTTCACGCCGATATTCGCAGCTAGCCGCATGTCGGGCTGGTGCGCCCACATGCTAGAATACTGGAAGGACAACCGCCTGATTAGACCGCTTGAGAAGTACGCAGGTCAGCTGGACCTCGAGTACGTCCCGATAAACAAAAGGTGACTACTTGGCAAAGGTATCGATACTTGGGGCCGGAAGCGTAGGTTCGACGACGGCGCAGGTGCTGGCCTACAGGGACATATGCGACATAGTCCTGTGGAACAGGACCGAGGGCAAGGCAAAGGGCATAGCGCTAGATATACAGGAAAGCGCCCCCATCGCAGGGTTCGACCACGCTGTAGTGGGAACGGGGGACCTCAAGGACATAAAGGGGAGCGACGTGGTAGTGCTGACAGCCGGGGCGCCCAGGAAGGAAGGCATGTCCAGGGATGAGCTGCTTAAAACAAACGCGAGTGTGGTGAAGCCCATAGCGGAGCGGGTAAAGAAGCACGCGCCGAAAAGCAAGCTCATTGTGCTGACGAATCCGCTAGACGCGATGGTCTACCTGGCAAAGAAAGTCACTGGTTTCCGCAAGGAATGCGTTGTCGGAATGGCGGGAGTGCTAGACTCGGCAAGGTTCCGCACATTCATAGCGGGCGAGCTTGGCGTTGCGCCAAGCAGCGTCTCTGCCATGGTGCTTGGCGGCCATGGCGATTCGATGGTGCCGATGGTGGACACAGCGACCGTCAACGGAGTGCCCATAGGCAAGCTCCTGAGCAAGAGCAAAATTGACGCCATAGTTGAGCGCACACGGAACGCTGGCGCGGAGATAATAAGCCTGGAGAAGGAGTCGAGCGCGTACTATGCACCAGCATCTTCGCTCGTTGCGATGGTGGAGTCCATTCTCGAGGACAGGAAGGAGGTCCACCCGTGCGCGGCATACCTGAACGGTGAATACGGGATAAGCGGCATCTTCATGGGAGTGCCTGTTGTGCTGGGCAGCGGCGGAGTCGAGAAGATTATTGAGATGAAACTGACCGGAGGCGAAGCAGCGGCCCTGAAGAAATCCGCAGAAAACGTGCGGGCGCAGGCCAAACAGATAGACTCGATCTTGTAAGATAATCATGGACCCATATGACGCAGAGATGATAAGTAGGAAGGCGTTAAAGAGCTTCGAGCTTAACGGCAAGAGGATAGCCTATTATTCGATCCCGTCCCTTGATGGCATGGGACTTGGAAGGACTTCCAGGCTCCCGTTTTCGATAAGGATAGTACTGGAGTCTCTTGTGAGGAACCTGGACGGCAAGGCGGTCACCGCAGAGGACGTGAAAGCGCTTGCGAACTGGAATGCAAAGGGCCCGGAAGACAGAGACATACCGCTCAAGGTGTCCAGGATACTGATGCAGGACTTTACGGGCGTGCCGGCAGTAGTTGACATGGCTGCCATAAGGGACTACATAGTGAAGAACGGCGGCTCTGTAGACGAGGCGCAGCCGACCATACCGACCGACCTGATAATAGACCACTCGGTGCAGGTGGATGCTTTCAACGTTGCCCAGGCCCTGGCGATAAACCAGGAGAAGGAGATAGAGAGGAACGCAGAGCGGTACAAGTTGCTCAAGTGGGCGAACCAGGCAATGAAGAACTTCAGGGTCTTCCCGCCCAGCGCGGGGATATGCCACCAGGTGAACCTGGAGTACCTCGCTACGTGCGTGGCGTTGCACCAGTCCGGCAATGGGTATGTTGCACATCCGGATACATTGGTGGGGACAGATTCGCATACGACAATGGTGGACGCGCTTGGCATAGTGGGCTTCGGAGTAGGGGGGATAGAGGCAGAGGCTGCGCTGCTGGGCCAGCCGGTAGCGCTTGAAATGCCGAAGGTCCTTGGTGTCAACCTAAGCGGCAGGCTCCGAGACGGTGTCACTGCAACAGACTTCGCCCTCACGCTTACAAGGCTGCTCAGAGAGAGGGGTGTAGTGAACATGTTCGTCGAGTTCTTCGGCAGCGGGCTGAAAGGCCTGTCGCTGCCAGACCGGGCTACCCTATCCAACATGTGCCCGGAATACGGTGCGACTATCGCCATCTTTCCTGTAGACGAGGAGACGCTGCGTTACATGGAGAGCACTGGCAGAAGCAAGGAGCAGGTAGAGCTCATACGGAGATACTACACAGAGCAGAAGATGCTTGGCATAGATTACGGAGGCGTGGACTACAGCGACGTGATGGATGTGGATCTGGGCGAAATAGCGCCTAGTGTCTCTGGCCCTTCACAGCCAAAGGAGCAGATACCTTTGGATAGAATAAAGGAGGAGTTTGAAAGCATATTCCTTGAGGACGGAAAGGGCGCAGGAGGAAAGCTGACTGCCGAGGATTATACAAGATGGTCGGGAGAGAGCATGGCGGCGGAGAACGGAGCGATAAAGCGCGCGGCTCCGGAATCAAGCATGCGCTCTGCCAAGATAAAATATGACGATGGATATGAGGTCACCCTGTCTGACGGCGATATTGTCATCTCGTCAATAACGAGCTGCACGAACACCAGCAACCCCTCCGTCATGATTGCGGCCGGCCTCCTGGCGAAGAAGGCTATTGAGAGGGGCATAAGCGTCAACACAAGAAAGGTGAAGACCAGCATGGGGCCGGGATCCAGGGTTGTCACGAAGTACCTGCAGAAGGCCGGGCTGATAGAGCCGCTTGAACGGCTGGGGTTCGAGCTTGTGGGTTACGGCTGCATAACGTGCATAGGCAACAGCGGGCCGCTGATAGAGAAGCAGAGCGAGGCAATAAACTCGGCAAAGCTCAACGTGGCTGCGGTCCTTTCGGGAAACAGGAACTACGAGGCAAGGATACACACGGACGTGCGTGCGAATTACCTGATGTCTCCGCCTCTTCTGGTGGCCTTTGCAATAGCAGGCACTGTGCTCAAGGACCTCACAAAGGAGCCGCTTGCCGTGAATGGCAAGGGAGAAAGGGTATACCTGAAGGACATCTGGCCCAGTCAGGAGGAGATAAACAATGTTATGAAGAGTGTGATAAGCGAGGACCTGTTCGAGAGAGAATATGGCAAGAACATATACGATGTGAATCCCTACTGGAACAACCTGGGAAGCCCGGAGGGAAAGACATATGGATGGGAGGAGCAAAGCACATACATAAGGCAGCCCCCGTTCTTTGACAGGCCGGCGGAAACGGAAGTGCAGAGCATTAAGGGCGCAGCCGTGCTTGCGGTCTTTGGGGACTCCATATCGACAGACCACATATCGCCGGCTGGGGCGATAAGCCCGTCCAGCCCTGCTGGCAAATACTTGATGGAGCACGGAGTGAGCCCAGCGGACTTCAACAGCTACGGTTCGCGGAGGGGCAACCATGAGGTGATGATGCGTGGCACGTTCGCAAACAGCAGGATAAAGAACCTAATGCTGCCTGGCGTAGAAGGCGGATTTACATTGCATTGCCCAGATAAGAAGCAGATGCCCATATACGATGCTGCCGTGCTCTACAAAAAGGATGGCGTTCCATTGGTGGTCATCGCCGGGTTGGAGTACGGATCGGGGAGCTCTCGGGACTGGGCTGCAAAGGGGCCGATGCTGCTGGGCGTGAGGGCGGTGGTGGCGAGGAGCTTCGAGAGAATACACAGGAGTAACCTCATTGGAATGGGCGTGCTTCCGTTGCAGTTTAATGAGGGAGAAAGCGCAGCTTCAATGAAGATAGACTGGTCCGGCCCGATATCAATAGACATTGATGCTGGTATGGCCCCGCGTGACGAAATAATTATGCATTACACAGAGAGCGTGACAGGAAAGGACGCAGAGTGCAAGCTGAAAAGCAGGATAGACACGCAGATAGAGCTCGAATATTACAAAGCTGGCGGAATACTCAATTACGTGGTGAAAAGGCTAACTGGGAGAAGGTAGTTGTCATCTTGCTTTGCCGGACTCGATTATATCTACCAGGTTGCCGGCAAACTCTTTTGTGCCGAGCGGTTTTGCACCTATGAACCTGGCAATGTCCGCTGTCGCCTTCCTCTGCCCTATTGAAGCCTCTACCGCTTTCTTTATGGAGCGGGCTGCCTCTGCCCAGCCTATGTGAAGTAGCATGAGCTCTCCCGCCTTTATGATGCCCATCGGGTTGGCGACATTTTTCCCTGCGTATTTTGGCGCGGTTCCATGTACTGCCTCAAATACGCCTCCGTAGTCGCCGATGTTTGCGGCGCCGAGCACACCTATGTCGCCGATAAGCGCCCCTGCCGCGTCCGATATGTAATCGCCGTTGAGGTTGGGCGCGAGTATCACGTCGTAGCTCTCTGGCCTTGTTATTATCTGCTGGAACATGTTGTCGGCTATCCTGTCGTTTATGAGCACCTTGCCCTTTGGCATCCTGCCATGAAACTTGCCGTTGAGTTCCGCTTCGGTCACGGATTTCTTTCCGAATTCGCGTTTTGCGACGTTGTACGCCCAATCCCTGAATGCGCCTTCCGTATATTTCATTATGTTGCCCTTGTGCATTATGGTCACGGATTTGCGCCTGTTGTCTATTGCGTACTTCAGGGCCAACCTCGTTATTCTCTCGGTCTTTGCCTTTCCTATTGGCTTTATTCCTATACCGGCGTCCTTCTCGATATTGGAATTTAATCGATCTTTTAGATATTTCCGGAGCTCATTGGCGGCTTTGCTGTTTGATGGCCACTCTATCCCGGTATACAAATCGTCGGTATTCTCCCTGATTATTACCATGTCGACCTTTTCCGGGTGCTTCAGCGGGCTGTCAAGCCCGGGTATGTATTTGACAGGCCTGATGTTGGCGTAAAGGTCTAGAAGGAGGCGTATGTGCACATTAGGCGACCTATATCCTTTCCCCACCGGAGTCTCCAGCGGGCCCTTAAGCAGGAACTTGTACTCTTTCAGCGCGGAGACCGTGCTACCCGGGAACAGGCTGCCGTGGCTTCGCTCCGCATCCTTACCTGCCTGCACCTTCTTCCATGATATTCGCCTCTTGCCATGGTAAGCGGACTCAACGGCTGCGTCTATCACCGGCAATGCAGCGGAAATTATCTCAGGGCCTATGCCGTCGCCGTCCATTTTGAGTATTATAGGATCGCACGGGACTATCAATTTCCCAGATGCAGAACCGATCTTCTCCCCGCCCATAAGATTACCTGTTCATGAAAAGTATAAATACACGCGGAAGCGGGTGCGCTATTTCATTGAGGCGTTCAGCCGCTTTGTTGACCTTTCGACCTTATTGTATCTTGAAAGTATTCTCTTTGTCTCCTCCTTTATCTGATTCTTGTCGAGCTGCCTGCGGGCCACTCCTGATTTTTCGGCTGCCTCTGCCACGCTGACTGCAACTCTTATTGCCATGGATGTGTAACCCTTTACGCTGTCAAGCTTTGGTATTATGTAATCTGGCGACAGTCTGGACCGCTTGACTGAGTGCGCTATGGCGTCGCTGGCGGCCATTATCATGTCCCGGTTCACTTTCGAGGCCCTGGATGAGAGCATACCGCGGAAGAAGCCGGGGAACGAAAGGTGGTTGTTTACCTGGTTTGGCTTGTCGCCTCTCCCTGTTGCAACCACTGCTGCGCCTGCAGATTTGGCCTCGGCGTAGTCTATCTCTGAATCTGGGTTGGCAAGCGCAAATACGACAGGGCTCGGTGCCATCTTCTTTATCATTGCTGCCGAGAATGCGCCCTTGGTGGACACGCCTATGAGCACATCCGCGCCTTCGACAACATCGAGCAGGCTTCCCTTCTTCAGCTGGCGGTTGGTGTTCTTGGATATCCATTCCTTGAACTCGTTCATGTTCTCATTTCTTCCTTCGTATATTGCTCCTGCAGTGTCGCACACCACCATGTCCTTCACGCCTGATGCAACAAGTATTTCCACTATGCCCATGCCCGCGGACCCTGCTCCGTTAACCACTATCCTTGCAGACTTTAGCTTCTTGCCCACAACTGAGAGCGCATTTACCAGGCCTGCGCGCGTGACTATCGCAGTGCCCTCACGGTCATCATGGAAGACAGGTATGTGCAGTGCTTCGTCGAGCCTCCTGCGCACGGAGAACGCCTTTGGCACCTCTATGTCCTCAAGGTTTATCGCTGCGATGGACGGCTCTATCAGCAGGGCCACCTTCACTATGTCGTCCTCGTTCTTCGAACCAAGTGCCAATGGTATTGCGTCGACTCCACCAAACTTCTTGAATAGGAGGGACTTCCCCTCAATTATCGGCATCTCGGCCTCTGGGCCTAGGTCTCCGAGGCCCAGCACGCGAGTGCCGTCGGTTATTATTGCGATCGTGTTTGCCCTGTTAGTGTATTCGTACGAAAGTGCCTTGTCCCTGCTTATCTCCTTGCTCACCTCAGCTACTCCTGGAGTATAGTAGATGGACAGGTCATGGGTGTCCTCAACGGATACCTTGCCTATTATTTCGATCTTGCCCTTGTGCTTCTTGTGGGCTGCAAGGGCCTCCTCTTTGTAGTTTCCGCTCGTAAGATCGCCTAGTATTTGATAAGTGAGATGACGTCATGCCCCTTCAGCTTTTCCCTGCCATTTAGATAACCGAGTTCCACTATGAAAGCAAGCGCGGTGATGTTGGCCCCGAAAGAGCTGATTAAATCTATCGACGCGCGGGTAGTGCCTCCGGTCGCAAGCAGGTCGTCGATCACCACGACATTCTCCTTCCCATCAAGAGAATCCTCGTGCATCTCTATAGTCTGCTGCCCATATTCGAGTGTGTAATCCATGCTCACAGTTTTGTAGGGGAGCTTTCCCTTCTTCCTGATTGGTATGAAGCCTTTGCGCAGTTTGTAAGCTACCGGCGCGCCAACAAGGAAGCCCCTTGCCTCTATCCCTGCTATGTAGTCAACCTTCTTCTTTGATATCCTGTTGGCCAGCTCATCGATGCACAGCGCGAATGCGTGCTCGTCCTTGAAGAGAGGAGTGAGGTCTTTGTATAGTATGCCCTTTTTCGGGTAATCTGGTATGTCCCTTATGCGCTCTTTCAGCAAACTCTCTAAGTCTGTTGACACGATTTTATATGGCGCTAAAGGTTTTTAGTGGTTCGGAACTAGAATGAGAGCATGGTGGCGATGAAGTGCGGCATGTGCGGAGCGCAGTTTGACTGCATGGGCAGGGACTTGAAGTTATGCTGGTGCGCGAAGGTAGATACAAGCAGGGAAAAACTTGCAAAAATAAGAAAGCGCACTCGGGATTGCGTGTGCAAGGAGTGCTTGATGAAATGAGATGGGGCCGCCGAGAACCACTCCTCAATAACGTACTGCAAAACCCTACCTATGGGCTCGTCGCCCCTCGGCTCTTCGGGGCTCCTCGCCAGCCACAAAACTCGGCTCGCCAGCTCGCCTCGTTGGAACCTTCTCTCACTAGAGAAGGTTCACCAAGAGAGGTCATTAGTCGAGCTTCGCTCGACCTTCTACCAAGCCCAAGCGGGGCGGGGCGAGCTTCAAGGAGAAGCGAGCCCAATGAGCCTCAACCACTCACAGAATCCGACATCGACCTTCTTTGGGAAAACCCTTTTCCAGAAAAGGTTTTATCCAAAAGCGATTTTCGAACCTATCAGCAGGTGTTCCAAATGAATGGAATGATACCAAACATAGAGCGAAGCTTCGAGATGCACCCTGTAATCGAATTCAAACCCACTTTACAGAATCCAAGTACCTATCTGAGGGACATACTGCCAACGCTCCCTAAATGGCAATTTGAGGAGCTTACAAAGGAAATACGCAAGGTCTATGTATCACGCTTCAAGAGAAGGCGTACTCCCAAGTATGGCTCATTGAATAAGGGCTTTACTGAAGCACAGCTTAAGACGTTCCTCTTTGCCATAGATAATCCAAAGCTAAAGCTTCTCTTTGAATACCAA
>JASHRX010000010.1 GCA_030037075.1 Microcaldota archaeon | reverse complement strand
GCACTAGCAAGAGAGGCTGCAATGTGCGCCCTCAGGACGGTGCTGCCTACGATAATAGAGAAGAAGTCCGTGCCCAATGAGCTGCTCATCAGCCTGAACGTATCAAGAGAGGATTTCATTAACGCTTACAACAGCATACAGCCGAGCGCATTGAGGGAGGTCTTCGTAGAGAGGCCGAACATACACTGGGACGACGTTGGAGGATTGGATGAGGTAAAGGCACAGCTCAAGGAGGCAGTGGAGCTGCCGATAAAGAATCCTGAGGCGTTCGAGAAGATGGGCATAAGGCCCGTCAAGGGAATACTCCTTGTGGGAGCGCCAGGCACGGGAAAGACCATGCTTGCGAAGGCAGTTGCAACGGAAAGAGAGTCAAACTTCATATCCATAAAGGGACCGGAACTACTGAGCAAGTTTGTGGGAGAGAGCGAGAGAGCTACAAGGGAGGTCTTCAGGAAGGCGAGGCAGGCCTCACCATGCATAATATTTGTTGACGAGATAGACTCCATTGCTGGAGTGAGGGATGGCGGGCATGGAGACTCGCTTGTTACAGAGAGGATAGTCGACACGCTTCTGACAGAGCTGGACGGACTACAAGAGATGAAGAGCGTTGTTGTACTAGCAGCGACGAACAGGCCGGACATGATAGACCCTGCGTTGCTGCGTCCTGGAAGATTCGACAAGATAATTGAGATACCGATGCCCGACGAGGTGATGAGGAGGGCGATATTCGGGGTGCACACCAAGAGGATGCCGCTAGACAAGGGAGTAAAGCCAGATGAACTTGCAAAGATATCGGAAGGCTACACGGGCGCGGAGATAGAGAACGTCTGCCGTGAGGCGGGAATGCACGCTATAAGGGAGAAGCGTACTGCTGTAACGAAGGAGGACTTCGCGTTCGGTTTCCAGGAAGTCAAGCCATCCATACCGAGAGCGCTGTCAGAAAGAATCAGGAAGTTCAAGATGGAGCCCGAGAACATGTACAGATAGCTCCTTTAATCTTTCTTCTAAATCATAAGCAAGGAGAGGTAGCTCAGCCTGGTTAGAGCGCTAGACTCATATGCATAGCATTGTGAGTTACGAGCGAAAGCTGTGACGAGAAATCTAGAGATCGCGAGTTCAAATCTCGCCCTCTCCAAAGGTGCCTGCATGGATGAAATTGATGATAAGATTGTCGCGTTGCTGAAGAAGGACGGTAGGCTGCCATTCGTGGATATTGCGAAGAAGCTGGACCTGACGGAAGGGGCTGTTCGCGCGCGCGTGAAAAAGCTCATCGACAGCAAGGCGATAGAGCGCTTCACGGTTGATGTAAAGAACGACACCAAAGCGGTAGTCATGGTTGGTACCTCGCAAGCCATCCCGACCTCGAAGGTGGCGCAGGCAATCAGGGAGCTTGGCGTCAGCCACGTCTACGAGGTATCTGGCAATTTCGATATAATCTGCTTCATCCAGGCGAATAGTACAGCAGACCTAAACGGCATCATAGAAAAGATCAGGGCGATAAAGGGCGTAATAGACACCTCAACTAGCATGGTACTGAAGTGAAGGGCTACTCCTACTTATTACGAAAATCGTAATATTATTACGAAGATATAAATATCTTATTTAAACAACATTTTAGATATTGATCATATGCGAGAGTTTAGATTGCCGCCTGCCGCAAGGCGAGCAGGTGTGGAACTGCACCCGCTCGGAGATGGGCTACATGAAATTCGAAGAGGCATGCGTTTTGAGCAGACAAGCCTCGAGGACGTGCAGAGGATCCTCAGGGATGCATACCTTACCGGGGTAGTCAACCTAAGAGCAGAGGGCAAAAGCGGCGATGTAGTTGTAAGTGCCACGCTGCCGGTAGAACTGATCAGCACGCGCGGCAAAATAGAGGCAACCATACATGCTAACCATGTTGCTGCTGCAGTGGAAGTACTTGAGGAAGGGCGCTACGGACTACCATACTATAGGCATGGCGGAGGGGTCTGACCGCCGTGACCATGGAGCTTATACTTTCAAAATCGTAATTATACATTCCTATTTTATAACATTTAGATGCTTATAAATATCTAGAAACACCTAATTTAATAGAGTGATAATTGTGGGCTCACCCGTAGGAGTGGAGAGACATGCACCACATCCGAATGTGCTACGTGCAGAAAGGAGGAGGGAGGAAACAGTCGGGGCTGCGCTTAGGATACTTGAGACAGAGCACCTTGTACCGCGTGCAGAGCTTCCTATATCGAGTAGTATGCCGGCAGCTGGATTGAGGGCCGCAGGGTTTGTGGTAGTCGAGCTTAGCAAGCGTGGTAGTGGTACACATGGAGGGGCAAGGCTGAAGCACTACGACCTTTTTACAGAACCGCCCGGAGTATACGTCGCAGCTGATTTCAACCAGAAATCAGTCGATAGGATGGCGATGATGTTGCTTCCGCCATTCACCGAGCAGAGAAAAAGAGTAATGATGCTAAAAATGAGCGGCCTTACGAGAGGGCAGGCGCACTACGTACTTGATAGAGCAGAGGAGCTGCACAATCCCGATGGCGCCCGTGGCATAAAGCCAGAGTTCCGCGCTTTCGCGGATCGGCTTGCAAAACTTGTGGCGAACGGCAGGCAAGGCGACAGAGTCAGTCATGTAGACCCGCTTCTTAGGGGCCCGTTGAGCGTGGACTTCCGCCCTCTCGAGATACGCGAGATTGACCAGATATCTAGGTAATAACACCACACAGAAACATTGGTGAAAACATGAGGAAAACCATCTGGACTGTGGCAGATTCGATTACACCACAGCATGTGCCAAGCGCTGTGGAGCTGCAGTGGAGGAGGGAGGTACGCGCGAAGCTCAAGGACCTTGGTAAGGGCCTTGGAGGAAACCAAGCAACTTCGGCGCAAGCGCTCGTAGGATACGCAACGGCGGTCGCGGACCTTACCCTGCGCAGGGTTGCGTATGACGGGCCCAGAGAGGACGCGCAGCTTCCTTCTAGAGTGAACCGGCGGATTGGAGATGTAGAGATAATGGATACTACTCACTACAGGTACCTAAGGCGCATGCATGAACTGCATAGAGAACCAGAGGCGGTAGCGTTGCGCGCATTCAGGGGCGCCGTTTCCAGGACAAGTTACATAGGCCAGATAGACAGGTATGCTGCCAGTTCTGGTAGTGGCGGGCCGTAGCCCTCCTTCTGTTTTATGCAGCATTCGACTGAGCGGCGATAACGCCTTGCATACTCATCTGCGCATTTCCCCGGCGCGTTTCATCCATACCCATGCGCTCGTAGTGTCATCGCTTATGCATGGCAACGGTATCGTTTCTGTTCCGGATGTGTCCTTAAGACAGATGCGCTCTGTATGGGAGGAGCTTCCTCCTTTCGGTAAGCTGCTCACCCGCCACTATTGATTACTAATTATGTCGCATGATTCTTATAATTTTCCTGTGATTACTGGTACTGGATATTTTGGGTTTAGCTTGGGGAGCGGATGAGCGACGGGATAGCGATTGAGGTCAAGAAGCTTGTAAAGAAGTTCGGCAGCCTGACAGCCGTGAATGGGATATCCTTCAATGTCCGTGAAGGCGAGATATTCGGGTTCCTGGGGCCGAACGGCGCCGGCAAGACTACGACAATATCCATGATAACGACGATACTTTCGCCTACATCAGGATCGATAAAGATATACGGGACGGACGTGGCGCACGAGAAGGACGCCGCCAGGCAGCTCATCGGCATAGTCTTCCAGGAGCCATCCTTAGATGATGAGCTTACAGGGTGGGAGAACCTCGACTTCCACGCCAGACTTTATGGAGTCAAGAAGGACAAGAACAAGATAATAGCAAGCGTGATCAAGCTCGTGGGGCTGGAGCAGGCTGCAAAAAGGCAGGTGAAGACGTACTCTGGAGGGATGAAGAGAAGGCTGGAGATCGCCCGTGGTTTTATACACAAGCCGAAGATACTCTTCCTCGATGAACCTACCTTGGGGCTGGACCCGCAGACAAGGAGGAAGATCTGGGACTACATAAAGGAGATCAACAAGAGGGACGGGACAACAATAATGCTAACCACGCACTACCTAGAGGAGGCTGACGCCCTCTGCAGCCGTATAGCGATAATAGACAACGGCAAGATAATAAGGTCTGGTACCTCTGAGGAACTGAAAAGGTCCCTCGGGGGCGACGTCGTGCGAATCGGCGTAGACAAGAAGAAGCAGCTCTTCGGGCTGGTAAAGAGGAACAAGCTTATCAAGAAGATAAAGGAGTCGAACGACGGGCTCGAGATAACCGCAACGGACGGCACGAAGGTGATACCCATCGTCGCGAAGATAGCGGACTCGCACAAGATAAACATAAGCTACGCAACGATAAAGAGGCCAAGCCTCGAGGACGTATTCATAAGGCTGACGGGCAAGAGCATACGCGATGAGACGCCGGCGGTCAGCGCGAGGTTCAGGGCGATGGGAGGGATGAGAAGATGACTAGCACGCTCGAGGCAACCTACGCGATATGGCTACGAGAGGTCAAGCGATTCATGAAGTCAAAGTCTGGCATGGTAGCAAGGGGCGGCCAGCCGCTCATATGGTTATCCATAATAGGCGTAGGCCTGGGGGCGGCCTTCGCAATAAAGGTGGGCAATGGAATACCATTCCTGACGTACATGTCACCTGGTGTAATAGGCATGACCCTTCTATTCAGCTCCATATTCGCCGGGATAAATGTCATCTGGGACAGGCAGTTCGGCTTCCTCAAGGAGATACTAGTCGCGCCGGTCTCGCGGCTCAGCATAGTGCTGGGCAAGATAGCTGGCAGCACAACTGCTGCGGTGCTTGCCGCCTCTTCGATACTCGTTATCGTAGTGGTGGTCGGGGTGCTGCCGCTGAGCTACCTCACGCCGCTCGGGGTCCTCTCCGCATACGCCTTCATGATACTCATATCGTCCACGTTGGTTGCGATGGGCCTGATAATAGCCGCGCTGATA
Organism: Microcaldota archaeon; assembly: GCA_030037075.1. GTDB lineage: Archaea > Micrarchaeota > Micrarchaeia > Micrarchaeales > Micrarchaeaceae > JAJZAB01. The sequence continues at coordinate 24 of JASHRX010000010.1, read as the reverse complement.
AACAACATAGAGACCTTCCAGGTG
>JASHRX010000009.1 GCA_030037075.1 Microcaldota archaeon | reverse complement strand
ACCTGAAACCCCCGATTGGAATATTTGTAATGATAGATTATATAAACCCAGCTATCAGAGCATGTCCTCAGCCGTGATTATGCCGGCTATCCTGCCTCTGCTCAGCACCAAGACCGCCTTGCTGCTCCCTATAATGCTGCGCACCACGCTGAGAGGCGTCAGCTCATTCACCATCGGAAACGGCTCACCGAACAGGTCCTTTATTCTTGAACTTTTCTTTCTGCCCAGCAGGTCAAGCGAAGTTATGCTGCCAACTATTTTGCGGCCGTCAGCCACGGGAAACTGTGATATCGCGTGCCTCTTGAGAAGGGCCACCACTTTCTCCACAGAATCCGATGGCCTTAGGATTATAACGCGGTTATGCATGACATCCCTCGCGAGCTTTCGATCGGGGCTTTCGGCGGATTCCAAGACATTGAATATGCGCATTCCAATCTCATAGTTTGGGATGACTATCCCCCTCTCTATTTTTGTAAGCAGCGGTTGACTTATACGGGCCTGTTTTGCGAGCTGGTTCTGCGTCATGCCGAGAGCCTTGCGCCTCCTCTGGATGTCAATTAGGCTCGGAAAGCGCATTTCCCGCACTTTGATGTCTTGCATAAAATTTCACCAAAATATTCACATTTGAATATGGTCGACGAAGGTATTTAATACTAGCGCCATGATTATTTGCAACCTATGCGCGTGGTTTCGCTATGAGCAGGTCGATAACAGGAATACAGCTGTCTGGGAGGCACGCGTGGCCAGACAGCCAGTCAAACGCCGCGAGAGCGTACGCGAGGGAGCCGACAGAGGAGAAGCTCGCTGTCCTTAAATCCACGGAGCGCAGAGCTGCAGGGGAGCTTTCGGCGCTGCAGGTCAGGTTGGGGTTCTCGTATGTCACTGATGGGGGCTTCGGTTTCAAGGATGACTTCCTCCCTTATATAGAGAGAGTGCCTTGGATAGGGGGCGGGGAGGGGCGGATAAGCCAACATCCGGGCGCGAGGAACTTGTATTATTTCATACCGCTTGTCAATGAGAGGCTTGAACGGCAACCCGACGGAGCGGTGCTTGAAGGGTACATCATGCCGGATGCAATACCTAGACCCGCGAGAAGGAAGCTGACTTTGGCCTCGCCACTAGCACTTGCGCTCGCCTCGGAGACCAAGGTGTATGCAGATACGTCCGATTTGCTTTACGCATTCGCTGAGATACAGCGCAGGGAGCTGCAAAGATTGGCACCGAAATACGATTATGTGCAATTGAATGAAAGCTTTGCAGCGGACGGGAGGTTCTCCGAGAGGGTCACAAGAGACGTGGTATCCGCGTTCCGCGCGAGCCTAGACAGGATATTCGACGGGCTGCAGGTACGCTCTGCAGTTTACTTTTCGGCAGGCGACTCTGCGCGCCTGGTACAGGCAGCCCTTGACACGAAACTCACAGACGTGGGGTTCGACTTCAACACGCCATACAGGGCCCTGGAGGGGATATTTGACAAGAACCTTTTGCTAGGGTTGCAGAACGTGAATAGAAAACTGCCTGAAGAATTACTCGCTGCGGAGCCAGCGCAGCTGGCTCAGAGAGTGAAAGGTGCTATCGCAGCCATGCAGGTCAGCGACCGGTCAGATATTTTCCTGACTCAGAGTCAGGGGTCGGATGGGCTGCAGACATACCCGCAGGCGCTGCGCCGCGACGAGAACCTTTCGGCAGCTGCAGTGCTGCTCAGGGGCGACTGAACATGAGGGAACGATTACTCTCTACCAGGGACATTGGAAGCGGACCGCGCGACCCAGCCATACTTGGCTTGATGCGGCCTGCTCCTTTGACACGTGAGCAGATCAGCAGGGCGATAGATTTCCTGGAGAACGTCGAGTCCCTACCTGCAAGGGCTTACGGCGCAAGGGTGGAAAGGGCGGTGCCATCGCTGGCGGAAGAGTATGCCGAGATGGCGTCCAGGTCGTATCCCGAAAGACTGAGAGGTGGTGCGGACCTTGTGGTGAAGATAGGGGTTACCACGCTGCACAACCTAGGGTTTGCAAGGGCGTGGAACCTTGAATGGACCAGGAGTGAGATGGTGGAGTGGGAGCGCGCTGACGTCGGGGGTTTCAAGAAGTCGGAGAACTGGCAGCATTCCTACGGCACCAGGTTCTGGAAGCCTAGCGAGATAATCGGGGAGATAACCTACACGGGCAGCTCCGCCAGGCATGCAGAAGAGGTGGCCAGGGTGCAGAGGTTTGCGGTAGACAGGATAAGGGTGCCGGTAACCGACCCCCACTGCGTTGTGCACGCGAACGATAACCTCTTCTACTACGGCTTGCAGCTCGGGCTAGGCGAAAGTGAACTTTTGGCCGGCATTAAGGGCGACCATGCTGCAGGAGTGGACTTCGCGCGGCGCGTATCGAGGGATAGGGTTAGGAGCATAGCGGCGCAAGCGAGAGACGGCGAGGTTATCGATGTCCAGTGGGACAATTTCATAGTAGCTGCGGAGAAGAAAGAATACGAACGCGACATCATCAAGAGGATGGGATTGACCGTCCCTTCCTATGTTGAGCTTCTGAAGGAGGTGACAGAGCCGCGCTCAAATGTGGAGTACAGCAGCCACAACTGCCTCCAGCCTTATCACCTTTATGTTCCATACCTTCCGCTAGAACTGCCGCGGATCAGTAGGTTCCACTACGAAATCTCAACCCACGATACCGAGAAGCTGGGCCTGACGAGCGAGCAGAGGACGGGGCAGGGCTGGGATGCCGTCAGGTTACTTAAGGAGCACGGCCTCGGCAGGCAGCAGAAGATAGTGGTGGATGCCGCGTCGACATATGAGGGCGCAACGCCGCCGGCCCCCGAGCTTGTGAGAGACAGGATACTCTATCCGATACTGGTCCTGGGCTATGCTCCAGAGCAGGTGGAGGTGGCTCCTGCATGCGGCCAGAGAAACCTGAGCCTGCCGATGATGCTCAGGATAGGCGTGAATATACATCTGGGGAGGGACCTGGCCCTCAGGAGGCTAGAGAGGGATTATGGAGTGGATGCAGAGCCCCATCTAACTTCAAGCTATTTAGGCCAGAGGTGAAGGGATGAAGGCGAATGGAAGGAACGGGGCGCAGGAGACAAAGCCGAATAGATTCGCAGAGGCGTTGAGAACCGGAACTCCTCTGGTCTTTGAACCGATAGTACCATCTTACTGGGCGACTCCCGGAGCTATAGAAAAAAGAGTTAGGGAACTGACGAGCCATAACCAGCTGGGCGGCATTGCTAGACTAGATGGTGTCAACGCTGCAGAGGTGATAGAGGAAGAGCACGCGGGCTTTCCGATATACAAGACGATGGACCCTAGACCATTTGTGCGCGCAGTAACCGCCTCCATTCCGGCCGAGCCAATCACCAACAAGGTCACCGTCCACGAAGCCTCAGCAGAAGCATTTGTGAGCGTCTACATACCAGAAACATTAGCCATGGGTATAAGAAACATAGTTCTGGTAGGCGGCACAGAAAGGTTCCACAAGTACCCTGGCCCGAGCCCGCTCGAAGCAAATTTACTAGCAGCTGCGAGTAAAGGAATTGCAACGAGCGGAGGTTTACTCGGTAATATATCGATACCGGACCGAAGGGGAGAGGTCTTCAGGGTGGCCGGGAAAATTCTTTCTGGGGCTGACTTCTTCACTACACAGATACTCTTCTCGAGCGAGCATATTGTTGAGGAGATCCGCCAACTTCACAGGCTATCAGCAACGCTCCATTTCGAGCCACAACCTCTACTTCTGAGTTTTGCACCCACACAAGATAGGAAAGATATGCCGTTTGTGGCCGGGCTAACGGGGAGGCGAATTCCAAAGAAAACGCAGGATTATCTATTTGATTCTGGGCCGCCGGAGGATGCTGTCGGCAGGTCGATAAAAAATGCCCTGCGGATATTCCTCAAAGTGCGCACCGTGATCGAACAGGAGCACCTACCGGTTCCTATAGGAGTGAACGTTGAGCAGTTAACACAGAGGAACGCAGATGCCTCATTAGAGATGCTGAGGACTTTTGCGAGGGTCATAGACGGGGACTCCTCAAGCATAAGAAAAGAGCTCAGGGCATAGAGGTTCAAGAATATGGCAAGATGCGGCAGGGACAGGGACTTAGCCTGCGCCCTTTCCGTCCTTGCGCGTGATACCGCCCATCAGCTTGGAGAGTACTGCGCAGGTTATGAAAGAGAGAAGGAATACCGTAATCATAACGACGATTATTCCGAACGCTTCTATGCCTAGCTGCGATACGGCTGCAGTGCCGCCGCCGAAGAGAAGGCCGTTCGGCAGGGTTGGATTGCCGGAGGCCGCGGCGAAGGCGCTCTGCGTGAAGAACGCTATCATGAGCACTCCGAACAACCCGCCGACAAGATGGCCAGGAAATAGGCCAATCGGATCGGAGAACCACTTTGCCTTGGAGATGTACTTGTTCGCATAAACATAAATTGGGCCGCCGAGCAGGCCGAGTATCACTGCGCTTGCAGGGCTTACGAATCCAGCGAGCGGCGTTATGACTATGAGCCCCATGAGTATTCCGTCCGTGGCCGCCAGAATGCTCTGCGCTCCCGTCCTCGCAATCCTATTGAATATTAGCGTGCTGACCATCGCAGAAGCGGCGGCAAAGAACGTGGTTATGACGACTGTCATTGCGCTGCTGTTGAAGGCGAGTACGCTTCCTGGGTTGAAGCCGAACCATCCGATCCAAAGAAGGAGTATTCCAAGAGTGAGCCAACCCGGGCTTATCTTGATGCTTGTTTGAGGGCTCGTTTTGAGTTTCCTTTGCCTCTCCTCCCTCCACATCTGCCAGACTATACCGAGTCCGGCAGCACCTGCAGCGCCGTGGACCACAAGCCCGCCAGCGAAATCGCGCATGCCCATTGTGTAGAGCCAGCCTGTTGGGTTCCATATCCATGCTGCCGGCAAGGTCCATATTATCAGGAAGTAGATTACAGCATAGATGGCAAACGCGGACATCTTCATCTTCTTCAGGACAATGACGGCAACGAGCGCAAGTGTTACGGATGCGAATGCAGCCTCAAAGAGGAAGTAGGTCCCTGTCGCAAGGCCCGTATTGAAGTAGTTTGGTCCCATGGACCACCAAACGCCCGCAAGCAGGCCTACCGAATTGGGGTTGAATCCGCCTAGGAACAGTCCATTGTACAACGGGTTGCCTATCAGGCCGTGCAATACTGTTGGAGCGAACGCGATGTTGAATCCGATGAAGCCCATCACGAAGATGGCCAGTCCGGTTATCAGTATCGTCTTGAAGAGGCTTCTCGAAAATGATTCGCCGACTTCTCCTACTTCAAGGAAGCCCACAGCAATCGTCATTACGAAAACGAGTAGGGCAGCGATGATTACCCATAGGTTGTTTATGAGTGAGATCGGGTCTGGCACGCTATCAGGTAAACTGGAAAGGAACAACTTAAATACCTTCATGGCAAAATTTCTTTGGGGTGTGAATATGCTGTCGAAATCTAAGCATGCGGGACTGATACAGATAAAGAACATGGGACGCGCGATAAACTTCTATACGCACAAGCTGGGCGGTTCTGTAAACATGAGAGCTACAGGCGACATGAAGGACAACTGGGCATCTGTCAATGTGGGTAAGGCGGAGCTCTGGCTGATAAAGGCCAACAAGCCCGAAGCAAGGAAGCTCGCCTACAATGTCTTCTCTGTGAAGAGCATAAGGGCAACCGTCAAGGGACTAAAGAGCAAGGGGGTCAAGTTCGAGGCCGCAGAGGCGATGCAGGGGGCAAAGATTGAGGGTCCGATAGCCTGGCATAAGTACGGGGCGAGCGCGTTCTTCAAGGACACAGAGGGCAACCTTCTCATGCTCTGGCAGAATCCAAGAATGTAGTTCATTGGTGCTTATATAGTATGGCGGTGCCGTTTTGAATGTATTTTACATAGCCATTGTTTTTCAAATAAGTAGTAATGTTTGATATGAACGTAGCATTTTCATTTGCGCAAACGCCTACATCAACAAGCGCATAGCTCGTATTTGAATATGGGCCGTAGTCGTTAAGGTCTTCGAGCACCTTTCTAGAGAATGTTTGGGGTGTTATGAAAGACTGGGTCAAGAGCGAGGCGTTCTGCGGGACTTCTCCTATCATATAATTTAATTGAGAAATGCATTCGTGCTGCGTCTGGTTTGCGCCGTAAAAGATGGTATAAATTGTGCGACCTCCGTAGCCGGCCAATATCACTGTGAAAACTCCAATTATGGCAACAGCAGTGGAGATAACTACAATACAGAGCACCGACCTATCAAGAAGTCTTTTGTAGTTTATCCTGCTTGCCTTGAAGAGCCTGAATATCGCCACCTTTTTCTCCTTCATAAGTTTAAACCCAACAATCGAGGCGACTAAGGTGGGCCCTATCACATAGGCGTAGTGCTGCGTTCCAAGATAAACGAACGTGGTGCGGCCGGTAATTAGCTGGGCTATCCAAGGCAGTCCTATTATCAGCGTAAAGAATGGGTCGGCCAGCACCGAAGGAGCCAAGAAAAGCACACCAACAAACGCCGCGTACACAAAGAGGAAGAGGTATGACGGAGTGTTCAGTATGTTTACTGTTTGGAGGAAGCCAGAGCCGCCGAGCTCCTGCTTGAGTAGCGCCGAATTAACTGGGACCACCTTTAGGTATTCCACTGTGTTGTAAGCCCCTGTGCCGTATGACACCAGAAGCGCGTGCGCCATCGCAATGTACAAGACGAAAACGAG
>JASHRX010000008.1 GCA_030037075.1 Microcaldota archaeon | reverse complement strand
AGCTCCCAGAGGTCGTCTATGATTATCTGCGGTGCTCCAGCATCAATGTCCTGGCCAAGCCTCTGGTTGATTCTCATTATGTCGACGAGCTTGTGCGTCAGGTCGTCTTCGCTCCTCTCTCCTGATTCAAGCGTAATAGACGGTCTTACATTTACTGGAGGTACCAGCAGCGATGTGATCACCAACCATTCCGGTCTTGTTGCGATCGGGTCTATTCCCAAAAGTGAAAGGTCATCATTGCTTATCTTTGAGAGCCAGTCCCTCACTTCGTCTGGCCTTATCCTGTTGCCCTCTATGTAGAAGAGCGTTGGCCTCTCGAGCTTGATCTTCTTCTGCGGCGCTGAGCAGTGCGGGCACTTCTTTACGCTCTTCAGCCTCTTCATCATAGGGTTCTTCTTGTCTGATTCCTTGACGATCGGTGCGATCAGGTCCTCCGCGCCCTCTTCCTTGACAAAGTTGACTATCTCTGGCTTTATCTCAGCGATCTGGTTCTCTGATAGAAGTATACGATAGCACTTCTCGCAAGTCGACTGCAGAAGCAGGTATATCGTCTTCGCGAACTCCGGGTGTATCACCGGCCTTACAAGTTCTATGTGGCCGAAGTGGCCCGGGCAGCTCTTCGCCCTGCCTCCGCATGTCTTGCACTTCAGTCCTGGGTCTATGACTCCAAGACGCTGATCGACAACCCCTCCATCTATCGGGTAACCATCTTCATTGTAAGTGTCAGATACTATGAGCTTTGCTACGCTCATGCGCTTTATGAGCTCTGGCGACAGCGTTGTGAACTTTACATGTTCTATGCTCTCTGCCTGCATTTTACTCACTCTTAAGCATCACTCTTGGAAGTATGTGCATCGACTTTATCTCGTCTAGAAGCAGCTTGAAAGCGTAGCTGATCTCGACCCTCTCGAGGTTGTTGCCCTTGTCGAGCGGGCAGACCGGCACGTTCTTTATGTAATCATAATAGCCGACGTCTCCGTCATTCCTGCAGATCCATATCTCGGCCTTGTCAGACTGGTCAAGCATTCTCTCCTTCAATGAGAGGCTGGCACCGTGTCCTACCAGTGCGTCACGTTCCATCTCTCCGAACTTGAGACCTCCTCTACGAGGCTTTCCTTCTGTCGGCTGGTGCGTCAGTATTTGCACAGGTCCTCTGCTTCTCACCTGTAGTTTCAGGCTTACCATGTGCAGCAGCTTGTTGTAGTAAACGACACCTGTGAAAATCTTCGCGCCGAACTTCCTTCCCGTTCTTCCGTCATAGAGGTCCTCGTCCCCGAACTTGTCGAATCCATACTTCTCCAACGATGCTCCGTATTCATCGATACGCTCCCTTCCCCTCTTTGAGAAGGCCGTCCCGTCTATGTGGTTGCCCGACAGCGATCCCGCCTTTGCCCCAAGCATCTCGAGCATGTGCCCCAGTGTCATTCTCCCTGGAAGGCTGTGCGGGTTGAGCAGCAGGTCCGGGACTATCCCATCCTTTGTGAACGGCATGTCTGCGTGATCAACTATGAGCGCCACCACTCCCTTCTGCGCCTGCCTGCTAGCAAGCTTGTCTCCGTTCTCCGGTATCTTTACGCTCCTTACCCTGACCTTCACGATCTTTGTCGCTCCGGTCGTCTCGCTAAGCATCACGTCGTCTATTACCCCCTCTTCACCTGCCCTCAACGCAACGGAGTTGTCCCTGCTCTTCTCCTCTCCTACTCCGAAGCTTGTCTGCTCCTCAAGGAACCTTGGCGGCGATACCTTTCCTATCAGCACATCGCCCTCCTTGACGTCCATTCCTATCTCAATTATTCCGTCCTCGCTGAGCTTCGAGTAAGCGTGCTCTCCAAGGTATCCGTCTGTCGTTGCGGGCGGAACCTTCAGGTGGTCCTGCTGGCCTCCCGCGTACCTCCTCTCTTCATCGCTGTACGTCCTGTAGAATATGCTGCGCGCCAGTCCCCTGTCCACCGCCGCCCTGTTCAGGACTATCGCGTCCTTCATGTTGTAACCATAATATGTAGACAAGGCGACAACGAAGTTCTGGCCGCTCGGGTGCCTGTGCAGGTTCAATGTCCTGTACGCAAGGCTGTCCACTATCGGGGTCTGCGGGTAGTACAGCAGGAATGCTCTTGGGTCGTACCTGTTGTTGAAGTTTATCGCGTAGAGACCCTGGCTCTGCTTGTTGAAGTTGAGCGCAATTGAGTGCTTTCCTACTGTGTTGAATTCCATGAATGCGCTTATGTTCACCGTAAAGCCGAATATCGATGCCGGGTCTATCTCAAGGTGTGTCGTCTTGTTTGTTACCTCCGCTTCTGTGAGTGCGACGAGCGCGTTCTCCTCCTCTTCCGCATCGAGGTATTCGAGTACTCCTCTTCTTAGCAGGTAGTTGAAGTCTATCTCCTTGCTCTGCAGTTTCTGCTTGAGATCCTCCGTGAGCTTGCTCTTGCCTCCCTCTATAATTATGTAAGGCCTCCTCGCGCGCCCTCTGTCTGCGTTGACGTGCACCTCGTTGAGCCTCCTTATGAATGATACGTTCACCTCTCCGGAGACCAGCCCTGCCCGCCTGTTCTTGCGCACCTCCTTTGCGAATGCCGAGCCATCCTTTACCGCGCCGATTATCCTTCCGTCAAGATAAACATAACATTTTGTCTCAGGTAGTCTCGCCATCTATTTCTCCTCGTTGATAAGCTTCAGCTCCTTCAGCTTCTGCTCCAATGACGCCTGTTCTGCGCCGACCGTTATCTTCGATGTAATCGCAAGGTACTTCGTGAGGCCGACCTCCGTTCCCTCCGGAGTCTCGCTCGGGCATATCTTTCCTAGATAAGTTCCGTGCACGTCTCTCGCCTTGAAGTGCGGGTGCTTCTTTGTCAGCGGAGACTTCACCCTTCTAAGGTGCGCCAATGCACTGATGAAGTTTGTCCTGTCAAGAACCTGCGATACTCCAGTCTGCCCTGCCGGCCAGCTTCCCGTTCCCATCGCATAGAGTATCTTGTCGGTCAGTGCGTCTGGGTTTATGTTCGTCCTGACGTTCAGCTTCCTTCCTCTCGCTGTCGTCTTCTCAACGTGATACTTGATGTCCTTCACGAAGAACTTGAATGCATTGCTCAAGAGCTCTTCCATGAGGTCCCCAGCGAGCTTTATCCTCTTGTTCGCGTAGTGGTCCTTGTCCTCCGGCTTCGAATACCCGTACGCCACCATGGACCCCCTCTTTGCCATTCTTACAAGGTACTCCGCCTTCTCCTTCCTGTGCTGCGGCGTTGTGCCGATGTGCGGCAGTATGTAAGTGTCAAGCTGCATCTCGGCCCTCTTCTGCTGGTATGGCTTCGCCTGGTTCGGGGCGGACATCCTGCCCAGCTCCATGACGCACTCCTCCTGGCTTATCTCCTTCGCCTTGCTCAGGTCGATGTTGAGGAGCATGTCGTTCGCTATCTCCTTTACCTCCTCTACGCCTGAGAGCATCTCCTTCGGCTGCATTCCCAATGCCTTGAGCACTAGTATCAGGTCTATTCCCTTCGATACCGTTGGGAAGAGTACTTTGTATATTCCGTAATCGTCACGGGTTATTGAGCACCTAGCGCGGAAGTTGAGCGTGGTTGAAAATACCTTGCTCACCACTCCCTTCTTCTCCTTTGTGCAGATTATCCTGTTTGGCGCGAGGTCCTCTATTCCTACAAGGACTCTCTCGCTTCCCTTGATTATGAAGTAGCCGCCCGGGTCGTCCGGGTCCTCGCCCTCGCTTATGAGCTGCTCTGGGGACATGTTCCTTGTGTAGCATATGTCGCTCTTCACCATGACCGGCAGCTCTCCTATGAAGACCTCTGAGGTGTTAATCTTCTTCTCTATTCCGCTTATGACCGGCGTATAAGTGAGATAAATAGGCGCGCTGTACGTGAGGTTCCTCGCCAGCGCCTCGTTCGGCATTATCCTCTTCGAGGAGCTGTCCGATTCTATTACCACGGGGCTGCCCAGCCTGACGCTGTTCAGCCTTATCGCGAAGTCCGACACCTCTGGCTCTATGTTCGCCTGGCTCTCGACTATTTTCTGTAGTCCTATGTTAATGAAACGGTTGTAGCTGTCGATCTGCTGCTGCACTATCGAGGTGTTGGCGAGATATGACTCTAGCAATTCGTGGCTCTCCAAAAAATCACGCAGCCTGTATCACGTACCTATAGTAGGTATATTCACCGGTTGGATCCTTCCTGTAGATTGCGAGCAGCTGTCCCGGCTTCGCGCCTGCCTTGACGGCCTGCGGGTCTGTCTCGAGTATTCTTGGGAACTTCTCCAACGTTGTCTTGAACCTCTTCATTACCTTCTTGGTCTCGCTCGCGCTGAGTACTTCATGCTTAACTACAAGTCTTAGCGGGGAGGCTACCAATGGTTCACCGGCAAATAATCAGTATACCCTCTACTTCTACGCAAATGCACAAACTAGAGTATATATAAAAGAAAGGTTATAAATAGCTTGCCATATTTTTCGAGTCTGATTCTATACGTTGCCAGTCATACCCGTAGTTAGATTTAAAAACCTTCCCTTGAAGGGGTATATGGTGATAGAATGGCAAGAAGTAAGACAAACACGTCCTACGGTGCCTTCGGCCTAGAGTTCATAGGAAGCCTGATCTTCCTAGCCACCGCAGCGTACCTGATAAGTACGCACGCAGCTGGTTACGGCTCATGGCTTGGATCGTGGACAACAGGAGCAGCATCCTTCTGGCTGCCACTGATCTACCCGGCCGCATTGCTCGGCTCGATAGCTTTGTTTCTGATGAGCTTCGGGACGCTCTCTGGCTGGGGCGGAAAGATGGCAGGAATGAAGTCCAAGTTGGTATGGTTTACTGCAGCAGCACTGCTGTTGTTAACAGCAGGTAACAGCTGGATGTACGCTGTCATACTGGGATTCATTCTAGCAATACTGGGAGGAGCCGTCGTAATGATGGGAGAAAAGATGTAATTTTACATCTTTTCTTTTTCTTTTTTTCTTATTTTCTTTGGTGTATGCGTGAGCCATGCCCAAGTCACGTCAGAGGTGCGTCAATTTCAGCCTTAGCTGCAGGCCATTGGGAGTCGTCACGTCCATAGAATAGGATTGGCCTGGCCTTTCCAGCCTTGCCACAACCTCGAATGTCTCCAGCAGGTCCTCTGATCTCAAGAGAGTGGAGCTCGCGCCGCTCTTTGCCGTGCCCATGTAGTATGTGCACTTCCGCCTTCCCGGCGTCTCGTCCGGGAATGGATGGAGGTGCGGGCCCGGCTGGAGCACCACCGGCCTCGACAGTCCGCCCGTCCTCACGTTGCTTATCTCTACCTTCAACGGCATACGACCCTACAACATCTTTTCGATAATATATAAATATCTGCCGACGCCAAGAGTAGCGGGAGAATATGGCAGCCGAAGGAGTCAAAAGCAAGCCGCAGGCAGTGGCGGATGCCAGCCATGGCGCGGAGAGGACCCAGCTTGCTCTCAGGAATTTCAAGGTTCACCCGTACCTTGCGAACACTCTCTTCGCCGACGCACGCCCGATATCGGGTGTGGGCGGAG
>JASHRX010000007.1 GCA_030037075.1 Microcaldota archaeon | reverse complement strand
TGAAGGTTCTGAAGGAGCTAAAGGTCTTGGAGAGTGAGGGCGGCCTAGACGGCGGCCGTCGCTCTGTTCTTACGTCGACCGATTTGACGAAGCTCTTCTACACAATGGTCCTGCAGCCTACCGCAAGCGCCGCATACGCCCTTGACCCCCGCGCGTTGCCGCAGCAAAGCGTCTCGCAGAGCGAGCTTCTCGAATTCCTAAGGAATTACGTTGAAGAAAGGAAAACCTGGGGCGCAAGGGAGGGACCCACCAAGAAACACGACGCCCAAAGCTAGCAGAAAACCTTTTGAGCCTTGCATTCAATTAGGATTGTATGAAAAGCACAGAGCGCAGCGGTATGGACCTGCTGCCTTTCAAGGACAGGAAGGAAGCCGGCATAATGCTTGCTGAGAAGCTCAAGAGAATGAAACTGAAGGGTGCATTGGTTTTAGGGATACCGAGAGGCGGCGTGGTCGTTGGTCTCGAGACCGCGCTGGAACTCGGCTGCGACTTTGACGTGATAGCGCCGAGGAAGCTCAGGGATCCCTACGAACCGGAGCTCGCGATAGGCGCCATAATGCCTGATGGCAGCGCCTTCCTCAACGAGCCCATAATCGAGGCGAGAAGGGTGCAGGGTTTCTACATCGACGAGGAGAAGAAGAGGCAGGTTGTCGAGGCTTCGAGAAGGATGCGCACGTACAGGAAAGAGCGGAAGTTCCCCAGGCTGAAGGGAAGGACCGTCCTCATCGTAGACGACGGAATAGCCACTGGCGCTACCATGATCGCTGCTGCAAGGTGGGTCAGGAACGAAGGGGCAAAGGTGGTAATAGCAATACCAGTCATGCCCGTTGAGGTAGTGGAGAGCATAAGGAAGGAGGCGAGCCAGGTGGTCTGCCTTGCGACTCCCGAGTACTTCACGTCTGTCGGCCAATTCTACACGAAATTCGACGAGGTCACCGACGAGATGGTTACGAAGATGCTTAACGGCTACCAGAAGAAGAAACCAACAAAGCGTGACAAATCTTTATAGATTCTTAAGCCGATACAGTTACGTGAGGAAGAGAAAGAAGGGAGGGATGAGGAAACGCATCGGCCTAATAGCCATGGTGCTCGGCGCCGCCGTGCTGCTCGGTGGGCTTACAAGGTTCTGGATCTACATAGGAACATCACACCCTACAGTTGAGGGCGTAAATCCATTGTCATACACATTCCGCAACGATTCTCTGCAGAATTCAACGATAGTCATCGGCGACCCAAAGGGCAGCGAAGGACTTGTCGACCTCAACTTCACGTGTGCGGGCATGTACTTCGGCAACAACCAGTTCTACCTCGACGGCCTTTCGAGCACCTACAACCTCAAGATACAGGTTAACTACCTGCCGTTCGAGCAGAACCGCTCTACGCAGCGCTACAATTGCAGCGTTGTTGCCTACTCTCCTTACAACAAGACCTACAACTCTATAGCGCAGTTCAACATCGTCCTTCTGCCACTCTCGAATGCGACAACTCCATAATTTAAAACCCTTGCCTGCGTTATACCTGCATGGCTAACTCAAAATCAGGAGCGAAGGAGTTCAAGAAGCAGGTTGTGGAGAAGGTGAGCACGCTGATCATATCGGCGTTCGGCCTCGTTGCCGCGCTAGCATGGAATACAACAATACAGACGGCCGTGACGCACTTCCTCGGCACATCGGGCTCAGAGCTCGAGGGCCTTGTTGTCTACGCAGTTGTAGTAACCATAATAGCCGTCCTTGCCACAATCTACATATCGAGAGTATCGGAGAAGATGAAGGGCTGATGCCCGGCCGGAAACTTTTTTCAGTTTTAGTGCCCACGTTCGACGAAACTCTCCCTGAAAAGTTTATATATCTGGAAAACAGATGTCAAGCGTTGATACAATGGCAAACGGAAGTAGAATGCATTCAGGACAAGGCGCAGGAAAGGATAAAGCAGAAGCGCCGCTAACGCCACAAGAGAGCAGGACCCTTTCATTAACCAATGGAAGAAGTGAAGCCCTCAAGGAGGCAGCGACCATTGCAGTAAACAAGATAGCTGTTGCGATTGTGCACCCAGATGAGAGAAGGTACCAAGGGTACGAGCCCCCGAAGGGATTTTTGATACCTACGCTCGAGACAGAGAAGGAGAGAAGGCTTGCCGGCCTTACCACTGCACATGAAACTGGCAGCCCGGCAAGGATAATCGAGGCAGACCAGATGCTTGTAGAGGCTTCGCCAAACCGTGTTTTTGCAGTAGTAGATTTCTATTGTGTGAATCCAGACAAGTGGCCGCGCGATAAGCCTCTGCCGAAGCCGGACCACCATCTCTACCTTGAGATAGGAGAAGTCCACAACAAGCGCTATGCCGCGTTCTTCCATAGCTTCAATACACACGGCGAGCACAAGACTGTTCTTGATGAGTACGTAAAGAATATACTTGGCCACCAGGGCTTCACCGTAATTCGGGACCTTACGGAGATAATAGATCCGACTACAGGTCAGAGGCCATTTGGCGTCCATGATGAGAAGGCGATGGAGCTCAAGATGAGGGCATTGGGACGCAGAAAGAGCGGCGATGGCGTGGCCGCAGAAGCGAAAGGAACGGATAGCGCATCCGCGTAATACGCTCTCTCTTTATTTTATTTTCCTATCTCTAGCTGCGCCTGTGAAAAGTAGATTAAGAAGCGAAATGAGCATGAGGCGAGGGGCCGCGGTCTCCCGGATGGAATAGACCACGCCTCTCATCGACTACTCCCTGGTGCGTATGCGCCCCGGGAGCCACACCTATCGCCTTGCGGAGCATGCTATAGTTCTGCTCCTTTTCGGCTGCGTGTGGATGTTGTCGCCTTTCTGTTGTCATTTCTTTTCACCTATAAGTAGGTTCATCAATCAGATATATACGCCTTTTGTTTCACACTCCGTTTATGCAAGGCGCTTTATGTAAGCCCTTGGCAACCTGCCCGGCTGGTCCAGCTCCCTTCTCGGTATGAGCAGCATCGGCTCTATAAGGTCGTAGTGATGGAATGGCCGCTCCCTTCCCCCGTTGAACCTGAACGTGTGCAATGTGGTGTGCGGAGGGAAGCGCCTGCCCTCGAGCATGCGCTCCACGATCTCTTCCTTGTCGTACGGCTTGCTTGTCTCTGCGTCCCTTGCGGTTATTCTCTTATCGCCAACATAATCCGCAAAGACATTCACCGGTACCACTCTCACTCCTGCGCTTCTTCTCAGCATCGCGGCCGCTCTCCTGTGATGCCCGTCTATCAGGCCAAAGAGGCCGTCGCCGAGGTCCCCAGCTGTCAGTGCGCGTATCTCCACAACCTCCGCATCGAACTTCCTTGCGGTCCTGAGCACGCGCCCGTGCAGCGTATCCTCTTGCTGTAGCAGGCACTCCGTCCTTATCAGTCTGAGGTCTAGCGGAGGCCTATGAGAGGATACGTGATTCGGCATAATATATGATACCAGTTCGAATATAAAACTTTTGATGTGATGCGGGGCAGACTGCACAGAATGCGTAAATACCTCCATGGGTTCTTGGACAGCCGTCCAACATTCTCAAATGCTTAAATATCTGAAAAATTGATTTCTATCACTTATGTGGGGGGATGATAGTGAGGGCGAAGTCCGCCAAAGAGATAGAAGCCGTGCCCGTTGGTTTACAGGCCGGTCGTTCTGGAGACAAGATTAGCCTGCTCTCTGTCAGGGAGCTCGTCAGGATATCCGAGGAGCATCCAGGCATAGTCTCTGTGATGGCCGGGGGCTCCGATAGGAGAACGGCAAACATGCTCTCAGAGCTGGAGCTGCACCACCTTAGCAGGTGCGCGATATCGCCTGTGCCCGCAGAGAGGAAGGTCGACGAGCGCATGCTGAAATCCTTCAAGAAGGACGTAGCGACCCTCGAAGTTGTCGGCGCGAAAGAGGCGAAGGTCGAGAGATCTTCAAAGACTGGCGTCTCTGGCGGACTGGGCGCGGGCCTTGTAGTAGAAGGAAGCCACGAGAGCGAGAAGGGGCTGAAGGCCAAGGTAAACGTGGAGGACGCGCTGGAGGGCATAGAGGAAAGGGAATGGGTCAAGAGGCAGGCGGAGCTGACCCGCAAGGTCATCAATTCGACAAGGGTGCTGGTTGTACTCACCTCAGAGAGGGACGACTATACGAAATTCGGCAACCCGTTGGAGGTAATGGCGGTGATAGCGACGCAGCCGTGGTACATTCAGCTGGTAAACCACATTATACACAAGGAACCTGCGCCGGTTTCCCTGGAGGACGTCAAGCCCGCACACTGAGCCGCGCAGAGCCAGGTGCAAGAGGACAAGATAGCCCGGCGTGAAAAGTATATATATCTGGCTTGGCCGAGTGTTCCTGTGGTTGAATGTCAGCACGGTTAACACTATCACAGGAGGCCAGGACTATACTGGGCCACTCGGAGAACATCGGAACAAGGTCGGGCGCGCGGCTGCACGTTGATATGGGCGCCGCAAGCGCGTACGTTGCGCTGCTCAGGAGCCCCATAACAAGGGACCGCTTCAGCTCTGCTATCGATGAGCTCGAGGTTGCCGGCATGATAAAGGTGGTGAGGGGCGCCGCCGCGGCCTTCGATGTCACGACTCCTGGAGAGAAGGAGATCAGGCAGATACGCGAGAGAGGAATCTGAACCGCTGCTCGGAAGCGCTATATGCTTATCGGGAGAGAACGGTAGAGATACCATGGTGGCAGAAGCAAGAAGGGCCGAAAAGCCCGAACGGAAGAACGCTGACAGGCAAACCGGCATTGTTCCGAAGCTTGTCGTGCGAACCAAGTACTATGACGACATACCGTGCGGCATAAGGGACCTTAAATAGAAGGTCACCACTTCATCCTGTGCAACTTCGCCCAGAATGCTACCGCCGCGCCCAACGCGAGCACCTCTATCAGCCACGTTGCAAGGACAACTGCGAGCTGCACGTGCATCGCCGCATAGAAGACCAGCAGGTTTATTATCAGCAGTACTGCAACAACGTATATCATAATCCGTGCGGGGAACGATAGTCTTATCCGACTCTTCCTCTGCACTGGGTAAAACAGTTCCAGCCTCTCTATCGTATTCACCATGTGATCGCCTTACAATTATCAGACTCTGGGTTTAAATCCTTAAGCATATCATATCGCCATTCCAGCCAAAGTCATTATAAATTCTTTCAATGAAGGAAGCGTGTGAACGGCAAGGTACTGGTCGAAGGGCTGATAGTGGGAATCGCTGTCCAGGCGATCATAGGCTCTTTCAGCCCTGGCGCGCTCATAGCCACAGGGTTCCTTGCCGGGGTCGTGACGCGCAAGGAGCACGAAGGGATGCTCTCCGGCGCGATACTCGGAATCATCGTAGGATTCGGCTACCTGCTCAGCTTCTATGCCCATATCCACATACCGTACCTGTATTCCACAGCGCTTATCATCACAGGTGCGCCGGGCGCATACGCCCGGACGGCCGTATCGATCGTGCTCGGCTTGGTGGGCGGCTGGGCGGGCGGGTCCGTCATACGGAGATGGAGCGAGGAGAGCTACATGCACGGCAAGATGGCCGGGGAGCTGGACCGGGCCTCGAAGGAGTACAGGAATTCCAAGAGGAAGAGCTAGCCCGCGTAGGTTAAGTACGAGCTGAAGCACCCGCTCGCCGGAATGTTCTTCGACGCCTTCGCGCCTTTCGGGGCCAACTAAGGGTATGTAGATTACTGAGCCGCATCTCGAAAGTTTATATATCTGAATGGAGTCATTGGTAGCGGTAACATGGCGAAGGATACTCTCGACATACAGAGGATACTTGAAGGCGGCGGCAGCGTGGAGGTCGACGCGAATGACTACGACGTAGCAGACCTGCAGAGGATGGCGGAATCGGCAAAGGACGGGGAGGGCAACCTGGTGATATACAGGAGCGAGGAGCTCGCCGAGCTTGTTGTGGCGCAGATCACGAAGATCTGCCCCGATAGGGTTCTTTTCAAGAAATAGAGACGATGCTGCTGCGGCCTAAAGGCCAGCTCCGCTTTTATACCTTAACCTGCAAAGCGTATCATGGCAAAGCGCAACGCTGAGAAGAAAGCGGCGGAGTCCCTCACGTCACGCGCGAACAACACCGACGGCGAAAGCGCCGTCCTCGCGGCAATCGCCAAGATGCCGGCGCCATACCGATCGATGGGCAGGCGCCTCCACAATATCATCATCTCGAACGCCCCGTCGCTCACCCCCAGGACCTGGTACGGCATGCCCGCTTACTCGAAGGACGGCTATGTGCTCTGCTTCTTTAGAGGGGGAGACAAGTTCAAGGAACGTTACATGACACTTGGCTTCAACGACTCTGCCAAACTTGACGAGGGTCACATGTGGCCGGTCGTTTTCGCCATTACCGCGTTGACCAAAGATGAAGAGAAGAGGATTGCTGCGTTAGTGGCGAAGGCTGTAGGCTGATCCGAGCTAGCAGACATTCTCCACTACTATGTTCTGGGTGTATGCCACCTGGGCCTGCCCCGGAGGTATGGCGACCCCGAAGTAAACGCTGTCAGAGCCGCCTCCTGAAGGGCCTATACGCCGCCAAACAGAGGGTCTATATATCTGGACGCTTATAACTATATTACGGAGAAGGAAGGCAAGGAGGCTCTAATTCTGCGTAAAACAAAGAAACAAGTGAATAAATGAACCAAGACGAAGGAATGGAAGGAGGAAGCTACAGAGGTGGCTTCAGAGGAGGCGGACGCGGAGGATTTTCCTCGGGCGCACCCAAGCCGGTAAAGCCCGGAGATGAAGTAGAAGTAAAGGTCGAGGCGGTCGCGACAAAGGGCGACGGAATAGCCAAGAAGGACGGCTTCGTGATCTTCATAAAGGGGGCGAAGGAAGGGGAGACCCTGAAGGTAAGAATCACGGAAGTGAAGGAAAGATTCGCCGTAGGAGAGATAATCTCTTAGGCAACGGTTGTTCCTTTTTTTCTTAAAACACATAGCGTGAGCACCGCGTAGTAAGGCGTAAATACCTTGATTAGGTAGCTTTATTATGGCGACTAGACTGCTCAAGAGGTACGGACTGGAAGGCATCGCAAAGGTACTCATTGCGATTGGGTTGCTGCTCGTCCTTTCCGCGTGGATTGTAGGAGTCTATTATTACGGAATCACAAGTGCGGGGAAGCTCACCCTGCTGATAGTGCCCTTCATATTCACATGCGTACTGGCCGCGCTCCTTTTTGTAATCCGATACAGATACACGCTATTCGAGAAATATCCCTATCTTGTAAACCTGCCATCGCTCTTCTACCGCGTCAAGCAGAAGAAGGGCTCGAACAACCGGAGCGTTGCGTTCAGCATGATATACACTGTGCATGCGTTGGTGATCACCTTCCTGGGACTGATAAGCCTGGTCTTGACCGTTGCGATAGGCACCAGCATTCAGAGCAACACTCCCTCTTTTCTCCTGTATGCGTACTTGGGGCTAATTGCGATCCTGGGCGTATCTGTGCTCCTGCAGTACCGAAGAATATACATCAAGTTCGTGAAGTGACCGCCCGGCTCTGAGGGCACTTGAATAACTTATAAACTTATCATGCGATTCATATGCATGGCAAGCATAAGCGAGCTGGAGAAGGAGGTCAACAAGATAAAAGAGAG
The DNA here is from genome assembly GCA_030037075.1 of Microcaldota archaeon. Lineage (GTDB taxonomy): Archaea > Micrarchaeota > Micrarchaeia > Micrarchaeales > Micrarchaeaceae > JAJZAB01. The sequence goes on along the minus strand of JASHRX010000007.1, from coordinate 4,213 downwards.
AAACAAGAGGGTTGAGGCTGACAAGGCCTGGGAGAGGAGCTACGCAAGGAGGGCGCTCCTTGTCATATTCACCTATTTGGCCATCGCAATATACCTGTGGGCGATTGGCATACCGCACGCCTGGCTTACCGCGGTTGTCCCGTCTGTAGGCTTTCTGTTATCCACCTTGACGCTTCCATTCTTCAAGGGGCTTTGGCTTAGGTACCACAAGGCCTAGCCCAGAGATATAGACGGAAATGGCACATGCTACTTCTTTATCGAGACTACCTTTATCTGGAACGTCAAGGTCTTTCCGGCCAGCGGCGGGTTGAAGTCAACCGTCACCGTGCTGGCATTCATCGCGGTGATCACTCCCTCGCTCCCGTCGCTCGTTGTTACTATGCCGCCAACCTGAATGGACTCGTTGCCAAACTCCGACCTGTTCACCTGCACTATCAGGCTCTGGTTCACATACCCGTAAGCCTCGCTTGGCGGCAGCGTTATCGTCTTGTTCTGGTCCAGCTTCATTCCGATGACTCCGTTGTCGAACCCCGCGATCATCTGGCCCGCGCCCACGGTAAAGTTGAGCGGCTGCCCTCCCACGTTCGTGCCGAACACTGTGCCGTTTGACAGAGTGCCGGTGTAGTATACGCTTATGTTATCTCCCACGGCCACGATCGGTGTAGCTGCCCCGCTTGTTATGAAGTAGGCCGCCCCTACGATTATTACTGCTGCTAGCGCTGCGAGCGCAATCAGGTATGCGCGCTTGACCAAATGGCCTTTCGGCTTTTCCGCCTCCATAGTATCAATACAATTGGACGCATGGGGATTAAAGCCTTAGCCTAAGAGGAAAAAGGGCGTAGTGCATGGCGCCGAACTCATGTGGATATTTAGTTGGCGAAAACCTACGCTGCCTTAACTTTAAATACCTTGCAGTAGAGGAACGAGCGGTGGATTTGGAGCATGGGAAGAACTCCAACATTAACGGTAGGTAGCAGAGCCACACTGCACAACTGGGTGGACATAGGATCCCTTCCGGCGGGCAGGCAGCAACTTCCAAGACCGGAAGCTCCGATGGGACCGGGGCAAACCCCTGCGCCAAGGATTGAAAGGGACGCAGCGCGGGTTGAGGTGGAGATGCATCCCGAACTCTTCCAGGCGGGAAGGAAGGGTGCAGGGTACAAGGCGGAAGCGCGGGAGCTGTTAAGGTACATAACGAGCGATGTTACGCCCCGCTGAAAAGAAGGTCCCAAAACAGTGTGCAGTGCTGGACTGTGCGTAGGACCCCCCACGGCTTCCCATAAAAAATGAGGCAGGACAATATGAGACACGGCAGAATGGTGCTGGTTCGCGGATTCCCGCCCGCCGAGCAGGGAAGGGAGGCATTGAAGGGCGCAATCCGCACAATAAGGTCGGCTGCCGAACCATTTGCGAATGCAGACGGGCGCCTCAGGAGGCTGGATGGCGGCGAGAGCCCGGTCAGGATAGACAGCAGCTTCCTTGAGGTTTTGGACGACCTGAGGATTGCGCACAGCATGGGCGGGCTAGCCGCACAGTGGAGATACTGGAAAAAGAAAAAAGGCGAACAGGCGGATAGTTTCCTTGAAGGGCTCAGGACTGTAAGCACAATTGACCCTGCCTTGCGCGAATCAGCAGCAAGATTACACAGGAAACTAGAGCTCAGGTCACCAGAGTGGGAGTTTCAGGAACGCCCGACCGAGCCAGTGCCACTACGTTAAACTCGGGCCGAAGCCTCTAAGAGGATAGAGGCGCTAGATTCTGCGTGGCTAGAAATCAAGATACATTAAAATGAGTTATCACGACCTGCCCCCATCCGTCTCCGGTCGCTACGGTATACACGCCAGGCGGTGGGAGATGTGGTTCAATATTTATAAACCTTGGCAGGCACTATTAGCTATGCAACGCTACAGCCTTTTCTTGACTGCGTTGTTCCTAGGAATCCTCCTCATTGGTAATGCTACTGCAAACAACCCTTCATGCAATAATTTCAGCGTTGCTGCAGCCGCCGGCAAAACCGTAACTGCTGTGTGTTACACTGGATCGAATATCCATTACAACTATACAGTAGCTTATGGGGCGAGTGGCTCGTTCTCTGTCAACTTTATGGTAGGAGGCGTCAGCCAGGGTAGCACTACGAAGGAGCCTACGGGCCCATGCTCTGCAACGGGCAGCCAGAGCCTACCTGCGGACAAGAACGTGACAATAATCGCAACGCAGAATGGCCAAGGATCCGAATGCACTGGCGTAGGCTACATACAGCTTGTCGCAAAAGCATCTGGCGGATCATCGACCACCCCAACTACAACGCCTACAACAGTGCCTCAAGCGTCCACCACAATCTCATCATCAGGATACCTTAGTGGGACATGGACAGGCGTATGGAACGGGCAGCAGGTTTACCTGCAAACAATAAAACCCAGTTCACCAATCGATAACCTGTCAGATTTGGAGCTGGTCGGAGCGGTATACAATTTTAGCACTACAAATCCCAGCTACTCCTGCCTAAATGGAGAGTTCATCAATGTCTGGACGGCAGAGAACGAGTACCCCAACGAATATATAGTACATAATGGAGGCCAAGCCTCGCAGTGCGCCTACTTCACTGCGATTATCTTGATGCCTGCAAGCACCACAACATCGGTGGCCCAGTCTGCGAGTACATCAATCTCTTCCGGAACAGCAACCGGTAGCGCCACATCAAAACCAATACCTGTACTCTGGATAGGTGTGACAATACTTGCAGTACTTGTATTGCTATTGGTGATCGCGATGCTTGCACGAAAGAAAAAAGATACCGGATTCCTAAACGAAGCGCAAGACCCGTCAGGTAAAGATTCCTCGGCAGAGCCAAAGCCTTAATCCAAGCCCTCCCCCAGCCAGGCCCCTAGCAAGCCCTCCGAAGGGCGGGAGGAGAGAGGAGAGAGGGGGCTGGAGGGGCGTTGCAAAATAGCTAAGTTTGGCTAGCATTTTGTGAGGGAAAGCTAGGTATAAGTATCTGGCTAAACAGAGCAGCATATAGTGGATTTATGGGAGTACCCGCTTCAAGAGAATCATTGCTAGCTCCGCCAGGGATAGAGCTTCGCGGAAAGTTGTTAGAGGCTGTTCCAATTAGGCCTACTCATGAAGATATAATCAGGTCCAATGTAGAGCTGATAAGGCTTCTCTTACGATTAGAGACTAGGTACGTTAATCTTAGAAAACGTTTTGATGAGCTATTCGAAAAGTTGCCAAAAGTAGCAAGAAGAATAGCAACTTATTGCCGTGATGACTATCTCGCTAATGGATATGACCCTGGTGAAGTGAGGTTTTATATGATTGGGGGAAGAACACACTTCAGCTTTGAAGACGGGTACTAAAGCCCCAGTCCTTGAGGCGAAATAGCGACATAGACTTCTTTCTAGCTGTGGAGAGACCAACGCGTGATCATGAATTAGAGTGGACTGTTGCAACACACACATACCTTCAAGTGGCCACTGTTGTGTCCCATGCTTTGGGCTTTGAACACATATTCCAGATGACACCTTATGTACCCGAACCATTTCCAAGAGAGCTAAATAAGCCTAACGGTAAGAGCTATAACGAAGATCTGTTTCCATCTCTTGAACGTTTCGCCGATGCTAGTTATCTCCTAATGGCTTCTGTAAGCCAAGCCCATAAACCTAGCCAAGCCCCTAGGGCGGGAGAGGGAGAGGAGAGGGGCTAGGGAGGGGAAGGCTATGAGATGCGTGGCTAGGCTATCTTGCTCTTTAGATAAGGAGAGTAATAGTTCTTGTAGAGCTTTTGTAGGCTAGGAAGCTTCCAGTCATCTTGTGTAATTGTCTTTCTGCAGCTAGTAGAGCCGCAAGCACACTTGATTGGCTCAAAATAAGATTCCATGAAAGCGTAGTCTATCACTATCTCTTCGCCTTTGGCTATCTTCTTTATTGCTATAATCTTTATTGGGCTATTTTCAAAGCCGACATTAGGCGAGCATGAGTGATTTAGAACGCCTGTTTCTGTTAGCTCGTTTCTAGAAGTAGGGCAGATGAAAAAATCATCAGATATCTGGTAGCCAATGTGACCATAGCTTTTCCTGTACTCCATTATCTGGCTAGTTGGTATGATAACACCTCCAGCTACAAGCACAGGCTCGCCTTTCTCAATAGCCTCTGTTGCTACAAGCCCTATCCCATTAATAGACGACTTGAAAGAGTGAGCCTTCTTAGTTATCCAT
>JASHRX010000006.1 GCA_030037075.1 Microcaldota archaeon | reverse complement strand
AGGCCCATTCACCTTGGATGAAATAGAAAAAGCGTTCGGGATGAAGCCGAAGGTTGATAAGGTGACCGAAGGAAGGGCAAGCGCAGCAAAAGCGATAAGCCCCGGAACAAAGTACCAGCATTACGCGCCAGACACTCCACTACGGCTTTTCACTGGCCCTGCTGCAAAGCTCGTGAGGTACCTAGAGGAGTCGCCCGAACTGCCAGCATTTGCATTTATAGGGTCTACAGAATCCTGCAGGACCGTAAGCAAAAGCCTGTCGTGCAGCACGATAGACCTGGGCAGCAAGAAGAACCTCTACGACATTGCAAAGAACCTGTATGATGGACTATCCGCATTGGACTCCCTGAAGGTCAAGCTCGGCATAATAGAGGCGTTTGATGAAAAAGGTATAGGGCTGGCAATAATGAACAGGGTAAGGAAAGCGACAGGAAATAAAAACTTGTCCTCTGAAGACAGTGCATAATAGCGAACATCTGCGCCTAAATTGCCTCAAAACGGAATGCTTAAATATCATGATTATTGTATAGGTTTTTAACAAAAAGTTTAAGAGTGACCAAAATGACAGCACCAAAAGCAAAGACTCCAGAGGAAGCAAGGCCGGCAGGAGGTTCACCGGATAGATTGATGTGGGTAGGCGCGCAGGCAACCGCAAGGTACCATGCTACTATAGAGGGTCTTACCACTGGCGTAGTAAATTTATCCCAACATGCGTATGACGCAAGAGTGGCCCTGCATGAAAAAAGATATGACGAGCCAGAGGCCGTTGTAAAACAGATAGGCACTCTCCTAAGAGCTACAGAGGAGTTTAGAGTTCTAGCAGAGCGTATGGAGAGGACAGTTGCCACCCCGCCCCTGAACCACCTCCAGCCTGGTTCTATCGTTACGCGTGTATATGCAAACCTAAGCAGCCTTGGGCCGGATCTCAGTAGTACGGCTCATGAGTTAGGCCAGCATCTGGAAGCGCACAGGACTGGCGAGCTAAACTCGGAAGGATTCGTAAAGGCAGTAAGCGCAAGCCTTAAAGCGGGCGGTGCCTCGAGGAAGCTTTTTGAGAACATTGTGCTACTCGGAGACCCAGCGCTGCAGCATGCGTCGCCAGGCCCGCAGAAGCAGTAACTAGGCCGTTCTAGGAAGCTCGTCGAACGGCACCGTTATGTACTCGGGGTTCTTTACCCCTAGTTCTTTTGTTATTGTGCTGTTTGAAACCTTTGGCCCAATGACCACCAGGAATGTTCCTACTCCATCTATTATGTTTATGTCAAATACTGTTTCTTTCAGCTTGTAGAGCCTCCTCCTCTTCTCCAGCACGCTCTTTATTCCATACATGGCTGAGAGCTGCCTCCTCAGGTCAAAAGCGTCATCTATCTTCCTGTTCTCCGTGTAGTCGAAGCCTCCGCTCGATGGCTTCAGCCTCACAAGGAAGTCGCCCTCGCTAGTCTCTGATATCTTCACCACCTCTCCGTGCGGCGCCCTGAAGTAGGTGTCCTTGACGCGCACCTCCCTGTCGAACCTCGCGCCTATGCTCTTGAGCCTGGCCTCCATGGCCGTCTGGTCGTGTATCCTTATCTTTATCTCCCTGCTCAAGCCACCGCCGGTACCCTATTCCAAAACGTTTATAAAATAACCAACGGTATAAATTTGGTTACGGAATGGTCAAGGGCATACACCACAGCTGGATGTATACAGTAATACCGTACGCGGCAATAGGCAGCGGCCTCTCGATCCTCATCCCATTGTACATACTCTCGCTCAAGGGCACGGTCTTCGATGTCGGAGTTGCCATAGCCGCCTACTACCTTGTGAGCATACCCTCATCGATCCTGTGGGGGCGCATGGTCGACAGGTTCGGCCGCACAAAGCTATTCATCCTCCTATCGCTTCTCGGGACACTTCCTGTCCTTTTCATACTCTATCTCATGGGCCACATCGCTGTGCTGGAGCTCGATTACGGCCTCTACGCCCTTGTGGCCACCGCAGCATCTCCAGCCATCAACATACTCGTCATGGGCACCAAGAGGGATCCGTCGCTCCCGAAGTACTTCAGCAGGTACAGCACGATGTCGATAATCGGCGGCATAGTGGCCTACTTCGCCGGCCTCTTCATAGCCTTCAACACCATCCGCTACTATGTAGACTTCCTCCTCGCGCTCAACGTCGTGGCCCTGGTGATGGCGTACATGCTGGTAAGGAAGCTGCCGAAGAAGGTGCTTCCAAAGGAGAGGCTGGAGGTTGCGCACCGTGCATTCCCAATACTGAAGTTGCTGAGCACGCTGCCGCACATGATGACCGGCATGCCGCTCATCGAGAGGATCCATAAGTCGTTGCGGAAGAGGCGCACAAGGAGCATCTACCTGCTGCTTGCAGCGATCGCGGTCTTCAACTTCGGCGCGGTCATGTTCAACACCTCATACATACCCTATCTGAGGGCATTCGGCATAACCTACAGCAACGTATTCCTGATCAACGTGCTAAACGGCGTCGCGCAGCTGCTCATATACGCTGTCGTGCTCTACTTTGTGACGCAGGTCGTCCTGAGAAGGTACTACGCTCTCGCAACGATAACAAGGAGCATGTCCTACCTGATAGCCATAATACCATTGCTGGCGTTCAGCGGCTTCGCATTCCAGATAAACGTTGTGGCTTACTTCCTGGCAGGCCTGGCTTATGCCTACTGGAACATCTCCTCTTCGGTCATGGTCTACGACCACGTCAGGGGAAGGCACAAGGGTTACTACGTAGGCATGTGGGCCGCCCTGCTGGGCCTGTCGGCAATACTGGGCGCCTTCTTCTCAGGGGCCATATCGGCCAGCCTGGGCTACACGTACACATTCTCTATAGCGATAGTGCTGAACATATGCTCCATCGCGATATTCAGCAGGTGCTACTGAAGGATCAGCGCAGCGGCGTCGCGTTCTCCGCAATCGCCACCATCTGACTCTCGTTGGCGAGGAATCCGGGGTTGCCTCCCACCACCATCAGCACAACGTTGTCGCCCTTCCACCCATAGAGGGTCTGCAGGCTCAGCGTCGAGTTGGCGTACTGCCCGTAAGTGTAATTCAGCGCACCCACTACTCCAGGGCTCACCACTACTGCCGCAAGGTCCGTTCCCGCGGTTATATTGGACCCAAGAAGCTTCGCCATGGTCTCAGTGTTGTTGGTCGTCAAGACCACGTAGTCGGCCGTCGCGTTGTATGTGGTGTTGGCGCCTTCTGCGAGCGTGACCCACCCGCTGCTCACGTTTCCGTAGAGCTCAGGCAGCTCCTCGACGAACGATGTTATGTTAATCGGTGCGCTCTTGCTGTACATGTCGTATGTGCTGTAATTGAGAAGTGGCCCGAGCAATGACGCCGCCTGGCCATAGCTCATGTAAATCGGCGTTGAGTTGAGCGAGCTGTTCTGCGTTATGTTTATTGAAGGGCTGCCGAAGGGCAGGAATTCGAAGATTATCACCACCGCAAGGATTGCGAGCACCCCAAATGCGAGGTACTTCTTGTATTTCTTCCAGGGACTCTGCTGCTGACCCTGCTGTGCCGTGTTATCTGGCTGCTGGTCGCTGGAGTTCGTGCTTTGCGCCATGGAGTCACAGCTTATCTCTATGTATCAACTAGCTTTTAGATGCTTCTAAGTTGTAAGGTTTTACTTGAGCAGGCTTGGCCTGTTGAGGAAAGCGAACCTCTTTGGGTTCTTGAGGAACGCTGCGTACATGTCGCGGCTCTTCAGCCCCCTGAGTCCCGGAGCCTTCTGCAGGTTTCCAAGAGAGTTGATCTTAACCTTCCTGTAATTCAAGTTGGGCACCTGCGTACCATTAGCAAGTAGGTATACTGCGCCGCCATGCATTCTCTCAATGTTTCCGTACCTGGATTTGAAGGCCGAGCTCACCAGGTTTGCAAGCACGAGCCTGCCCCTGCCCGGATTTATGGTTATATGTCCATAATCTGGTGGCATGAGCACAACATCGCCCGCCCTGCATTTCACCGATACGAAGTCAACAAGGCCGTTCCTGAGCTGCTTCTGCATCAGGAATATCGCAGTGCCCTCAAGCACCCCATATACCTCAGGGTAACCTCTCCCGTCCGGCGCCATGGTGTGGTAATGCCCGAAGGTCTTGTTGAGCTCCACGCCCAGCCTTGCCCCAGTGATAATTGTAATGTCGAATCGCACGGCGTGCCTGGCGAAGACGCGCGCATCGTTCGCGGAACCTGCGATGCCCCTAAACATAAAATAGGTCTTGCGAGAGCCCTTCCCTCCGGATGCCGCTCCCCTATCCAGGAGCACAGGCCTCATGCCCGACACGGTTTTTACGGAAGGAGCGACAGGTTTCCCATTCAGCACCAAGGAATTGCCCTTGATTTCCAATTTCGGCGCGGCCAATTTGAAAATCGTCATTGCCTCCCACCCAGCCCCGCTGTATGCTCTGGTGGTTAGCAATAAATACTTTCGCATTGTGGTAGATTTGTGGCGACCGGGGTCATCGTGGTTAGGTACAATCCTAACGCTGTGAACGCTCCAAAATTGGACGAACAGGTAAGAAGCCTGGAAAGGACCGGGCGTATAGTGAGACTCCTGCCGGTAAGGTATCTAGAGAGAGGTATTTCGATGGAGGTTGGCGGTAAAGAGATTTACGGCAGCGAAGACGTTGGAGAAGAAGTAAGGAGCATTTGTGCGAGGAGAGGCCGCGATGAAGGCATCCTCGACTAAAGCGAGTTACTATGACTAAAAGCCATCCAGATTTATGGATTAGCAATTTCGGAATAAGGGTCACTAACCTGAAAAGGTCTCTAAAGTTTTACAATCAATTATTTGATCTGAAAGAGCTGGATAAAGGGGGCGACTCTAACAACAAGTATGTGTTGCTTATAGATAGAAAATCTGGCCAGAGGTTAGAGCTCAATTGGTACTCTAAAAAGAGCCCTTATTATTCAAAGTATATTCCTGGAGAAGGACTCGATCACATAGAGGTGAGAGTTAAAGATATACCAAAAATGGTAGAGCGGCTTAGTAAACTTGGAATTCCTTTAGCTACAAGAAAACTTTGGTTCAACAAAAATTCAGTTAAGAAACTTACACATGAATCATGGGAAAGCAAATTTGTGAATAAAGATGTTTGGGTTTTCCCAGACGGCCACAGAGTAATATATGTACAAGATCCAGATGGGAACTTCATTGACTTCTACGACCATCCGGAAGAAAAGTGGGGAGGGCCAATTCCAGATCACTATTAAAATGGACTCTGCGGGAATCGAACCCGCAACCTCCTGCTTGCAAAGCAGGCGCTCTACCATTGAGCCAAGAGCCCCTATGTGTATTGGTAAGTATTGAGTGCAAAATATAAATAGCTCGGCATCTGCAAGGGCAAAAGCGCAGAGGACTAGGACTATCTCCTTGATTTCTTCCGCTTGATTGACGCTCTCGCCTTAGGTCTCGCTTTTGGTCGTGCCCTTACTGGTCGTCTTGCGCTTCTTCTTTCTGACGCTCTGGCCTGCTGCGGCCTCGCCGCCTTCTGGTAGGTTCCAGAAGTCAATTTCTCAATATCAAAT
>JASHRX010000072.1 GCA_030037075.1 Microcaldota archaeon | reverse complement strand
CGTGGGGCTGGTACATATACTGGACAATAAAGACCGGGAGCATAAACCTGGCTTACATGGGCAAGGAGATTGCCACGCCAGAGGCGAAGTTCCTGGGCGTCACAATGCAGGACATAGAGGATTACGACTTCCTTAAGAAGATGGTGATGAAGGCGAGCGAGGTCGACATAAAGAGGGCTCAGGACATGCTGCAATATCCGTGGATAAACAAGCACAAGCCCTGGGTTGAGGAGCTGCACAAGGTCATCAAGACGAAGACTAAGCTCGAGCAGGACACGTTGCAGGGACCCAAGCTTACCTTCGTGGGCGAGTACATAAAGGAGAAGATAGCTGCGAAGAAGTTCCTGCCATAATCAGAGCTCTATTACAGGGTGGAGGTTGCCAAGACCCAGCTTGTTGAGCGTCGCCTGTGGGTTGTCATAGTAGGCCTTCACTATCCCATTTATATCCTTGAGGCCGCGCCTGTTCTGCTTGTTCATCTCCATCAGCATGCTGGCGCGAAGGTTCTCCTCCTCAAGAAGATCCTGGGGTACCACTCCTAGAAGCCTTGAAAGGGTATCCCTGTATGTGACGCTGGGCATTATTGGGCTTGCCCTGTGAGTCTTGTAATCGAACCTGTAGATGTCCGATAGGAGTACCTGAGTCTCCACCCCAGATATCTCCGATATCTGCACAACCTTCTTCGCGGGCTTCTTGTTCTCGAAGACCTGCGATGCTATCATTATCGCGTCTATTGCGGGTATTATCTGCGTTGGGACGTTCATTGGCTCGTGCTCCAGCCTGGTCACCACGTCTCTTGATGTGGACGCGTGTATCGTAGACATGACTATCTTCCCTATGTTCATGGCGGTCATCATGTCGATTGCCTCAGCGCCTCTCACCTCTCCCACGATTATCATGTCGGGCCTCATACGCAGCGAGTTCTTGACAAGCTCCTGCAGCGTGAGGTCCTCGTTCGTCTCCAGCCTGACGACGTTCTCCTGCGTCTCCGTGTTCAGTTCATATGTTTCTTCTATAGTGACGACGCGCTTGTCGGGCCTGAAGAATGAGAACATCGCATTCAGCAGGGTGGTCTTGCCAGAGGCAGGCATGCCCCCTATCAGTATGTTCGCGGGCCTTACAGAGAACCCGTCCGTGTATATCCATAGTCGTGCCGCGGTCTGGTAGTCCAGCATCTGCAGGTTTACCAGGTCTATTATGCTGTACGCCTTGCCCTTGAAGTTCCTTATCGTCACATCGTAGCCGAACGGCGACGAAACAATGTTTACCCTGCTGCCTATCGGGAGGTGCGCATCGATTATGTTGCCCTTCGCCACCTCGTTCGATGCGTAGAGCGCCAGCTTGTCCACGAAGGTGTTCAGCTGGTCCTTGTCCTCGAAGGCGTCGGGGCTCTTTACGTATCCCTGCCCGGACTTGTAGACAAAGATGCTGTTCGTGTTGTTTATCATTATGTCTTCTATGTTCTCGTCGATTATGTACTTGCCGACCGGGGAGAGGTCCTGCATGTCATCTATTATCTGGCTTATCTGCTCGGGCTGCACGTTAGGGTCGAAGAGCTTTGCGGCACGAGAGATTAGGTTCCTCTTCTTCTGCTCGGTTGACACGCCTGCGAGCCTGCCCGCGAGTTCTTTCAGTATCTTGTGCTCCAGATCGACTAGGTTCTTGTCAACCACAGTGCCACCAGATATATACCGATGCTAACCTATAAAAGAAGTTAGTTTAGTTGTTCGGCAGTATGGAATTCACGACGAATTCCGGGGTGTACTTGACGAGCGCGTCGTAGCCCTCGCCCACTCCGAAGAAGAGTATTGGTATGCCTGTGGCCTGCGCTATCGAGACAGCGTTTCCGCCCTTGGCATCACAGTCAAGTTTCGTGAGTATTATCCCATCGATCTTCATGTACTTGGAGAATTCCTGTATCTGGTTTGAGAGCGCGTTGCCTGCTGTGCTCTCCCCAATGAATATCGTCATATCGGGCTTTGCGACCCTCACCATCTTCAGCATCTCGTTGACAAGGTTCTTGTTCGTCTCCTGCCGCCCGGCCGTATCTATCAGGACAACGGGTACCTGGTGCGCCTTTGCATAGGCAATCGCGTCGAAAGCAACGCTCGCGGGGTCTGCGCCGTACGTGCTCTTTATAACCGGCACGCCTATTGCCTTGGCGTGGTGCTCCGTCTGTTCTATCGCGGCCGCCCTGAATGTGTCGCTCGCTGAGAATACGCTCGTTATCCCCTGCTTCTTAAGGGTGGAGGCTATCTTGCCCATCGTGGTTGTCTTGCCCGTGCCGTTCGGCCCCAGGAAGAGTATCTTTACCGGCGCTTCGTTGTTCTTTATCTTCGTGTTTATGAAGTCGACCATGTCAACGCCAGGTTTCGACGTTCCGAGCAGCTCAAGCAGTGCGCCCCTGACGTTCTCCGTCATCTCGCTGTTTATCTCCCTGGCCCTGAACTTTGTGTCGACCAGCTTGCCCCTGAGTATCCTGGTGAACTCCTTTGTGGTTTCGTAGGAAACGTCGGATTGCAGTAGCGACTTTTCGAGGTCCTCAAGGAATTCGTCTATTTCCGGCTCGCTTAATCTTACGCTGCCTAGCACCGCACCCTTTATCTTTGTGGCTATGGAAGTGTTTACCTGTATCGGGCTCTCCTCCTTCTCCTCAACCTTCCGCGCTTCTGGGGCAGGCGAGGGCGCAGATACTGTAGCTCCTTCTTTTACCTCCTCCTTCTCTTCTCTCTTTACAAGGTTCTTTACAGCATTAGATATCTTCTTCCTGAGTTCCTCAAACATTAAAGTACCTATTTGCGAGTGAGCTCTTCCAGTCTGCGGGTTACCTCCACAATCGCATCCCTGAGCTCGTTCCTGTTCTTGACGAGCTTGTTGAAGAGCGTGTTCATCTTCTCTATCCTTGTTGCCACCATCAGCTTCGCCTCGTCTATGCTCTTCTCAGTGAGGTAGCTGCCGCCAATGTTGACAAGGACGCTGTCCGACTTCTTCACGTTGGCGCTCATGTAAACTCCTGCGCCCAAGTCCAAGAGCGTGTCCTTCCCTTTCACTGAGTTGACATTCTCCATTGTCTTCTGCGCCTCATTTAGTTGGCCAAGGTACTCCAGGCTCCTGTTCATCTCTCCCGATACCGCGGAGTACTGGTTCTGGTAGAGCTGCTGCAGGTACCTCAACGAGTAGACTTCATCTTCCTTCCTGGGCATTTCGGCCAACGGATCACTTCTTCTTGACTTCTGTTATCTCCAACAGCGTAGACCTTAATCTATGTTTGCCTGCAAGCTTCGCCCTTGCGAGAGCGGATGCGTGCTTCTCCGTGGATGCGTCCACCTCGATGCTGAACTTCTTGCTCTCTCCCTTCTTCATGCGTCCGCTTACGATGAATTTCTGTGTCTTCATATAATCACTAAGTGCCAAGCCCCTGCAGTATCCTGTTCATCTCGAAACCCGTTGTCTCGTCCCCGACAAGCAATCCATTGGAGTTTGATATGGAAGCGAGGCCGATGCTTAGGGAGCCGGTGTTAGCGGTAGTGCTTACCGACTCGAAGCCCGTCAATCTGTCAATCTCGCCTTTCTCCTTGTCCGTTCCATGGTTGTTGATTACGAAACCTTTGTTCGTGAATATGTTTGTTGCGCCAACAGTCCTGAACCCGCCTATCGCCATGCGCACCACTTCCACTCCCAATAAATCCTCGATCTGCTTCGCTTCCTTCTCTGTGTACTCCGAGTCTATGAACGCTATCTTGTCGTTTGCGAGCACCGCGTTGCCTATCGCGTTTATGTTGCTGTCTATTATCTCCACGTTTATCCCGAGATCCATCTTCTTTATCGCTGCCACGTCCTCGTCTGTCGCGATGTTCGACATCGCTATGCCGTTCGAGTTCGCCCTGCAGAAGAGACCGATCAGGTCGACTCCGCCGCACGGAAGCACAACGCACTTTGTTTTAAGCGTGTTCTCGATGAGAGCCGTTATCCTTCCCGGCAATCCTATTGGAACGAAAGTGTAATCGTCTGTAGAAGTGGCGAATGCGCCTATGTAGTCGCTGCCACTTATCTGGCACTTTGCGGCCTCCACATTTAACACCTACTTCTTCTCCTCCTGCGCCGCGCCCTTCTCAACCGCCTTTGGGGCCTCCTTCTTGCCCTTCTTCTCTTCCTTCTTTTCCTCCTTCACGACCTCTTCCTTGAAAGGTTCGGCCGTCGCCTTGCCGCCGTCTATCTTGACGGTCAGCCTTATCGGAGCCATCCTGCTCGCATAGCTCTTGAGTATCATTACATTGAGGTCCTGGCTGAGCAGTACGTTGTCTATGTCGGTCTTTGTGAAGTGCGAGACCCTCTCTCTTATGTACCTGATGGCCTTGTACTTCCTCTTTGTCCTTGGCTGGGTCACCAGGTAACGTCGCATGTTTATCGTGAGAAGCATTCTGCTTGCCATGTGATCACTCCACCTTTAGTTTCGTCCGCCTCCAGTTCCTCGCGAAGTTGTTCGACTGTATCCTTCTGTGCGTCCTGACTATCGCCAATAGGGGAATCCTCCTTGACTTCTTCAGCTCCTTCCCGAGCCTCATCTTCTTCGTGCGCGATTTCTTTCCCATAACATCACTTGTGCTTGAAGTTTATTGTTGGTTCCTTCTTCGTGGTTATCTTGCTTAATATCGAGAGCAGCATTGTTTCGCTCATCTTCCCTTGCAGCCTTCCCGTCTGTGCGAGAGATATTATAACGTTGACCACTTGATCATAGAGCTCATGGTTTGCCACTCTTATGTTCATGAGCCTTTCATAGGCCTGGGATTCAAGCAGCTGCTTCATCGCCTCTCTCTTCTGCTGTTCGAGCTGCATGCTCTTGAGGGCGGCCGCGACCCTCTTCTTCATTACTCTCTGGTCGCCGCCCTGCTGCTCCTCCTCTTCCATAGCATCACTACGCTGTTCCTTCCACCTCCTTTGCGATCTTGTCAAGGAAGGACTTCCCTTGCGGGGTTATCACCCTGCCGGACTTCGTGTTCTTGACCATGCCCACCTTTTCGAGGGCCTGCATTGAGTCCCTGATTATGCTGCCTCCAGCCTTGACCATGTGCCTCCTGTGGACGGTGTGCTCCTTCCTTGACCCGTACCTTGTCCTCAGCCTTTCCACGCCGATCGGCCCATTCATGTATACCTGTCGCAGTATCGATGCGCTTCTTACATACCAGAAGTCAGGGTCATGCGGGTCCCTCTCCTTGTTCGCTCCTGACTTGACGTACTCCATGTACTGAGGCTTCTTTATCTTCTCCTTGAGCCTCTCTGCCGCTAGCTTTACCACGGCTGAGCCCTTAACGTCAAATATGTTAGCCATCTATATCTCCTTAGCGCAATGCACCCGCATTGCAGACAAATAGAGCTTAGGATTGATATTAGCAAAATCACCTATTAAAAGCTTTGCCTGACGTAGAGTAATCTACATATCCTATGCTTGGGGTCATGATAAATGGCTGTCACTCTCAGGTCTCTCGCATTCCTCCTGGACCCCGAATCTGCGCACTCCATTACAAAGAAATGGCTTAAGGCGTCAGGTTTCGGAGTCCCGAAGAATGCTGTTGAAGATAAGAGGCTATCTCAGAGGCTCTTTGGGAAGGAATTCAGGAATCCTGTGGGCCTCGCAGCGGGTTT
>JASHRX010000071.1 GCA_030037075.1 Microcaldota archaeon | reverse complement strand
GTATTGGTTCGCTTCTTGGGTGCGGGTTTGCCGCATACAGAGGGAACTTGGGGCGAGACCTTTTTTCGGCTGGATGCGACATGATATCACATTCGCAATGCAATTTCCAGATATTTATGCTTTCTATGCAGTCCGGCAATCGACCTTTCAGGAGAACCTTTCTACGAGTATGCTCTCGATTTCGCGCCAGTTGTACGCTACGATTATCTTCGGGTTCTTGTTGCTCGCTATGAAGTGCTCGTTCCAGGGCTGCGCGAGCAGTATCGCGGTCTTGCCGTTCTTTGCCAGGTTCTCTATGACCTTGTTGTAATCATCGATGTATATATCAACATCGTTTAGCAGGTGCTTGTCCTTAGCCCTTGAGAAATGCGCAAGACGGTCATAAACGATATGATTCTTGGCGAGCCATGCCTCAATTTCCGAGCGGGTGCCCACCGATGCCGTTGTGATGTATATTTGGAACTTTTCCCGAAGGTTATCGAGTATTGAAGGTATGCCAGGATCCTCGAGCTGGAGGTTCTTGTAATCGGACCAGACCTCCTTGAATGCGTCGATATACTGCTCTTCGGTCAGGGAGGCGAACTTCTCCACCTCTGGTATGTCGTGCCTCGTTATGTCCTTCTTGATCGCCTTTATGCCGTACCTTCGCTCCACTATCTGTAGCCATTTCGATGTAGTGTCCGCAAGCACTCCATCGATGTCTATCCCTAGAACTCTTTTGGGCATGTTCTCATGCAGGACAAATGCAAATGGGCCCGAGGAGAATCGAACTCCTTATCTCCACGTTGTCAACGTGATGTCTTACCAATCGACTACGAGCCCCTATAGTGTAACCTGCATTCCGTCGTATGCGGCTTCCGTGTTCTTAAATATCTTCCTTGCCTCTTTTAGAGGTTCGTCAGCCTTGCTGAACCTTGCGCTGATGTGGAATATTATAAGGCGCTTGGCATTAGCTCTCTTGGCCACGAGTGATGCCTCAGATGCAGTGGAATGCAGCCTCGTCTTTGCCAGGTCCTTGAACTCCTCCGTATACGTAGCCTCGTGTATCAGCAGGTCCGCGCCCTTCGAGGCAAGCTCCGCGCTTTTTGTCGGCCTTGTGTCCGCAGCGTAGACGATCTTCCTGCCGTTTTCCTTTGTTGCCACATCCTTCAGCTTTATCGTCTTCTTTCCTACCTTTATGCTGCCGTTTGACTGGATTTCTGAGTACATAGTACCCTTTATACCAAGCTTCTTGCACTTCTCCTTCATGAAGCGGTGCCTGTCGTTCTCCTTGAAGTAGTATCCGCATGTAGGGACTGAGTGCCTGAGCGTGAATGCGCCCACCGTGAAGCCCTTGCCCCACATTATCGTGCCCGGCCTTGCTCCCTTGATCACAATCTGGTACCCTATGAGCGCCTTGTCGAACGTGAGTAGTGGCAGTACCTTCTTCTCCTCTCCTCTTGGAACGAATATGTACAGCGGGTCTGTCCTCTTGTTGAGCGCTAGCGTCCTGACCAGCCCGGCCACGCCTATCACGTGGTCGCCATGCATGTGCGTTATGAAGATTGCCTTGATCCTCGCGGGGCTTATCTGGTATATGGAGAGCTGCCTCTGCGTCCCTTCCCCGCAATCGAAGAGGTATGCGCTGCCATCGTACTCAACGGCTACGCTAGGCAGGTTCCTCTCCTTTGTGGGAATGGACCCTGATGTTCCAAGGAACGTCACCTTTATCGGCAGCGGCATTCAATCAATCTCAAGAGTTACCGTCTTGTCCTTAAGGCTCAGCCCGAGCACCTTTATTCCTGCGCCGGGCTTTACATCCTCTATATTTGCCCTCTTATTCTTTTTAAGCTCATCTATGATCTGGTTTACCTTCTGCATGTTGTTCATTATCCTCTCTCCGACCTCCTTGTTTGCCCTGATATCATCATCGATCTGCGAGAGTATCTTCCTCTGCTTCTCGATGCTTATCTTGAGCTGCTCCGCAGCCTCGTTCTTCACCTCCTTCTTTTCTATCGGGTTCTCGTAGTAGTACTGATCGAGCGCCTCCGACAGGGTAGCGAACCCGTGCCTGTCCACTTCCTCCAGGCTCACCGCCTTGTAACCAGTGCTCTGCCTCGGCGGGGTATATGTTACGCCTGGAGAGATTGCTCTGTCCTTGAACTGCCTCTGCACGTATGCGAGCAGTATGCTCATTTCCTTGTTTGTTATTATCAGGTTGCCTACCCCGAACATCTCCACAATGAGATTCATCTGGTCTGTGCCCTTTGCGAGCTCGAAGACGACTATTCTATCATTGTTGAGCTGCCTTATTCCCCTAATCTTGAATCCCTCTACCCTCTTTCGGACGGCCATGGCGAAGTTGGACGGCTGCTCCTGCTTCTCTATGTACCTTGTCTTGTTTATCGTGCGGGACAGTATTATCTGGACGTTCTGCTGCGCCTTGTCCTTCTTCAGCTTCAGCCTGAAAGCTCCCTCTGCAACCTCGTAGAACCTCTCTATGTAGAATTCGTCGAACTCCTGCAGCTCCTTGACCAGCACAGCGAGTTCCGCCGTGGAGATGGCTCTCATAGAATCAGAATTACATCTTCTTGAGCTTCTTTAATCCTTCCTCCTTAGCAACCTTTGAGAACAGCGATGCCATCTTGTAGGTCTTGCCGTTGTTGTTGCCCTCGAAGACCGCGCCTATCTGGACTATGTCTGCACCAGACGAATACGCCTGCTTCAGGTCGTTCACGTTCCTCACGCCCCCGCCGATTATGTACGGCACGGTTGTGGCGGACTTGACAGCCCGGATCATTTCGGGCGGCAGCGGACCCGATCCCTGCGCCTGCGGGTTTGATCCCGTATCCGTGATTATGAACCTGTTGCCCAGGAATTCCCCTGCCATTGCCAAGGCAGCTGCGATCTTCGGCTTCTCCCTTGGAACTATGTTCGCGTCACCCACCCAGCCCACCGTTCCGCCGGGGTGCACTATTATGTAGCCCACAGGAAGGGGCTCTATCTTCTTCTTCCTGATTATCGGTGCGGCAAGCATCTGCGCCTGCGTTATCCAGTACGGGTTCCTTGCATTGAGTATCGACATGAAGTATATCGCGTCAGCGTACTCCGTTATCGTTGCTATGTTGCCCGGAAAGATGGTGAGCGGTACGTCTATCTCCTCCTTTATTCTCTTGGAGACGTTGTCGAGCAGATCTCCCTGCACGCCCACGCTGCCGCCTATTAGGACCAGGTCGGCTCCGCCCTTCACGGATT
Organism: Microcaldota archaeon; assembly: GCA_030037075.1. Taxonomy (GTDB): domain Archaea; phylum Micrarchaeota; class Micrarchaeia; order Micrarchaeales; family Micrarchaeaceae; genus JAJZAB01. The sequence goes on along the minus strand of JASHRX010000071.1, from coordinate 84 downwards.
CCTTCGCGGTCTTTATCGCCGCCTCTTCGGTGTCGTAGTCCACCGGGTCTATCAGGCTGAAGAAGAGCGCTCCCTTTGAGGCGA
>JASHRX010000070.1 GCA_030037075.1 Microcaldota archaeon | reverse complement strand
ATCTCCGGCTCTCCTGCGAAGGAGTGCCGGTCCGCCACCCTCTTTACCTCGCTGGAGCTGAATCTGCCAGGCAATGGATATCCTGTAATCATGTCTATGTTCTTGCTTTCCGATGGCTTGACCAGCATCGCCGGCGTTACTATCAGGCTCTTCAGCCCCTTTGCGGCCAGCTTCTCCCAGAAGGGCTCCTTTATCTTAGGGTCATAGTACACCAGAGTCTTGGTGTAGCTCGATTCCAGCTTGAAGAACTCTGGCACGCCATGCTCCCCAGGTCTGTATCCCGTGTATATGCTTGGCCATGACGGCCCAGTCATTGGTGGTATGGTGGACTCCAGGTTCATGAGCGCGCCGTCCGACAGGAAGTTCTGGAATCCGTCGAACCTGCGCTTCTTGTAATAGTCCTTTATTATCCAGAGCGGCGCTGAATCTATGCCTATTAGGTATAGTTTCTTGCGCTCCTTCTCAGCCATCGGCTCACTTGGAGTACTATTCCAACCCGCATTTTTAAAAGGTTGGATTGACGTACCGCAACGCAAGCCTTTTAGCCAAATTTTTTGCGGAATCTTGGCTTTCACTCGGAAGCCTACCGAAAGATTTAAAAAGAAGGCAAAAAAATCGTAAGAACATATAAATATGACGAACTGCGTTACTATAGTTGGTGCGACAATAGACGGGGATTGCAGGGCAAACAATTATTTATGTTATACACGAAAATGAAAGATGCAGGGATGGCGGAGCTTGGTCAAACGCGGAGGACTCAAGATCCTTTGGCTTAGGCCTGCGGGAGTTCAAAACAAGTGAACAAATCTCCCTCCCTGCATATTTGTGATCATCATGGCTAAGAAAACAAGGAAAAGCGCGAAGACTCCAGCTAAGAAGAAGCTGCTAGAGAAGAAAATGCTCGATATACCAAATTATGCTCAGACTGAGGAATTTACTAGCTCTGCTGCTTGCGCTTTGATGGCCCTTAAGTACATCAACAACAAGACGCAGATGAAGAAGGACAATGAATTCGATATATGGCAGACAGCTGTCAACGGCAGCGTCTGGCACGGCTCGAGGTACGGTTTGGCTTATGCTATAGCTAAAAGGGGCGGAAGGACACAGATAACCAGCAACGTTAAGGACGAGGGCTACGAGAAGAAGCTGGCAGTCTATGAGGGGATAAACTTAGATACACTTACTGCATCTTTCAATGAAATAAGAGACAAGTCTCGTAGCATGAAGATTAAGGAAAATTATGGAGCGCCAAGCATTAATTTGATAAAGAAGGCACTGAACGGTAATAAGATACCAATTGTTCTAGTTAACGCTAAGACGATAAACCCTTATAGGGAATCTTCTCCACAGTGGGTAGTTGTCAAAGGTTACGATAAGGATACTTTCCATATAAACGATTCGTATTCTGACAGCGTGGTGACAATGGAGCCGGATGCATTCAAGGCGGCATTGGGCTACGAAAACGAGTTCCATATGATAACTGTTGACGCGAAGAAGAGATGACTTCTACATGCCAACAGCCGATGCGCCCAGAGAGAATAGAGTCAATTATGGGTTCATGAGGAGGATCGTTGGGAACGCTTCCGCTTGGATGCTCAGGAACCCAGGAAAGACCATGGCCGCAGCAACGGCGTTGGGACTGGCGACCGGGGCATGGACCGGAGCCGGGTCTGATCATTTGGCTTTAGAGATTGTTTACGGAAGCGTGGGAGCGGCATCAGGAGCAGGGATGGGCGCTGGCGGACTTCGTGCCGCCTCCTTTGTAGACACTGCTAGGTCTTTGACAGATCCATCGATGGGCTTTCTGCGTTAGAAGGAGCCATTTACTCCAGGGAGAGTACCTTTTTCTTCATCAGCTGGCCGGTCAGCTGCTTCCTTATCCTGTCCCTGAAAGAGGTGTCAGCGCCAGGAACAATGGTTATCCTGACCTTCTTCTGCAGCTTCTTGTAGCACGGTACGCACGCCAGCCTGTTCTGCAGTGGCATGCCCATCCTTCCGAATGCTGTTGATGGAAGGACGTACTTCACGTCCTTCTTGCTCATCAGCTTGCCGCATACCGAGCAGCTGTTCTTAAGTATATACTTGGCGTCGAGCTCCTCTGCGCACCTTACGCAGTACTTCTGCTGGTCGCTCTGGGCTATTCTAGACGAGAACGGGTATATTACCGCGTAGCACCTGATACAGTGCTCCTCCCCTATTGACGAATATTCCTCCAATCCCCACACCGCAAATAGACGGCCCCACCAGCCACCTATCGACTTCATATAAAATTTGGGTTTTTAGATATTTATACTTATTGATTTTCCATAAAACCGGAAGTTACCCGATATGGAGATCAGGTAATGCACTCCTTAATTTTCCCTATATCAGCATTAGTCTTGACGCCGCTCGGATCGAACTGCGTCTTCGTGGCCTGGTATCCCTTCTCTCTTAGCCTCTCGACTACCTTGTAGGGGCTGACCGACATGGAACGCATCCTCTTTGTCATTACCGGTATGGAGTAGAAGAACGGCACATCGTACTCATCGTTTATCAGCTCCAACTCCTTGCTGCTTCCCTGCTTCTCTTTCAGGTACGAGAGAAGACGCTTCACCTCCTCCTTGTCATACATGTTGCCCAGCCATAGTTTGCCTGCGGTCTCCATCCCGGAACCGCATTCGCTGCACTTGTACTCCTTTGCAACGAAACCCGTCTCCCAGGACCTGAAGCCGCATTTCCTGCAGTAATGAAGATACCCGGTCTTCTTGAGCGATGAGAGCGCGGCGTTGCTGCCGTGCCTCAGTCTCAGGAAGACTCTCAGATAGTGAGCGTCCCAGATTGAGAGCAAGACCTCTACGCCAAAGTTGAACTGCGCAGCGATTCCAGCAACGAAGTTTATCATTATACGTATGCCGGCCTCTTGGCAGAGCTCGTTGTGCATCGGCACCGACCCATAGATCTTCATGCATGCCGATGGATGCGCGCCGCAGAGCACCGCCCCATCAGTTGATGTGAGCATGAGGAATGTGCCGTCTCGGACCACCTTCATTATGTCGTAGACATACGGGCCTATGCCACCGAATGGATCCACGTCTATGAAATCGAAGTTACCCTTTGTCGTGTTGGTGAACTCCTGTATGCTTGTGAATGCGACATCTGCCTTTACCTTGTTTGCGAGCACATTGTCAACAACGGACCTGAAGGCGCTCCTGTTCATGTCCAGCATCGTCACCTTCTTTGACTTCGTCTCTAGGTAGTACCTTATGCCGCGTATGCCCGTGCCTGCCGTCGCGTCGAGTATCCTTGAGCCCCTTGAGGCGTTGCATGCAACGAATGCCACGCTTACATCTCTGAGAAACTTCGCCCTGGGGTTGAGGAATGCCTTTCCTTTCCTTATTTTCGCCTTGCCCTCAACGTACAATCAATCACACATCTTGATGGCCGCATCTAGAAGGCCATGCGCATAGGATATGCATGAGAATGCGGTGTAAAAGTCCTTCTTTTCCAGGTAACTCTTCGAGTCGCTCGCGTACATCTTTGCCATCTCCACCACCTTGGCGCCCTCCTTGCTGGTCCTTTCCACTTTGCCGAGGTTTGAGTAGAACGAGTCTATGTCCTTCATTATCCTTTTTTCTATATCAGAATCATCAATGGGCATTGCAACGCATTATTTAATAGTTTCACCATTTAAAGTATATGGTGTTTTAATGGCGGACATGTGGAGCGATGAAACTGACGGACTGCTCAGGGATGTGGACAAGAAGCTCGGAAGCAAGTACAAGATGACCGTCAGGGACCTCCTGGCCAACCTGCCGAAGTATGCAGGCCAATCCGACATAAGCGTCACGATAGACAACATGCGCGAGGATGTCAACAAGTACATTGACGGGCTGCTCGAGAAGATGCCAGCCGTTACAAGAGACCTGGAGAACAGCATGGCACAGGCGAACAGCATAACGAGGCAGCTCAGCATGAACATAGGCATGCAGGCGAAGCAGAACAACGTGCCAGTCATAAAGCCGGTTGACATCACGAGGGACACGGATGAAGAGGAGGTAATCGCCATCAATGCGGTGGACGAGCAGGTGCTAAAGCTCGTGGAGAAGCTGGTCGGTAGGTCTAACCTGATTGCGGATTTCAGCTATCCGTTCAAGACCTACAGCATAGGATCCTGGTTCTTCGGCGGGGACACGAAGAACTACACGATAGATGTGGACATAGCTCCGAACGACGCCTACGATATGGAGATGAGCAGGCAGGAGATCAACGACCTCTTCGACCAATCGCTAAACTTTGTGCGGGGTTAGTCGCATAGGACAAAGAAGGCTCATTATCGCAGTGACGGGCACTCCCGGAACTGGCAAGAGCCACTTCGCGAGCATGCTCTCGAAGTCTATTCCTGAATTGAAGGTCATAGAGATAAACGAGATGGTGAACAGGTATCATCTCTTTTCTGGAGTGGACAGGGAAAAGACAAAGATAGTGAAGATGAAGCCGCTCGAAAGGAGGCTTCGTACGGAAGCCAAGAAGGTGAAGGGGCCGGTGGCGCTGGTCGGCCACCTGGCAGCAGACTTGAACCTTAAGTACGATATATCAATAGTAACAAGGTGCGAGCTGAAGAAGCTTGCCGGCAGGCTGAGAAAGAGGAGGTACTCGGATATGAAGCTGAACGAGAACATAGTATCAGAAGCCTTGGATTACTGCGGGGCGAACTCCGAGAAGAAGAGCAGGGAGCTCTACGAAGTGGAGACGGAGAAGGAGAAGGCGGCCGTGCTCCGCTATTTGAAGAGCAGGGTACTCGGAAAGAGATCAAAGAAGCCTAAGTTAGTGCAGAAAAGGAAGCTCAACGAACTTATCCCCATGATCAAGAGCGGGAGTATCCTATAAACTTCAATAGGAGGTCGGCGACCTCTTTTGGCCTCTCATAATGGGGTATGTGCCCTGCGTTTTGCACAATGCTCAGTGAGCTTCCGCGTATGTGACCCTGCAGCACCTTGGCATATTCCACCGGCACCATGGTGTCGTTCGACCCCCAGATTATCAGCGTCTTCCTGTTTATCTTGGAGAGCAGCTCTGTGGTGAGATGGTCCTCTTCGAACGAGAGGTCAATCATGTTTTTCATCACCTTCTCGTCGTTGCCGGCCTCCTTCATCGCCTCCCTGAAGAGCCTTTCCTTCTCCTGCTCCACCCTGCCGGCCGCATGCAACTTATCGAACATCTCCTTCAGGCCCGCTGGGTCCTCAAGTATTATTCCCTTGCAGGTGTACGGCTGCGTTGCATAGTAGGCGGCAACCCAGCCTCCATATGAATGACCGAAAATATAGCTGTCGCCGCTGTTCCGCAGCGAGAAGAACTCGCGCAGGACCTGGAACTGCATGCTTACCGTGTAGTCTATATCCGGAGAGTCAGAGCCGCCATGGCCCAGGAGGTCTACAAGGTAGACGTCAAGGTTGTCGGGAAGGAACTCCATGAATTTCTTCCAGGCGAGCGTGCTCGCCCCGAACCCGTGTATGAATACGAGCTTCTCCCCGTCTGCGGGGTGGTGCTTGAAGTGCAGCGCCCCGAGCGATGTGTAAGAGTACTCGTCCTGAAATGTATCGTAATCCATTGATTCACTTTGCGGGTTTGCCGTAGAAGAAGTGTATGCCCCTGCCCAGGGCCGCCTCCGCGGCCTCCTGTATCGCCTCGCTGTACGTTGGGTGCGGGTGTATCGTGTCGGCTATGTCCTCAACGGTCGCGCCCATCTCTATGGCAAGAGCAGCTTCTGCAATCATGGAGTTGGCATCAGGGGCGACAATCTCCACGCCCTTTACCAGTCCATCATCTTCATAAGCAATCTTGACAAAGCCGTTTGTGGAATCCAGTGCGATAGCCCTACCAAGTGCGCTGAGCGGGAACTTGGTTACTTTGACGTCTTCCGACTCCTCAACGCTGCCCGCTATTGCTATTTCAGGGTCCGAGAATATCACAGCGGGCACGACAATGTTGTCATACGATGAATTCTCTCCGGACGCTACCTCGCCGGCCACAATCCCTTGCCTTATCGCCTTGTGGGCCAGCATGGGCTCTCCAACCACATCGCCGATGGCCAGTATATTGGGGTCGCTTGTCTGCATCATGTTGTCAACCGTGATGAAACCACGCTCATCAACCGATACCTTTGTGTTCTCCAGGCCTAGCCCATCCGTGAATGGAGATAGTCCTGTTGCCACCACGATCACCTCTGCATCGACCTTCTGCCCGTCGCTCAGGGCGACGCTGTTGCCGTTCCTTGATGCAGGGGTCGCTCCAGTGATTATATTCACACCTATCTCCTGCATGCGCTTTTTGACAAGGTCTACAGCATCACGGTCGAAGTGCGAGAGGACGTCCGACCTTGCAAGTATCGTTACCTTCGTGCCGAACTTCGCGTAGAGCGTGCCAATTTCGACAGAGACGTAGCCTGCTCCGATTATCAGCATTGTGCTTGGTATGTGGTCCAGCATCAGTGCCTGCTTATAGTCTATTATATTGTCTCCGAACTCGAAGCCCTTCAGTACAGTGGGTTCGGACCCAGTTGCTATTATTGCCTTCTTGAACTCGAGTGTCACACCATCTGTAAGCTGCAAACTGCTGGATGAAAGGAATGTACCAGTGCCCTTGAAGACGTCTATCTGGTTTGATTTGCAGAGGAATGTGACACCGTCTTCGAGCTTCTTCGATACGGCCATGCGCCAGTCGAGCATCTTCTTCGCGTCTATAGATGCTGACTGAACATTTATGCCGAACTTCTGTGAGTGCTGCGCGTCATAGAACACGTCAGATATGTGTATGAGCGTCTTGGATGGTATGCAGGCATAGTTGAGGCAGTGCCCTCCAAGCTTGTTCTTCTCAACGATGGCGACGCTCTTGCCCAGCTGCGCGGCCCTTATTGCTGCAACGTAGCCGCCCACCCCTCCTCCAATAACAGCGACGTCAACCTGCTGCGGCAGCGAGCCCATTACCATGAAGCATCACAATGCAAGAATGTCAGGAAGATTATTTAAGCTTGCAGATATCAAGGAGTGTGATGATAGTTGCAGTTCTATTTGACCTTGATGGAGTACTCCAGGACTCGAAGCAGGCGAATTACGCCTGGTGGAAGTCCTTCCTTGAATCCAATGGCTACAAGATGCCAACTATAGAGCAATTTGGCATGGTATTTGGAGGAGACAGGCAGACGATGCTGGCAGCATTGAGCCGCGAAAAATCAAAGAAGAAGCTGGACGAGCTGCTAAAGCTTACATACCAGCATCCATATCCAGTAGACCTTCTCAAGCCGCAAGAAGGCGAGGTAGAGACCCTGGCAAAGTTGAGCAAGAGCTATAAGCTGGGGATCGTAACAAACGGGCACAAAACAAGCGTGGAGCGTCTCTTCAAGGTTGTTGATATTGAAAAGTACTTCTCTGTGATGGTCACTCGCGAGGAGATAGTGAACATAAAGCCTAGTCCCGAGTCTCTTCTATTAGCCACGAGTAAACTTGGGATTGCACCAAACGCAGCGATATATGTAGGCGATAACGATGTTGATATAGCCGCGGCGCACGCGGCGGGCATGAAAGCGATTGGGTTTTCGGAGTACGGGATAGAGGGCTCAGACGCAAATGTTGCAACTTTCCCGGAGATACCAAAAGCGATAAAGGCACTCAGTTGATTCCTTGAAGATCATAATTTTCGTAAGGCACGGAAGGAGTGAGACCAACACCAAGTACATATTGAATACAGATAACGACAAGTATCCGCTGATTGAAAGGGGAATAGAGCAAGCGAACGCCCTTGCAGCACAGTTTGCTTCAGTGAAGGGGATTAATGCGTTTTATACGAGTCCAATACTCAGGGCATTGCAGACCGCTGAGATAGTCGGCAAGAAAATAAACATGCGCCCTGAGGTAGACGAGAGGCTTAGAGAGCGGTTCTATGGTAACCTAAGCAACATTCCTTTTCCCTCATTTGATGTACTACGTGAAAATTACAAGAAAGAGGTAGAGAGCGGATACAAGGGAGGAATGGAACCATGGGACCCGTTCCAAAAGCGGCTATTGAGTTTTGTGAACAGCGTTAGCAGCGGACTTACAGTAGCGGTTACTCATTACGACGCGATATTGACCCTCTTGGGGACTGTGGACGGAAAGTTTAATGATTACGATTACACGACCAAATTACCAACAGGAACGTCTACGGCAATAGATTTCGAAAACAAGAAGATTCTCTGGATGGGTCAGGAGACCATACCAGAGTCATTTCATTAGAGCATCTCAAGGAAGTCGGGATCCTCCAAATAGGTCTTCAATGCGTTCCCAACCTTCACGGCCTCGGCTCCATCAACAACCCTGTGGTCGAAGGTTATCGTGAAGGGCATCACCTTTCCAACTGTTGGCTTGCCATCAATCACGAACTCCCAGTCTCTTATTGACAGGATCCCGATTATTGCCACGTCTGGTGGGTTTATCATCGGCACGGCCATGAATCCTCCCCCCAGGCTTCCTATGTTCGTTATCGTAATGGTTGTGTCCTTCATCTCGTCTATCGTTATTGTCTTGTCCTGTACTTTCTTCGCAAGGTCCTGTATCTGCTTCGCTATCTGGACAATGCTCTTCTTATCTGCACCCTTTACCACAGCAACCTTGAGCCCATCGTCTGATGTTACCGCAAGCCCTATGTTGTAGTACTTCTTCACTATTATCTCCTGCGTCTCCTTGTCGTAGCTCGCGTTGAAGTGCGGGTTCTCCTTCAAGGCTTGAATGAGCGCCTTCATTATGAACGGCAGGAACGTTAGGTGTATATCCTTCTCTTTCAGTTTGGGCTTCTCCTTTGCGACAATGTTCCAGAGCTCTGTAGCGTTTATCAGGTCCATGTGGGTTGCCCTAGGTATCTTCCAGGATTCCTCCATGTTCCTCGCTATCGCCTTTCTTGTCATTGACATTGGCTCCCTTTCCACCTCCTCGCCATGTTGCTCTTCAAGGACTTCTGAGAACTTCATTGCAGGAGCACTCTGGGTTACAGTCTGCCCTGCCAGCGCTCTGACATCGTTTTCGACTATTCTTCCGTTGGGGCCTGTGCCGGTTACCTTGCTCAAGTCTACATTGAGATCGTGGGCGAGCTTCCTGACTGAAGGAGTAGCGATTGTTTCCTTGGTCTGGGTCTTTGGAGCTGGTGCCGCTTGCTGCACAGTCTGCTTTGCTGCCGGAGCTGCTGCTTGAGCAGGCATGCCCTTTGCCGCAGACTTCAGCTCATCAGAAGTTCCTATCCATGCGAGCGTATCCCCTATGTGCAGCGTTGAGCCTTCCTTCAGGTTTATCTTTATCGTGCCGGTTATAGGCGATGGTACATTCACTACAGCCTTGTCGGTCTCCACCTGCACGACAGACTGGTCCTCCTTTACAGAGTCTCCATCCTTGACCAGCCACTTCTGGATCTTACCCTCTGTTATTCCCTCTCCAACATCAACGAATCGTATGTCCTTCAATTGATCACTCTGACATTATCTTGTCGATTGCCTGCGATACCTTCGATTCATTTGGTATATAATACTGCTCGTAGCCCGGATATGGATATGGGAGGCTGTCCGATGCGACCCTGATTATTGGTGCGTCTAGTTCGAATATCGCCTTCTCGGCTATCCTTGCGGATATCTCAGCGCCCGCACCGAAGGAGAGCTGCGCCTCATGCACTATCATCGCCCTGCCGGTCTTCTTCACGCTTTCAAGTATCGTAGCCTCATCAAGCGGGTTTATGGTCCTCACATCTATTATCTCGGCGTTCGTGCCCTTCTTGTCCACTGCGTTCTTGACAACCGGGACCATCGTGCCCCATGTTATTATCGTAAGATCGTCGCCCGGTTTAACCACATTCGCCTTTCCTATCGGCACCTCATACACGTTCTCAGGGACCTCCTGCTTGAACAACCTGTAGAGCTTTGTCGGCTCCAAGAATATGACAGGGTCGTTCATGTGCGACGCACGAATCATCAGGCCTTTTGCATCGTATGGATTAGACGGTTCTACTACAATTAGCCCGCCAACATGCGAATAGTATACTTCTGGGCTGTCCGAATGGTGCTCAAGCGTCCTCACACCTCCGCTAACAGGCGTCCTCACAATCATGGGTATGCTCTTGGTAGACCTTGTCCTGCTTCTGTATCTTGCAGCATGGTTTACCAGCTGGTCGAACGCCAGGTACATGAAGCCCGCGAACTGGACCTCAGCTATCGGATGCATTCCCGCCAGCGCCATACCTATCGATGTGCCTATTATCCCCGCCTCTGACAGTGGTGTATCGATGACCCTGCTGTCTCCGTACTTGTCGTAGAGCCCATCTGTCACCCTGAAAACTCCGCCGTCCTTTCCTACGTCCTCCCCGAGTATGACTGCGTCGTTGTTCTCCTTGAGTATCAGGTCGAGCGCGTTGTTCAGCGCACCTACCATGTTTGTCATCATGTAATCATCATTGCTGCCAGAATCCTGCCGCTACCGCGTCATCCATCTCCTCTTTCAGTATATCAGGCATGTAGCTGTAAAGATTCTCGAACATGCTCTTCGGGTCCGCCTTGAAGGCCTCAGCCTTCTCCACCGCGTCGTCTATCTGCTTGAGCTGCGCGTCTGCCATCGCGCTCTCCTTTGAATCATCCCAGAGGCCTTTGTTGTTAAGGTACATCCTCACTCTGAGTATCGGGTCGCGTGCCTTCCAGGCGTCCACGTCAGCGTCACTCCTGTACTTCGTAGGATCATCCGCCGTAGTATGCATGCTCATCCTGTATGTTAGGCACTCTATTACTGTTGGTCCGTTCTTCGAGTTTGTTATAGCGTCCTTTGTCGCCTTGTAGACTGCGAGCACATCATTCCCGTCAACCTGTATTGCAGGTATGCCTGCAGCAATGGCCTTCTGCGCCAACGTGGACGTGATGCTCTGCTTGCTCCTCGGTTCAGATATCGCCCAGCCGTTGTTCTCTATTATTGAGACAAGGGGCGCCTTCATGACACCTGCAAAGTTTATCGCTTCGTAGAAGTTCCCTTCTGAGGTGCCGCCATCGCCTACATAAGCGACAACCGTGCTTCCAGTGTTCCTGTACTTCTGAGCAAAAGCAATTCCTGCGGCGTGGGGCATCTGCGTTGCGACAGGTACTATGTATGGCACCGCATTGACTCCCTTGCCTATCGTGCTTCCTTCTTCGTAGCCCTTCCAGTACACAAAGAAAGCGTCAAGCGGCAGCCCTCTCACTAGGAATACCCCATGCTGCCTGAAGTTCGGTACGAAGAAATCGTTGGGGCCCATTGCCAATGCACTGCCTATCTGGGTCGCCTCCTCTCCAACAAGCGGTGCGTAAGTGACCGCGCGCCCCTGCCTCTGCAGGCTTAGCGCCTTTGCGTCAAGCGCCCTCGCGAAGGACATCCACTTATACATGTCCAATATTTTGTTATCGTCAAGCTCCTTCGGGATGAGTATCTGGTCTACGTTGCCCTTCTCATCCATTATCTGCATGTAGTCTACACTTCCATCATAGACTCGCTTCAGCAATAGACCACCACAGAACGGATACACAACAAAGCAATATATTCATTTCCTTTCCGTCATCGCATGGATCTGTAGCCGTTGAAGATGTGGGAATTCTCCTTGTTCTCCTTGAAGTTTTTGCTTACCCTGCTTATTATCTCATCCTTCTCGAACTTCTTTGAGCAGACGAATATCAGGTTGCCGAATACCCTCGGCTCCTTTATGGTGTAGAGCTTGAATTTCTTCCTCAGCTTGTGCTTGAAGAGCCTTTCTGTGAGTATCAGCTCGTTCGTTATGTAGTTGACGCCCATAACACCGTCGTCCTTCAGCGCCGCGTATGCGTTGTCTATGAACTCTGTAGTTTGGAAAGGCGCTGGGACTTCCGTCCTGTCGAACACATCTACTATTATGGCGTCATATTTGCCGTGTATCCCTTTCACGAACGATGTTGCATCATCCACTATGATGTTTGCGTCCAGTTTCTCCGGCAGGAATACCTTCGATGCCTGAACCATCTCCTTGTTCAATTCAACTACATCTATCGTGACATTGCCATCGAGCAGCCTCTTCAGCTGGTAGGGCATGGTGCCGCCTCCCAGGCCCATTATGAGCACATTGGAGTGCTCTTGTATTGCGGCAATTGGCAGCAGGTAGTCCCAGTAGCTGTGCGTGTACAGTGTGTTGTACTTCAGCCTCGAGTAAATCACATTGTACCAGAGAAGTATCCTGTCGTCCTTGCGCTTGACAACAGCTATGCGGCCGTCCTCCGATTCGAAGAGGACGTTCCAGCCGAAGAACCGCTGCATAAGTCCCTTTAGCTTTATGGAAACACCAGATGGTATTCTATTAATCCTTATCCCTTTTATACTATGGGGTAACTTTGCAGCATACAGCGAAGATGAAGGTACCAGGAGGCAAGATGGTAACTGTGAAGCTGGACTGCGACAGCACGATAACGAAGATAGAGATAACAGGAGATTTTTTCATGTACCCTGAGGAAACACTGAAGGAGATCGAGAAGGCGCTTATAGGAGTGAGCACGAATGAGAGCGAGCAGAACATATCGTGGATAATATTCGAGACATCGAAGAGGAACAGGGCGACGATGATAGGAGTGACACCAGAGGCGATTGCGAGCTTGATAAAGAAGGCGATATCGGGATGAACTGGAGGGTAATAAAACTGGAGACAAGGAATGCACACTCGAACATGGCTATTGACAATGCGCTCCTTGAAGGATTGAAGGCAGGCACATCCGTCCCTACAATAAGGTTCTACAAGTGGCTGCCCAGTGCCGTCTCAATAGGCCACTTCCAGAGCATGAATGATGAAGTGGACATAGAGAGGTGCAAAGAACTTGGCGTCTCATATGTAAGAAGGATTACTGGGGGCGGCGCGGTCTACCATGACAACAAAGGCGAGATAACCTACAGCGTGATAGCACCAGAGAGCGCCTTCCCAAAGGGAATAATAGAAAGCTACAGGGTGATATGCGGCTGGGTGATAGACGGACTCGGCAATCTGGGAATAAAGGCGGAGTTCGCGCCCATAAACGACATAGTTGTAAGTGGAAGGAAGATATCCGGTAATGCACAGACCAGAAGAGACGGCGTGCTGCTGCAGCACGGCACAATACTTTACGACACAGACATAAGGACGATGTTCAGCGTGCTGAAGGTGAGCAGCGAGAAGATATCTGACAAGATGATAAAGAGCGTTGAAGAGAGGGTCACGCGCGTGAAGGACTACACAAGCGCGAGCCAGGATCAGCTCTATGAAGGTTTGCTGAAAGGCTTCACAGATGGTAAGGAGTACAGGCTCGGAAGTTACACGGAGCAGGAACTAAGCAGGGCCAACGAGCTCGAAAAGGCAGTCTATTCACAGGACTCGTGGAACTTCGACAGGTGAGCCGCCCTTCACTATCGACTTTATGAAGTGTTCGCCCGCCTTGTAGGAACTTCTTACAAACGGGCCTGCTGCACAGTAAAGGAATCCCAGTTCAAGGGCCTTCTTCTTCAAGGCCTCGAACCTTTCGGGGGTCACATACTCCTTTACTTCTGAATAGAATCCATTTGATAGCGGCCTTAGGTACTGGCCGATTGCAAGGAAATCAACTCCATGCTCCCTCAGGTCCTTCATTGCTTCTACTATCTCCTCGTCAGTCTCCCCGAGACCGAGCATAATTGCAGATTTTGTGTATATCCTGCTGTCAAGCCTCTTCACGTTCTGCAGGACGGACAACGACTGTTCGTACGACGCTCTCCTGTCCCTGACATTTGGGCTGAGCCTTCTCACAGTCTCTATGTTGTGACCTATTACGTCGGGCCTTGCCTGCACTATATGCTCAAGAGAGCCCGTGTCTCCCCTGAAGTCCGGTATGAGTACCTCAACGAGCGTTCCTGGCGCACCCGCCTTTATCTCCTTTATGCACTCCGCAAAGTGCGAGGATCCCTGATCAGGCAGGTCGTCCCTGCATACGGATGTTATAACAACATAATCAAGCTTCCACTCCTTTATGACCTGAGCCAACTTGCTGGGCTCCATACGGTCAACGTTTATTCCCTGGTTGCCCTTCTGCACGGCACAGAAGTGGCACCCTCTTGTGCACGTGTCGCCCAGTACCATGAACGTCGCTGTGCCGGAGCTCCAGCACTCTGTTATGTTAGGGCAGTGTGCCTCCACGCACACTGTGTGTAGGCCAAGTTCCTTCACTCTATTCTTGATATCGTTGTACTTCTCTGTAGACGCGGGCCTTATCGCGAGCCACTCTGGTTTCGCCATTCGAACACTACATAACATACATGATATCGTTAAATAGCTTGCCTGCGATAACCCGCTCATGGAGGAGAATGAAAGGCTGCGAATGACCATGTCTTATGTCTACATAGTGCTGAGCATGGGCTCGCTGATGCTCATCTTCGGTTCCGTCTATCTCGTGTACAAACTATCGTTCCTCTACGGAATAGGCGTTGGCTCGTCCTTCCAGAGCCTCGAGACGAATACACCGGTCACTGCTGCGCTCGGGCCCGTTACGCTTGGCATATCTGCGCTTGGGATAGGAATACTCGAGTCGTTCATAGCCTTTGTGATTGCGCTGGTGATCTGCGCAGCCGCATTTGTCATACTGCTGAGCAGGAGGGATCTCCCATCAAAGGCGACAAGCAAGTACACCTTCATGCATGCAGTGCTGAGCGTAATCTTCGTGCTGCTCTTCTCTCTTGCATCGCTGAGCATAGTGAGCGGGTTCCAGAGCACCTACCAATATGTGCCGTATGTGGGATTTGCGCTCTGCATCGGTTCTGTCGGCTACATAGAATATGTGATAAGGGTGATGCAGCCGCACAAGACAGGATCCAGAGGCAGGAGCACCATGTCGATAGACCCATCTAAGCCATTCTCGAACATGGTTACCATGCAGGAAGAGATATTCGCGAACATGTCCGGCCACGTGAGAGTTGTTGACAAGCACTTCAACTCAGCCGCATTGCAGAATTTCTACAGGCTGATAGAGAAGAAGATAGGGAACTTCACCAAGGTTACGATACTCACATCGAGGGAGATGCTCACATCGAGCTTCCCACAGGAGATAAACGACCTCCGGAGCGAGCTGACAGGCTACGGGATAGAGCTCGACACGAGGCTCATGGACCCGAAGGACACGGTGGAGCAGCACGAGCGCATAATGCTTGACGACAGGATAGCGTACAAGATACCGCCGTTCAACATAATCAACAAGAGGAGCGAGCACATAACGAAGATAAACTTCCGAGAAGCAGACTCCAGGTTTGCGCAGCTCTACAGCCGCGCGATAAAGCTGGACAACTACCAGGTTGAAAAGGACAGGAAGTAGCCTTCGCAATCTTTTTATATCTGAATCACACATAGTCCTGCACCAACATGTCAGCAGTGATGCGGGCTAGCTCAGAAGGCGTATATGCGGAGCGGAGGCCAGCGGAAATGAGACGGGAGATGGGCATACGCCAGGCTGCACCTGCCGTGAAGAGGCCTTCGATAACGACTGCTGAGTTCCAGGGCCTGGCGGAAATATCCGAAGAGACTATACGGGACATATGGAGATTTGGAAGGGAGCAGCACCTGAACGACCCTAAAAAGATAGTGGCGCAGCTTCGCCTATCAAAAGGCAAGATAGACAGCGGCAAACTGGTAGATAGGCTCATAGCTGGCATGGGCGAAGTGGAGAGGTGCTTTGACGAGGGTGTAGGAAAAACGCTTCAGTTCGACAAGGAGAGAGACAGGGCGCCCACTCAAATTGAGATGTGGCGCGACCTTGGTATGCGTCAGTTCCTCAACCGAATGTATAGAGGACAGTTTGAGTACATGAGAGTGGCCGACCTGCATTCGCTATTTAAGTATCTAAAACTGGAGCCGCACGAGGCTCGTAAAGACACCTGGGTCGGACGCGAGGGGCTTGACAGAGGAGTGGAGGCCTTTTGGGAGTTCAGGGAGGCGCACGCGAGGTGGCCGAGCACCAAAGAGGCCAGGAAGATCAAGGGGCTAGGAAGGTTCATTACATCTTTGTATTCAGGAGCCTATAAGGACTTCGGAGTTAGCAACTACACTGAATTGCTTGCTTATGCTGTTGCATTTAAAACGGCTGAAAAGCCGTTGTCAACAGTTGCGGAAGGGCAAGGAATCGCGCTGTACGTCGCGGTAACGCAGGCGTTACCAAGTTATCTTAGAAGAGAGGTCACTCTCAATGCGGGCGTGACGGCACGGCTCGTTAGTACGACTCTTCGCAAAGCTGAAAGGGCACTCGAAGGAGAGGCGAGGGAAATTTTTGTCGATGGAGTACAGAAAATATGGCACTTCTTTGAGTTGAATGGAAAGTCCCCAACCCAGACGGAGATGCGCAGAGAGCTGGACATGAATGCATTCGAAGGCAGGATGCACCGTGGGCAATTCAGGATAATGAAAGTTACGGACTTGAACACCCTATTTGAGAGGCTTGGGATGGACCCGCACAAGAACTATGACGGGACCTGGATCGGACAGACTGGACTCGATAGGGGTGCGCAACTATTGGCAGAATACCACAAGGAGCATAGTAGGTGGCCTGGATTAAAGCAGGCAAGGGAGATAGACGGGATGGGAACATTCTTTAAAAATTTATACACAGGGCTGTACAAGCCTTATGGAGTGAGCAACTATCACGAAGCAGTAGCTTACGCAAAATCCAAATACGATAGCGGGCTTCCTGGAGAGGACGCTATGCCACAGGGCAGGATACCTACGCTGATCGACACCGTTGCCGCTACACAATATTTGAGAGACTCGGACACTGGACTTGCAGGAATCGCAGCAGCGCAGCCCCACAAATCGACTTAGGAAACGCTTAAGAATATTCTTGTGGAAGTAATTCAAAAGAAGAAGGCCACGGAGAAATGTTTGGACCCCATCTGATGCTCGAATTGTATAAGTGCGACGCAAAGGCGCTGAAGTCGCAGAAGGTCATCTACGATACACTCGACAGGCTGCCCGGCATGATCGGAATGCACAAGATATCGCAGCCGCAGATTATGCCATATGGCGGCAAGCCAGGCTCCTTCGACCACGGAGGAGTCTCAGCCTTTGTGCTCATCGCCGAGAGCCACATAACGATACACACATTCGTTGAGCAGAGATACGCCACCGTTGACGTCTTCTCCTGCAAGGATTTCGATGTAGAGAAGGCTGTCTCGCACTTTAAGGAGGTATTCAAGCCGGAGAAGGTTGAGAAGGACGTGAAGAAGGCGAGCCTAGTCGTGCAGAAGGAGAGGCACACGGTAAGGAAACATAATTAAGCCTCCTCTACCATACATTACAGGGTGTGAATATGTCTGGATTGGATATAGAGAAAGGGGCTACCGCACTGGTCGTCATAGACCTCCAGAAGGGCATTGCATCGATGGGAAGGCAGCTTGCGCCGTACAGCGCCGACGAGGTTGTGAAAAATGCGGCTAAGCTCGCTGAAGCGTTCAGACAGAAAGGTATGCCGGTGTTTCTTGTGCACGTGATAGCATCAGATAAGGATAGACTGGTGCCTCTTGCGGATGAGCAACCATGGCGCAATACAGACCTACCAAAAGATTGGGCGGACTTCGTACCAGAACTTAGCCAGAAAGAATCCGATATTGTGATAACGAAGAAGCAGTGGGGCGCATTCTACGGCACAGAGCTTGAGCTCCAGCTGAGAAGGCGCGGAATAAAGACGATAGTCCTATGCGGCATATCGACCAACCACGGCGTGGAGAGCACCGCTAGGTTCGCCTACGAGTACGGCTTCCAGCAGATATTCGCAGAGGACGCGATGTCGTCCATGTCCGCGGAGATGCACAAGGCGGCTATAGACATAGCGCTGAAGAGGATCGGCAGGGTGAGGAAGACCCAGGAGATAATAGACTCGTTGTAGGCAATCGTCGAATTGCACGGCTCTTTTTTATATGTATCATGCAGTTAATCTTGAGGTTTTATGCCAGGAGCTGCAACAGGAAAAATGCCGGCACAGAAGGGAAAGGCCGAGCGACTAGCAGAAGAGGACGTCAGGCTCGCCAGAATAGGCCGGATAAGGGAATCCGTGCCTGTGCATGATCTAGACACAGCAGCACGCGAGAGCAGGCTTAGAAGGTATCACGACGACGCTGCAGCGGCAAGGGCGCGGCTGAGAACCTCCTTAGACAAGAATACCCCGGCTGCCAAAGGGCGTGAAAAGCAAAGCGACCCTGAATCGGCATGGATGGCCGCTCACCGAAGGCCGTTTGACACCTAGCAACTTATAAATATTCCTGAAAGGAATCTTTCTTATGGATGGGAAGAAGGACCCTGACGAGATAGAGCTGAAGGAGGCGCTCGAGCTCGTCAACTCCGGAAAATCGATCTTCGTCTGGATAGGCGGGTGGACAACGACGCCGCTGGCCGACCTTCTTGACATAGACTCGAGCAAGGTCGTCGAAGCGAGCCCTTTCCAGATGATACTTGACAGCAAGTCTTATCCCGAGGAGCTCAAGAAGTACGAGCGGCCAATATTCGTCTGCGAGCACGGGATAAGCTCCTACGACCTTGTGAAGGAGCTGTCGGACAGCGGCATAAAGGGCTACAGCCTCATAGGCGGCATGGCCGGCATCCTCGAGAGGCAGTAGGGAATAAAAGCAACCCTTTATATTCCACGCAGTCTCTATCTTATGGTGGGATTATGGCGAAACAGCAACCTGCAAAAAGCGAGATGAAGGTCCTGTTCATTGTATCGTACCTTCTGCTCTGGATTTCGGGAATAGTGATATACATAATGTACGGCAAGAAGGACAAGCGAATAAGGTTCCATTGCCTCCAGGCAATCTTCCTCGGAATAATCACCTTCGTGCTCGCATTCATTCCTTTCGTCAACCTGATCGGATGGGTACTATGGTTGATAGGCCTCATTATAGGCGCAATCGCCTACAACGGCCGCGACATCAGCATACCGGTAATAGGCAAGTGGGCTTCCGACTACTCGAAGTGATCGCATGCCGGATAAGATAAGGTGCGCACACATACTAGTGGAGAAGCTCTCTCTCGCCACAGAGATACACGAGAGGATAGCGAAGGGCGAGAGCTTCGCCAAGCTTGCCGAGCAGTACTCAATGGATGGGACAAGGAAGAGGGGAGGCGACCTCGGCTTCTTCGGCCGCGGGGAGATGGTGAGGGAATTCGAGCAGGCGGCCTTTGCCCTTGAAGTTGGGCAGGTCTCGCCCGTAGTGAGGACCGAGTTCGGCTACCACATCATCAAGAGGCTCGCCTAGTTGATCGGATGATAGAGGCCGATGGTCTTAGGAAACGCTACAAGGACGGCACCGTTGCCCTGAAGAGGGTGAGCTTCAGGCTCGACAAGAAGATAAGCGCAATAATCGGGAGGAACGGCGCCGGTAAGACCACCCTCATGAGGATACTATCGACGCAGATGATGCCGACATCGGGCAGCGCTACGATAAATGGATTGGACGTGATAAAGCAGGCGGACGAGATAAGGAAGATTGCGGTGAGCATACCGCAGGAGGCCAGGCCCGTGGATTACATGCCAGCGGTAGACTGCGTGAAGCTCTACCTGGCGGCCAGAGGCTTTGGCAGCAAGCAGGCAAAAGTGTCTGCGGAGAAGGCGCTGCGCACCGTAGGCCTCGGGGACTCGATGGACAAGATAGCGTACGAGCTCTCCGGGGGCATGAAAAGGAAGGTCTTTGTTGCGATGGCGATAGCCTCAAATGCAGACGTGATATTTCTTGATGAGCCGACAACGGGGCTGGACCCCTTTTCGAGAGTGGAGGTCTGGTCGGCGATAAGGGCGATAAAGGGGCAGGTCATACTAACAACTCATTACATGGAGGAGGCGCAGGCGCTCTCCAACGATGTGCTCATGATAGAAGCCGGGAAGATCTTCGCACAGGGAACTGTGGACCAGCTGCTCAGGCCATTCAACGGGCTGGTAAGGGTGGAGAGCCAGAGGAAGAAGGGCACCGCCTACAAGGTGGGCAGCACCTGGGTATCCTACGTCAAGAAGGGCATGGCGAAGTCGCTTGTGGGCAAGGACGACATAATAAAGCCGGTGACGCTCGACGATCTTTTCATAAAACGCGGTGTAAACCTTGAATCGTAAGTTCGTGATGGCGCATGCGTGGCTCACTGGAGGAGCGGCGCTCAGGTCCAACTGGCTGTACATGGTAACAGGGATGGGTTTCCCTCTGTCGTTACTTTTCATAGTAGGAGTGCTTTCGGAGGGATCGTTGCTGCCGTACGCGCTCGCGGGCGGCCTTATCTCCATCGTGGCCTCGAACGGCATATACACGATGGCAGACCTGGGAATGTTCAAGTTCGAGTACATGTTCAAGGACCTGATAGTCACGACAAGGACATCTCCCATGGACTACATGTTCGGAGTGATGCTCGCTGATTTCTTCTGGTCCATACCGAGCATCGTGCTCTACTTCGTACTGGATATCGTATTCCACATACTCACTCCGTATGCATTTGTGATGACAATAATCGTCGCAGCGCTTGTGCTCCTGGCGACTGCCTCTTTGGGCTTCGTACTCACCAGCCTTGTCAGGCACCAGAGGTTCGTCTGGGCGATAACGGCGATGCTCTCCCTTACCATGATGGTATTCCCGCCGACGTTCTATCCATACACATACCTGCCGAGGGACGTGCTCTGGGCGATTGCAATATCTCCGACGACCCCTGCAGCGGTGCTTGAGCAGGGCTTCTTCGGAATCGGGCCGATGATGTGGTCTATGCTTGGCGTCTTGGTAGCAGAAACAGTTATCCTCTTCCTGATAGCGAAGTACCTGACGGTCTGGCGTGAAAGGTAATCCTACTGGTGCGCGGAGACGATCTTCGCGCCGCATTTGGTGCAGAATGACGCGCCCGCAGGGTTCTTCGCGCCGCACTTGCTGCAGAATATGAACCCGCCCACCTTGCTGTCCATCTCGCCGCTCCTGTCGGCCACGCCGGCCTCGGACTCCTCGGCCCTCTCCTCGACCTCCGCCTTGGCCTCCAGCCTCTGGTTCAGGTAATTGGCCAGGTCGCGCGCATCGCCGCCGTGAAGGCCGTATATCTCTCCTTCTTCCTTGCCGTTCTTCAGGAGTCCTTTGTCGGTGTCGTAGCCCTGGACGCGTATGAACACGCTTGAGGTTATCACGCCTTGCTCCAGCCTGACGCTGGTTATAGAGCTGTACGGTATTGATTCGTAATCGTGCCTTATCCCTAGGGCTTCTCTGTTGACTATTATTATGCGCTCGTTCGTTATGATAACGGATGTGGGCACAACGACGGAGCCGCCGGGCAGGATCCTGCTCTGCCTCACCGTGCCTACCACAGTTTCATTCGGCCAGAGTACTTTCTTTACAAGGTTAACATCGCTTTGCTCAAGTTTCATCCAACCACACCCACGCTAACCCTGCACATGAAAAATATAATAACGTATGGCTTGGACGCCTGTGCGATGGTCGGGAAACGCGTATATATCTGCAAAACCATATACTAATATGGCAGAAGGAAAGACGATGCACGTATTGGTGCTCGGCGCTCCTGGTGTTGGGAAAAGCACCTTGGCGCCTCTCTTGAGAGAGGCGGGAATGCCTGCGCTGGACACGGGCATTAATGTGAAGTGGGGTTCGAATGGTGCCCAGCTCGAGAGAGGAGCCTCTGCCATATGGATGGCGACGCACCAGGCGAAGGTTGACCGGCCTGAGCTCGACCAATTCTTGAGGCAGAACAGCCGGGCTGTTGTTCTTGGTGCATGCTTCGACCTCGCCGTCCAGGCCGCATCGTTCGATAGGGTAATCTATCTTACTGCGCCCGCAGGTATAATCCAGGATAGGCTACTGACAAGGCAGGGCAACAATTTCGGCACAACGCTGGCGCAGCGCGCTTTCGCACTGGGTGTGCGCGAGGCGGGGGACCTCATAGTGAGGTTGGCCATGACGGTAGATGAAGGCAAATACTTTGTTGTGGGCGTATCGAGGCCCATACAGGAGGTAACTGCGAACATCCTGAGGATATGTGCCTTACCTACTTGATGCGCTGCAGCGCTGATTTTACAGCTTCATAGTCCGGCTCTACACCAGGATCTTCGGAGACCCACTTGAACCTTACTATTCCGTTGGAATCGGTTATGAAGACGGAACGTTTTGCAGCGACATACCCATTCATCTTGGCGAAGTTGTTCAGCTCTACGCCAAAGGCGCGCACGGCCTCTCTGTTGTAGTCGCTTAGTATGTCAAAGTTAAGGCTGTTCTTTGCCTTGAACTCCTTGTTGGCAAACGGGCCGTCAACGCTTATCGCGTAAACCTTGCCGTTCATGGAATTAAGCTGCTGCATGTCGTCCCTGAAGTGGCACATCTCCTTGGTGCATACTCCTGTGAACGCACCTGGAAAGAAGGCAATTATCGTAGGCTTGCCTTTTGCCACAGAAGATAGTTCCACGCCCTTCAGTTCCGTATCCACAAGATTGAGTCTTGGTACTCTGTCCCCTTCGTTCATGCTTTCACCCTCACATAATCATTCTTCTGCAACATTTAAAACAAGTAACTTCTCTTTGGGAAGCTTCGAGTACAATTGGCTGATAGGCTCCTTGGAAACAGGGTCAACAATGCTTGGATCAAGGTCCATGAGAGGCCTGAGGACGAAATCCCTATCGCGGAAACCGGGGTGCGGTATCTGCAGCGATCCATCCTTGTAGACAAGGTCGTCGTAGAGTATGACATCTATGTCTATCTCGCGGGGGCCCAGCTTGAACCTTGGTACCCTACCGGCTTTCATCTCGATCTCCTTGACGAAAAGAAGGAGCTGCTTCGGAGTAAGCTCTGTATCGCCCGA
>JASHRX010000069.1 GCA_030037075.1 Microcaldota archaeon | reverse complement strand
GACAGCTCCACTACGGACGGGTCCTTCTTCTCGACGAACTGGAAGTAGAGCACCGCGTCGAGCACGGCTATGGCGCTCTGGCGCGACTCTCCTGGATTTATTATCCCAAGTGCCAGGGCAAGCCACCTCACGAGCGACCTCCTCGTCTCGAGGACCTCCTTTGTGAGCATCATGTTCCTTAGGGTTATCTCGCTCTCTATGAACTTGGATTCGTTCAGCTCCATAGGATCACATACAGAAAAGGTGCCTTGGCTACTTTCTGATATTACTAATCTTCATTTCTAAATACCTATCGTCTGCATCAGGTTTTTTAATCTGCTGTATTGAAGTATAGAAGGTGATTTTCTGGCGAAGGTTGCCGTATCGTTGAGGTTCGAGCCCGAGGCGCTGAAGGCTTACGCGAAGAGCGAACCATTCCTGATACTCACGCTCAAGAACGAGGACTCGTCCTCATATTGGTGCGAGTGCGACGTCAATGTGAAGCCTCCCTTGTCGCTCGCGCACGACAAGGAGCTCAACACTGGAAGGACAAAGGTGGGGATAGTGAAGCCGAACGGCTCGCTCGACAAGAAGATAAGGCTCTTCACGAGGCCGAACAACTTCCCTGACGAGTATCCTATAGGAGTGACCTCATACATATATGATGAGGACGGGGCGATAGCCGAGAGGGTCGAGACGAACGGGACGCTCGCCTGCAAGGAGTGATTCAGGATCGTATGCTTTCGTATATCTCCGCTGCGCCCCTGAGCATTATGTATATCACAAGTATCGTTATCAGCGCGTACCCTATTATCAATGGGTAGCCCAGTGAATGTACGAGCACAAGGTACGAGAAGGTGAGCGCCTTCAGTGCGCCCACCCAGAACCTGCCAGCATTTGATCCGTACACCATTCGTGCGAAGCCGCTCTTCATCCTTGAGGAGGTGCCCTTTGCGCCCATAAGCGCGTCGGCGAAGGAATGCCTGAGCACCAGCGCAAGCACCAGCCAGAGCGGCACTATCCCAACGAACATGAAGACGAGCCAGAATGCGTACTCTGTTATACGGTCGCCGGCCACGTCGAGCCTGGCGCCGTAGATGGACTGCTTTTTCAGTATCGGCTTCAGCTTGCTTACCGCGGCGACCATGTCCTTGTCTCCGAGCGCATACCTTATGTACTTCGATATGGTTATGCGACCTTTGCTCGCGGAGTTTATCGCAGCGAACCCGTCAACCGCATCGAGGACGAACATCAGGATTATTCCTGCGATGAGAATCCAGGGGTTGAAGCCCGTGAGTATCCCGTAGACTATGGAGAAGACAAGGAAGGTTCGGAAGAGTGTTACTGCGTCAGCCTTGTTCATGGCAGCACTGGGCTGTATATCGGTGCAGCAAGGCCCACGATGGCGAGGCCGCTAGCGACCACCGCGATGAGCAGCACTATGAAGAGCGCCACCAGGTATACGCCGAAGGACTGCAGCCTTGTGATCTTCTGCTGGTTCGCAAGCGCTATTACGGAGTTGAGGAATCCCCAGACCACCACCAATGCGAGCACTATGTAGCTAACAAGCGGGATGAAGAGCATCCATGACAGAACCAGCAATGGAAGGGCACCGTACGTTACAGCGGTGAAGGTCTTGCTCCAGTCCTTCTTGAACTCCTTGAGGAAGCTCTTGCCAACTATGTGGTAGATTATCGACTTGATGAAGATCCCTATTGGCGGCACTATCAGCAGGAAGAGCACGCCAGCAAGGAAGACGGCTACAGGAGCGCCTATGTAGTAAGCCGTGTAGGAGATGAAGTGGCCCAATACGGAGAAGTACTGCGAAGGCCCGCATCCTATGCTTGTTGAATGCAGGTATCCGGAGTAGCAGTTGACTCCGGTGCCGTAGAAGGCGTACCATATGTAGCCGACTACGAGGAACAATATGAATGGTATAATCGCTGTTGTGTAGTAGACTTTGAGCGTTTCCGCAACGTTCAGGTTCTTTGTAGTTCCTGTTCCGGGGTGCGTGAGAGAGTTAAATCCGGACTTCATTGCTTCTATTGGTCGCATAGAATCACTTATTCATTCAAGCGAGGGCTTTAAATCCTTATCTGTCAAGGGCGAAAAGGTCTCTAGCTCCTTTATGTCAATAATGCCGATGCGATTGTTGGTGAAGTAGCTTTTGTAGAAACCAAAAGAGCTACTGTTGACGAATACTTGAACACTGTCATAATCTTTTGACCTGGATGAAAGCATCCTTTCTGTATCCCTGTAGTACTTCTTTCCTGTTTCGTACTCTATTGCAATCTTCTTACCATTCATGTAGGCCACGATATCTGGGCCCGTCGAGTTGTTCAATATGTAATGGCGCACTCCAAGCCTAGATAATTTTGCAGATATCGCCTCAACACACTGGAGATGCTCGGCACTCTGGTTCGATTTCCTACGCGGTTGCGCATCCTCTGGGGTTTCGGTTAGTACCATTTCACCAGAATAGTCTGGCCGGTAGAGCTTCCTCTGAACCTCGAATGCATTAGGTGTTGCTACAACTACGGGCTCCCTCATCCTTCCGGATACAATGAGCGCCTCATTCTGTCTCAACTCGCGCATCCTGCTCTTTATCAGATATTTTCTCTGCTCGTCGCCGCCAGACATGGATGTGGCTATGTAATTCACCTCTGCCGGGTCGCGCGAATAGAATGATATCAAGATGGAGGCGTTTGCGAGCACCTGCCTGTCTAAGTTTCCTGTTATGTGAGTTGCTATGACAACTCCTGCACCATACTTCCTGCCTTCCTCCACCATGTTCCTCACAGTGTTGGAGCCCGCCTGGGAACCAAGCAGGAACTGCGCCTCGTCTATCATTATGAAGAGCCTTATGCCCTGCTCCTTGCCGTTCTCTTTCATCGCCGTATATATCCTTTTCAGCAACTCATGTATGTATATTATCCGCGCTTCAGTGCTCTTGAGGCCTGTGAGAGAGAAGGAACTTATGCCGGTCTTCAGCTTGTTTATTGATATTGCGTCTGCCGCGAAAGAGCTACTGCCAAGTAACGATATCTTCTCTTTTAGATGCTGCAATGTGTTGAGCTCGGTGGCGCTCTTCGAGTTCCTAATGAATATGCTGAGCTCATTTATCAGGTCATTTATCGTTGGATCCTCTTTTGGGATGCCCTTCATGTCCGATTTCCTGTATGTGTAGCGAAGGCATGCAGCAAGTTTGGTAGCCTGTATGTAGCCGAGCGCGTATACGTTTTTGAGTAGGTTCACTATTTCGGATATCCTATCGTCCTTGCTTAGGCCGTTGAGCTCAAGCAGGTTAATCCCTGTG
>JASHRX010000068.1 GCA_030037075.1 Microcaldota archaeon | reverse complement strand
CAGCAGGCGGCGAGGTAAGGAAACTAGCGCCTATGACACAAGATGTAGGGCAGATCAGAGTTGTCTTCGCTGATCTGGATAAAAGCCTAGCTTGGCCTGGAGAGAGAATGCCACGAACCATGAACAGAAGGATTGACCAGGTACGGGCACAGGGAGCCGAGTGGGGCTATTCCTCAGGATGGTCACTCCAATACCTTATGGGACTAACGAGAGCCACTGTTGACAGGGCGCACATAGTGGCAGAGAACGGTGGAATAGTCCAGGATCCGCTTACGAAAGTTCCTCACTTTATGAAAGATAGGCCACCGGCTCTTGATCTGATGGAACAGGCGGTGAGGGCTGAATTCAAAGGGCTAATTTGGGTGCAGGGTAATGACATAAACCTGACAGTGAAGCCAACAGAAGGGGTATTCTTCTCCAAAGAGAACCATACGGCAATAGTAGAATTCTTTAGGGACTACGTGAAGAGACAGCGGGTCCATGGAGTCACAATAGTAAAGCAGCACCCAGATAGTGTGGAAGTAATACCAAGAGGAGTAGACAAAGGAAAGGCTGTGAAATTTGCAATGGATACTCCAGACTTCAACAGCTACAGAAGAAAGCTCAGGAGAGAGGAGGTAGCTGCAATAGGAGACGGCGAAACTGACGAGCCGATGTACAAAGAAGTGGGACTGGCGTTCAGGGTAAAGAACGGCCCTGGAAGTAGGGTAAATGTAGGTGAGGCCACGATAATCGGAGTAGAGGAACGCGTCAAAAATGGCGTAGCACACAGAGTCATAGACGTGCCTACGGCTCACGATGCTCTTGCAATCCTGCTAGACAGGCAGAACAGGTGGCTAGCGCAGATAAGGCCTTCGGAGGCGGCAGCAAAAGCATAAATATCATGAAAATCTGACGATAAATGGTGAAACAATGCCGAGAAGCACAAGAAACATACCAGGAAGCACCGAGCCGGACAGGCTGGGCGTAAGGAGATCGCTGGCGCCCATGCAGCAGGAGGACATACCCAAGGCCGCAAAGGCAATGAAGGGCTATCATGCCGCGTCGTGTCCAGAAGTTTTGGTTCTTATTGAGGCAAGCCCGGATGTGAGGAGACTGGCAGAGGCAGGCTACGTGATGACTACAGACACTTCGCTAAAAGCTGCAAGGCAGTCTGAGCGGCTGGACGACGGCAGCCTGAGGGCGGTCGGCGGCGAATATAGCGAGGAAAAGTTCCATAGCCTTCGAGCGCATGGTAGAGCGGTTTGGACGGAGTCTGGAGAGGGGCCTGTCCGCGTAGGCATAGACACGCGCGACCATGGAACTATTGATGTAAGGGCTGATGACAGCTCGGTGGGGGTGGTGGGCAGAGTCGTATGGGTGCCGAACTCCCTTAC
Source organism: Microcaldota archaeon (assembly GCA_030037075.1). Lineage (GTDB taxonomy): Archaea > Micrarchaeota > Micrarchaeia > Micrarchaeales > Micrarchaeaceae > JAJZAB01. The sequence continues at coordinate 4,304 of JASHRX010000068.1, read as the reverse complement.
GGTAGGAAAGTTGCAGGAGGCCGCGCGGGACGAAAGGGCTGCGGAGGTACTAAGAAGAATGAAGCCCAAGCTGGAAGACCTTAGGAGAGACGTCCACGCCCTGAAGAGCATATATGAAGGGAAGGCTGCAGCGTAAGTGAGCAGCTAGACGCCTATCTCGTCAACGATCCTCTCGAGCTTCTTCGTACTGTCCGGTATGCTCTTTGTATCAAGGGAGCCGAACGGAGTGGAGAATACATAGCCGTAGAGGTTGGACGCGCTGACAAGCCTGGGAAAGAGGTCGCGCTCGAGCATGGCGGCCCTGCTGCCCGGGTTCAGCACATTGAATATTGACGGACTGAAGAGATAGACGCCCGCGCTTACGAGGTTCCTCTCGCTGCCCTTTCCTGTAGGCTTCTCAACAAAGCTGGATATCCTGAAGCCGTCCAGCCTCGTCACCCCGGGGCTGGCCACGATCGTTGATGTTGATAGCGCGATGGTCGCGAGCGCGCTGGTGCTGACGTGCTGCTTGTACATGTCCATCAGGTTTATCCTTACTATGTTGTCGCCGTTGACAACGAAGAACGGGGCATTGCCGACCAGCCCCTTCACAAGATGGAGTGCGCCCTCTGTGCCCTTCGGGCTTTCTTCTTTTATGTAATTGAGCTTTACTCCAAAAAGGGTCCCGTCGCCAAAGTAGCTCGATATCCTCTCTCCGCCCCTACCCATCAGTATGTATATGTCGGTTATGTCGTTCCTCTTCAGCTCCTTTATCACGTACTCTAGAAGGGGCTTGTCCTTCACCATGACCATTGATTTGGGGAGGTCCTTCTGCTTCCCGAGTATTATGGTATCGCCGCCTGCGAGCACCACGGCCTTCTTGGGCGCGGACTGCGACAGAGTGATGTCAAGGATCCTCTCTATCGCGTGCGACCTGTTCCTGATGTTGAACCCATCGATGGTGCCATCGAGCTTCTTGAGCAGCTCGCTGTCAAGCGTTATGGTCAGTCGCTCCTTCACAGTATTACCCTATATGATTATATCATACTTGGGTTTTTAACGATTTGGTAGGAAAACGAGGAGAGTCACACGACCCTTCTGGCGCTGCGTGGGTTTGCGCCCTTCAACGCCGACAGGCTTTCGGAATAAGGTGCCCTTGCTATGCCCTTCTCTGTTATTATGCCGGATATCAGATCGCGTGGCGTGACATCGAACGCCGGGTTTTCCGCCCTTGCAGTTCTGGTAGTAATTCGCAGCTTGCCGAGCAGGTTCTTCACCTCCTCGGGATCTCTCATCTCGATCGGTATGCTTGTTGAAACTGGATCGATAGTTGAAAGCGGAGCCGCAACGTAGAATGGTACTCCGAAAAATTGGGCAAGTATGGCGTCTTGGAATGTACCTATCTTGTTTGCTACTTCACCGTTCAAAAGTATCCTGTCAGCGCCAACAACGAAGGCCTTTTTGCCAGGAGTGTTTGCCAGTTTCCATGCAACCGCATTATCTCCTATAAGGGTAGAGGGTATTCCATCGCGTTCGAGCTCCCACATGGTTATACGCGCGCCCTGCATTAACGGCAGTGTGGTTGCAGCTACAACAGATATATCTTTCGAAGCAGCCCACGAAGTCCTCCATACCCCTCCTGCAGTTCCAAATCCGCCACAGGCAACTTGGCCTGCGTTGCACCTTGTGAATATGGTAGTTCCGTCCTCTATGAGAGAGTTGCCAAATTCACCGATCCTCTTCCCAGCTTCGTATTCGTTCTTTTCTATTGTCTTTGCCTCCGTTAGGAATGCCTTTCTGACATCTTCCAAGCTGGGGGTCGGTCCCAACTCTTCAAGCGTCGAAAGCATCTTGTTGACCGCCCAGCGCAGGTTGACTGCAGTTGGACGAGCATTTGCAATGCGTTCTGCTTCTCTCTGTATGTAAGCAATAGGGTCACTTTCACCGTTCGGTACATTGAAGGTGAGAGAGGCTACGGCGTATGCGGCGAAGACGCCTATGGTAGGAGCACCCCTAACTTCCAACCTCTTGAGTGCCCTAATAAAGTCGGCAGTCTTTGTGCTGGTTAACCAAGTTTCATCTCTACCTTCGGCTTTATCGGGTGGTAGCAACGTCTGTTCGAGCCATACCACCGCCCCTTTACTTTCATCGAACCTTACGGGCATTAGGTCTTTCAATTCCCTTGTAATGTAAGCACCCCTACTACTCAACTTATTCAGATACTTAAACCTTGCTTGCTCTACCTCCTTTCCTCTCAATCATTATGCCGGTAACGATTATCCAGACCAATAGAGGGGCTATAATCAGCCTCTCAGGGCCTCCGAAACCGATTCCCGGTCCGTAGTATGCCCATGCTGGTAGAACGTGTACGCTGGGCAGCCTTAGGATGACTATTGCCAAGGATGACAAAAGTCCTGAGGCAATTGAATATATGGAATAGCCTTTGTATCCCTTCATCTTGTAGACTCCAAGCCCGAAGACAAACACTCCTATTGCGCCGGCCACAAAGGATACGAGAGCGAAGAGAGAGTGTATCGTTAGTATTGTATTTTCAGATACTACTCCGACACCTGCACCGGTAACCAAGCATATGGCCAATATGACCACTCCAGCCCTGCAGAGCGTGCTCTTGTAGAACGCGTTGTACACCGAGAGAAGCCCCAGCGTTCCGAGTACTGCAAGGAGCACCAGCGAGTAATTGAATACCGGCCAAAGAGGCGACAGGACAGTGTTGCCAAGGTCGCTTATCGGGTTTGTGAGTATGTTGTAGCAGCCGTGCGAATTGCATGGGAAGTAGAGCTGTACTACAATCATTGCAATGATCAGCTGAAGCGCTGCGATGGCAAGCAGGTATCCGCCATATTTGATTCTAGGCATATTTACACTATACTCATCTTATTTAAGTATTTTTAGGGCGCTCTTGTGGAGCAATCCGTTTGTAGCTACTACACAGGGCTTGCCGTATATCCCTTCTTTTCCATTGAAATCTGTGACCTTGCCTCCTGCTTCTTCTATTATTATCTTACCAGGCGCAAGGTCCCAAGGCTTTCCCCTGTCCAACAATATGTCAACATTGCCCTTTGCAAGCAGTATATATCCGAGCCCGTCGCCGTAGCCCCTATTGAAGTGGCATTGATCGATTAGGTTGGATATTCTTTTTGAATATGGGCGTGTGGCTTTTCTGTTTGTGCTCCCGTGTAATATGTAGGCGTCATAAAGTTTCTTTGTCCTTGAGACGTGTACCCTTTTGTTATTTACAAATGCACCCTTTCCCGCTCCTGCATATGCAAACAGATCAAGTTCTGGCATGTTTATTACACCTGCAATCACTTTTCCATTCCTCTCTAAGGCTACAAAATTTGAGTAGAAGGGTATGCCTCTAACAAAATTGCTTGTCATGTCCAACGGGTCGATTATCCATTTGAACTCCGAATCTGTTTCCTTGTAGGAAAACTCCTCGCCGAGGATGTTATGGTCTGGAAAATGCTTCTTTATTGTTGATACTATTTTCCTCTCGCATTCTTTATCTGCTATAGTGACTGGAGATTTATCTGGTTTATTCGTGACCTTTACGCCTTTCCTAAAATACTTCTTTAGCATGTTCCCTGACTCCAACGAGGCCTTCACAGCAACATCCAGGTATTCCATGCATTACACCGAAATGGGGCCGCTGAGATTTGAACTCAGGTGTCCAGCTCCCAAAGCTGGAAGTCTACCAGGTTAGCGTACGGCCCCTTGATTCATAACGATAGCTACTTCTATAAACGTAGATAATAAATACTTTCTTGCAGAATAGCATCTGCTTACTGCTTTTACGTCGCTTGTGGGGCTAGAATGAACACTCTGGATCTGCCGTGGCAGGAGAAGTACAGGCCGAAGAGCCTAACGGAGGTAATAGGGCAGAAGGCAATAGTGCAGAAGCTCGCATCCTTTGTTGAGAAGGGCAACTTCCCGAGCATGATATTCGCAGGCAACGCAGGTGTAGGAAAGACATCCTGTGCCCTAGCCATGGCGCATGACCTTTATGGGGAGGATGTACCAAGCGCGTTCAAGGAGCTTAATGCCTCGGATTCCAGAGGCATAGACGTTATAAGAGGGGAGGTGAAGGAGTTCGCCAAGACGATATCGCTTGCGAAGGTACCCGTAAAGATAATCTTCCTTGATGAGGCTGACGCGCTGACGGCTGACGCGCAGCATGCACTCAGGAGGACCATGGAGAAGTACTCTGCAGAAACGCGCTTCATACTAAGCGCAAACTACGCGAGCAAGATAATAGAACCCATACAGAGCAGGTGCGTCGTCTTCAGGTTCAAGCAGCTCGGAGA
>JASHRX010000067.1 GCA_030037075.1 Microcaldota archaeon | reverse complement strand
TTATCTGAACGTACTCCTCGACAATTCTCTCTGAGGTTCCAAGGCCATCGATAAACTTGTCCGCGGAGCCGACAGGGTTCGTTCCCTTGAGCAGCCTTTGGTTTGTAAGGCTGCCGTCCTGCTCGAACCTGCTTTCAAGAGTGTCCTTTCCTATGGGCTCGAAGAGCACAACGCTGAACGTGCCGTTCTCCTCGTGGATTACCTTTACCTTGCCACCCTTGCTCCTTGACACCCTTACTTTCATTCAATCGCCGAACTTCAGCCTGTATGCATCTATGTCTTCCTTTAGTATGGTCTTCCTGCCGTTCTTCCTTGCCTCGAGAAGCGCGTACTTCGCTATCTTCCTCGCCTTAGCCTCCAGCATCGTGGATATCGATTCGGCAGCCTTGTCGGTGAGCCTGACCGACCCCCTGGAGTTTATCAGCCTCTTTATAGAGGTTTTTGGTATTCTTGACAAGGGCATACCTACATTTTGATTTCAGCACTCAAGATCGTCTTCATAGCCAAAGGCTCAGCATACGTCAGTATCATCATAATGTTATTACCGTTTCAAACAATAAAAATGTTACTGTCGGGAATTGTATGCAGGGACGGAAAAAGAACCTGCAAGTTTATTAAACTTAAAAGAAAGGAATATATTTGTTCATGGTGAAGAGATGAGCGTGACCGATGTAGATGAGGCCTCATTCAACGAAGAGGTCGTGAAGTCTTCCGTACCCGTAGTAGTGGATATGTGGGCGGAATGGTGCGGACCTTGCAGAGTATTCTCTCCAGTCATAGACGAAGTTTCGGCGGAGTACAACGGAAAGGTGAAGTTCGTGAAGGTCAACGTTGACGACAACGAGAACCTCGCGAAGAAGTACAACATAATGAGCATTCCTACAACGCTTCTGATGGAGGGCGGCAAGCTCAAGGCGATGAACGTAGGCGCCGTTCCAAAGGAAGCGCTCAAGAAGTGGATCGAAAAGAACCTGTGATTATGATGCAAATATCAAATAGAAAAGGTGCTACCGCAGTTCCAGGCGCGGAAAAGAAGGATAAGGTGCCGATACCGCTACCGCCTCCGCGTTCCGTAAATAACTTAGCCGCTGACCTTCATAGGCATTAAGACATTGCTCGGATGCTCTCTCTTTATTACAGTATAGTTAAATATCTTTGATTTCCCTCCATTATAGTTATCATGGCAGAAGTACCTGTGCCAAGGGGTGTGAGGGACCTCATGCCCAACGAGGCACTCTTCAGGAATGAGTTGATCAAGAAGATCGAGCTAGTCTACCAGAGGTTCGGCTTCCTTACCATAGATACACCGATGCTCGAGTCAATGGACGTGCTGAATGCTAAGGGTGCGATAGGCGAGGACACCAAGCTTATATACGAGATAAAGGGGGACAAGCTCGGCCTTAGGTACGACCTCACAATATCTCTCGCCAGGTACGTTGCAATGCATCAGGAGCTCCCGCTGCCATTCAAGAGGTACGCGATCGGGAAGGTATGGAGGCGCGACGAGCCGCAGAAAGGCAGGTACAGGGAATTCACGCAGGCAGACATAGACATAGTCGGCGGTGAGACTTCCGCCTCAGATGCTGAAATCATTGCGGCGGCAGCTACAGCATTCGATGAGCTTGGCGTGAGCTACACGATAAAGATAAGCAACCGCGCCCTGATGAACTCTCTTCTTGATAAGTTTGGGGTGAAAAGCGAGCTGCATGTAGAGACCATGCGCATAATAGACAAGCTGGCAAAGCTTGGGCGCGACAAGGTAATCGAATTGCTCAACGGCTTGGGCCTTGGGAGAGACCCTGTGAGCAGGATAGACGACCTGATAAACCTGGAGGGCAGCAACGACGATAAGATAGCCTTCGTTGGAAAGATAACGAATGACAAATCCGTTGAGGAGCTCGCAAACCTGATAAAGTTCATTGGAACTTATGGCATAAAGGGAAAGATATCGGTGGACTTTTCAGTGGTGAGGGGCCTTGACTACTATACCGGATCGGTCTTCGAGTTCGTGGACAGTTCCGGAAAGATGGGCAGCTCTATCGCCGGGGGTGGGAGGTACGATGGCCTTATCGGCGCTTATGGAGGGCGCCAGCTGCCTGCGGTTGGCATAACAATGGGGATAGACAGGATACTCGACATGATGGACTTCTCGAACTCGCCGAGATACACATACGCAAGGCTCTTCGTGATAAACGTCAAGCCGAACAACTACCAGTATGCGCTCAAGACAGCAAACTGGTTCAGGTCGCAGGGCATAGCAACAGATGTAAATGTATCTAACAGAAACATATCTAACCAATTGTCGTATGCGAATGCGCTCAAGTTCCCTTTCGCCGCGATAGCTGGCGACGCTGAGGAGAAGGATAACAAGGTAAAACTGAGGAACCTGGTAACCGGGGAGGAGATAACGGTGACGCCGCAGGAGGCCCTGGGCATAATCAACAGGTGATACTATGGCAAAATCGGAACTGGACAGGGTGACGGAGGAGAAGATAGCGAAGGGCGGCATTCTGGTCAAGCTCTACTTCGACATGCAGAGCGAGGACAAGGACAAGCTGCAGCCGCTGCTCGTAGACCTTATCAACGAGCGCCTGCTGAAAGAGCCCGGGGTGGTGTACTGCTATGGAGCGATAGAGGAGCCGCTCAAGAGGGACGACTACTACATATCAAGCGCCGCGGTGCACGTGCTGCTCGAGAGCATAAGGTACCTCAGCATACTTGCCTTCAAATATGCGCCGATAGGCGCGGAGATAATCAAGCCGCAGAAGGAGCTGCACATAAACGTCTGGGACCTGCAGTCCATGATCCTTGACGTCTCGCAGTATTCCTCTGAGTACTCGAGATACATGATGCAGAAGGTCATGAGCCCGGACGACCTAAACAGGATAAACGAACAGCTCAAGAATAGGCAGGAGCTGGGCAAGAAGCTGATTGAGAAGAAGGATGAGGGCGAGCAGCCTAAGTGACGTTGTAGGTCGTCAGGTTCGTTACTATCCAGTTGTACTGCTGGTCGGGTGTGTCCGACAACGTGAATCCGCCTGCGAGTATGAAGTCCTTGTGGCTCGGGAGCCCTGTCGCTCCGGATACGATTCGCACTGTAACGGCCTTTCCTGCGACGTTCGTCAACGGTATCGACGCATTCCTAAATACGGAAGACGAGTTGCCAGGCAGCGATACGTTGTATGTGTTGTAGGCTGCCTTGACGGCCGTCTGGTTGTTGTACAGCACCTCTATGTATATGTCACCGCGAGCCACACTAACTATCTTGAAGTTCAGGAAGGGCTTGTTGACTATGAATTCGCTGGATGTGAGGTTGCCCGCGCTAGCCTGCAGTCCGCAGTGGAAGGTGCTTGCCGCGAAGGTTCCCGGGGTGTTGACCCACGGCGAGCCGTAGTAGCACCTGTTCACAGCGTTGTTCGCGTAAGTGAAGTTGAGCGGCGCTGTGCCGAAGCCCGCGCCCGACTGGTTCCACCCGGTGTACTGGCCGTTGGAGAAGTTTCCGTTATAGAAGAAATCGTAGACCTGGTTGGGCGGCTTCGTTGTGTCGTTGCCCTTGATTATAGTGTATCCGCACTCGCCGCCTCCTGGCCCTGTAGTTACAGTGAGATTGTACACCTGCTGCGGCGCGGTGAGGTTCTCATAGAACGTGAGGCAGTCGTACGATATCGTTTGGTTTATGTACGTCTGGCCGTTTGCGCCGGTCATCAATAGGTGGACCGTGCCAGCATTCCCAGCCCCGACCCATACTCCCAGTGAGTTGGTTGTGAGCTCGCAGCGTGACACGGTGGTGTTGTTGGGCTTCGAAAACGCGAGCGCAAGCTGGTTGCATATGTAGAGCGGGCCTATGTTCACAGATGTGGTTGCGGTTGTCGATGTGGTATTCGTGGTTGTGGTTGATGCTGTGGTGGTCGTCACCGTGGTGGTGGACCCTCGCGATAATACGAACTTGAAGCCACCTTCCAGGTATGCGACCACCAGAAGTATTGCAACTATCGCTATGACTATACTGAGCGTTGCAATGCGGTTCATCCCACTGCCTCTGGTTCAGTTTACTATCTTACGACATCTTAATATACCTTCACGTTATAAGGAAGGTGAAGTGTGATGTTTTGGGCAGTATTCCTAGGAAGTGGAAGAAAAAGGGAAGGATGCGCTGGAAGTGGAAGAAGAAGCGCAGGAAGCGCTTAAAGAGAGCGCAGAAGCGAAGAGTAGGAGAGCTCTAGTTGCGAGCTATCCTCTTTTGGCCTTACGAACGTCTGCCGGGAGCCGCACCTCTCTTGCATCAATATCAACATAAAGTCCGCGAGCTTCCATGCTGATCATATTGAGGGGGCCTGTGCCCCTAACATTATGATCCGGTACGTAGGTGACAACGATCCTGCCATCGGGCTTCCTCTCTTCCCCGATAGCTGCATGCAACGAGGTGGGCTCGTTGACATGGCACGTGTGTATCGCCCTGAGCGGGAGGTCTTCCCTTGTTCTTTTAGGTAAGCTTAGATAAGGCCTGAACTGTCCCATGTTCCAGACTCCATACAAAGAGATCTTTAGGCTTATCTACTTCGCTATTTTCTCAAGTATTGGGTACGTCTCGTAGAGCCTGTCGTTCTCCAGCTGCTGGTATAGCATGTAGATTATTCCTACAGTTAGAAGTATTCCCATTCCTGTTCCTACCGCGCCGGTCAGCGTGGCCAATGCGGCAAGCAGACCAACGAATATACTTCCCAGTATGGTTATCGTAGGGATGTACTTGTTCAGCACGCTCTCCACTATTCTTGGATCCCTCCTGAAGCCCGGTATCTGCCATCCCATGTCGCCCAGTTGCTCTGATATGTTCTTCGGGTTCTGGCCCGTCATTTCCACCCAGAACTTTCCGAAGATTACGCAGAGTATCACAAGCACAACTGTGTACACGATGACGTGGATCCACTCTGGCACAAGGACGACGCCGCCCCACGGCAGGAAGAGTTGCGTCGTGTGCGTAGCCAGGTATGTGAAATATGTGGAGTAGCCGCCTATGCCGCCGTAGTTGGCGGAGTATGGCAGCGGGAAGGTCGGTGATATCAGGTATGCGATCCCGCCGTTCAGCTGCAAGGTTGTGCCGCCGCTTGCCGTGCCGACAGGCGTGTAGAGCGCGATGAACTTTGCGAGCCCTGCAAGCGATCCCTTCACGTTAGCAAGGAAACGCAGCCAGACCTCTGCGCTCAGTTCCAGCGATGATGCGAGTATGACTGGCAATACGCTTACGTACAGGAACGGTATGGGAAGGCGGCCGCCCACGCCCCTCAATTGCTCGAAGGATAGCGGTAGCTCGACCTTCATCTCGTAAGCGTATATGCTGACCAGGAATACTATGATGGCGAAGAAGAGCGGACCGAACGCGAGAAGCGCATTCGGTATCGCTGCGGCTCCGCCCGCCTGGACCGCCGCGATGGCCTCGGGTATGAGTATGCCCACCGTTCCGGTCACTATCGCGTACGAAACTCCTGAAGCGATGAACAGGTTTATTCCTGAGGTTATTCCGTACTTTGTCATCGTCTCGTCCAGGTATATTATCATTATTGCGCCTATCGCGAGCTGCAGTATGACGATGCCAACGTCCGCGGCCGTCGCCGCAGGTACGTATCCCGTGATGACAAAGATGCAAGCCTCCACAACCGCTATGCCCATGGCCGCGAGCTTCTGTATCGTCTGGAACCTGGCCCTCTGCGCGGTGTCGTTCATGTCCATTTTTATGAGTCCGGAGCCGGAGATGAGCTGCAGCACTATGCTGGACAGCACTATCGGGCCTATTCCTACCGTTATGACGCTGCCTATCCTCGCCGCGAAGATTATGCTGACCAGCTGCAGAAGCGGCTGCGTCACCGCCTGCTGGTTGATCCCGATCGCATAAGTGTTGTAGAGCAGGAAGTAGATTCCTATTATCCCCGCTGTCCAGTACATCTTCTCCCTGAGCGAGAGAGGAGTAGAGGGCCCCTTTATCGTGGGTATGAATTTAGATATGTTGTCCATGAATTCGAGGGCCATGAGTGCACCGCTATTTCTTTCCAGATATCCTTACATTGTACGCGTCGCGTTTTACAGAGCTTGATACCTTCGCGCCCTCCACGGAGTGCTCCTTGAGCAGTCCGTTGATAAGCGCCAAAGAGAGTTCAACGAACTCCAGCCTTGCATGGAGCTTCTCGAACATGATGTCAATCTTTACTGGGTCAAGGCTTTTAACGCTTGCCTTGCCGAGGTTGAGCAGGCTGATAACCCTGCCGAACCTGTCCAATGCAGCCTTCGAGCCCTTCGTCCTTTGATCGAATATCCTTGATCCTATCTCGCTGCCTATATATGCGGCGACGTGCAGCATCTCCTGATGGTACTCCTGCTCGAGCACGGGAGATGATGAGAGTGCATAATACTCTGGCGATATCTGAAGCTCGGTCTCGTGACCCTTGGCCTGCGAGTCCTTCGCTATGTGCTCCACAAACCCGAGTATCGCAGACTTCGGGTCGGCCTCCTCGGGCTTGCTGTACTGGCCGTAGTAGGAGCTGAACAGGCAGAATTCAGATCCGTTGTTGGAGCAGACATGCTCGGTCACGTTGACATACTGCTTCTTCGCGGCCGTCACGAATCCGGATATTAGTCCGGCCTCGAACGAGTGTATGTTCACGCCAAGCTGCACGTGCGACTTGTCGTGCATCTGGATGTCTATCCTGTCAGGGAAGACGTTGTACGTCACTCCCTCGTAGCCCGCGTGCTCGAAGAACTTGACCAGGTCCGCAATCGATTCCTCGTATATTGTGTAGCGCTTCCTTGCGCTCAGCAATGAGTATAAGTGGCGGCCCGCGTACATGCCGGAGTGCCTGCTGACCTCGCGCATGCTGCTTGTGAGGTTCGATAATAGCGATATGAAGAGCATTGAGTCCTCTGGCACAGGGACGGCGTCGCTCTTGTTCACTATGCGCAGCAGCAGTGCGCCTTCACGGCTCCTAATGTCCTGCTGCTCAGCGTAGCCGGCAGGGGCCTCCTCCTTGCGGGAAACTACCTTTCGGGTGCGCACCTTCAGCTTGCGCTTCCTCTGCATGCTCATCTTTGGCCTTGATGCCATTCCTCTCCCTGGCATACTTTGTCTTCCTGATTAATAAAGCTTCTTTCAGCGCCTCGAAACCGACGTTCTTGATGCGTAATATGCGATGAGAAGGACGTTTACTACGAGCATGACCGAGATTATTTCAGCGGAATATCTGGTTATGAAGGACGCGAAGGCGGATACCTCAACAATGCTCAGGCCCAGGGCTGTCACGCTGTATAGTATCGGGGTGGAGCATCCGCATCCCGCTATCACCCCAACAAGCAGGGTGAATGCGGTGCCGATTGCAGTGCCAGAGGCGTTGGCCTTCCTCTTGAAGGTGCTGCGCATCGCATATACTCCAAAGGTGAACATCATGGATGATGTAATGACAAGCGCGTAGATCAGCACCTTGGGCACCGAGATGAGCAGGATTCCGTAGTTCTGGTACCTAATAAGGTAGACCAGCACGAAGTAGTATATTATCGCCACAGCGATGTTCAGTATTATGTACTTGGGTTTGTAGACCAGCTGGAAGGCGCGCAATACGCTCGGTACTCCTTTCTTCATTGGGAAACGCCGATTTTCTGCTCAAGCTTTGGCATCACCGGTATGCTGCATATGGACGGCAATGTTACGGTGCTGTTGAAGCTCGAGCACATCAATGCTATGTACACATCGGCAGCTGCGTACTCGGTCCAGGCGAACTGGTCGTTCGGCTTCGCAAGCTGCGCGAGCACCTCCTGGTGCGTCATGTTGGTGAGCGGCAATGGAGTGGTGGAGGGCAGCGTGTTGCCGAAGTCTATCGCATCAGCGCCGCTCGCCACGTACTTGCCCCATATAGTGTATGGAGTTCCAGAGAAGCTGTTTATCTGCACTATGTAGTTGAACGCGTCAATGTACGTGAGGTTGCCACTTGCGTTTATCGCCTGCTGCATGGTGGCTATAGGCTGCAGGTCAAATCCCTGCGTTATCGGATCCGTATCCTCTATCGGCAGGAAGTTTATGTAGCTGCTGTTGTAGAAGCTGCCAGTGTTCGGCTCAGATGCGTTGTACGTGGTTGGCCTCCAATACAGAGTAGGCAGGTCCCCATCCCCGAAGCTGCTGTAGCCCTTGAAGAGGTAGTCGAACTTGCCGAACCTGCCCAAAGCAAGCGCCATCGCCCACCTGTTCTCGCCGCAGAATATGCAGGTTATGCTTCCCAGGTATATTACGGAGGGCTTTCCGTTTACGATAAAGAGGTTCACCTCCTGCGGAGTTATCCCGACAGTGTTGTTTATGCTGCCGTTGAGCCACATCTCACCGGCCATCTCGAAGTAGGAGTTGGATGCGTTGTTGAACACAGCAAGTTCGCTAGCGTTCAGGGGCGAGTTTATTCCGGTGAGACGGCTTCCGAAAGTCTGGTTCTCTGTTATGGTGGGATACTTGGACAGGCTTAATGGTGGTGTAGGTATGCTGCTGTCTATATTGTAATGCGGAAGGCTCTGCAGTGCCTGCGTGGATGACGACCCGGAGGTCGAATTGCCAATCTCTGATGTGAGAGACTTGATTATGCCACTCTGCAGGCTGGTTACGTGCAGCAAGGAGCCTATCAGGAAGAGCTGGTAGCTCTCTGCCACCACGAGTGCAACTACCACTATCAAAAGGATTTTAACGCCGTTGCCCATCCCCTGCTTGCGGCGCGACACCCCTCGTTGACTTGCCATGCTAACTGCCCATAAGATAAGCTTATTAGCTAATTTGTTTAGAAAGTATTAATACCTATCTTAGTAGTGCTTCGATGCAAACACGACAGCTTTTGCAGAAACCTGAGGAACAGAAGAGCATGATAGAGATGGCGGACGCGCACTGCCACCTCAGCATACTCAGCGACCCGCTCATAATAAAGGGATCGGTGGATTATGGAGTGTCAACGATCATAACCAACGGGGTGGACACGCCTTCGAACATAAGGACGCTGGACATAGCTGACAACAGGCACGTGTTTCCCGCCCTGGGAGTGGACCCGGAGCACGCGCTTGCAATAGAGGAGTCGTCTTTCGAGAAGGAGCTCGAGTTCAATGTAAGCATGATAAGGCAGAATGCCTCCAGGCTGGTCGCAATCGGTGAAATCGGCCTTGATTACTGGATTGGCGGTGGGCCGCGCAACCTGGCGAGGCAGAAGAAGGTCTTCGAGAGGTTCATAGACCTTGCAATTGAACTCAACCTTCCGGTTTCTGTGCACTCCAGAAATGCGCTCAAGGACGTACTTGCAATATTGAAGGAGAAGGATCCAAAGCTCGTGCACTTGCACTTCTTCGAAGGAGGCACGGAAGAGGCGAAGCTCGTGCAGAAACAGGGTTACATGATATCCGTACCGCCAATAGAGTCATCGAAGAGGAAGCGCGTCATATCAATGATGCCGCTCGAGCTGATTATGGCGGAGAGCGACTCCCCTGTAGTAGGCCAGGACCCGAAGGCTGTTGAGAAGTCCCTCCACTACATCGCATCAATAAAGAACATGCCGTTCGAAGAGGCGGCTCAGATCATTACGGCGAACACAAAGCGCTTCTTCGGAATATACCAGAAAACTGGCAAGAAGCTCATCCGTTACTGAATTACAAAGATTTTATCACATCTGATATAGCGGCCGTGTAGTCCTTATTACTAATGTCATGCTTGCTCCCCTTTACGAGCACCAACCTGCTACCTTTTATTTTTCTGTGCGCGCCTTCCACTCTTGATTTTAGACACTCGGCCTCTTTGCTGCCGCAAATTAATATTGTTTTACACTTTATCTTCTTGTACAACTCCCTAAACTCGTAATTTTCGAAATCTTTCAGCTTCCGCTTGCCTACACGACGATACCACCAATACTTCCTGAGGCCTGGAAGGTCTTCCTTAAAGTAAGGAGAGAGTGAACAAAGGATTAGCCTATCAACATGAACTTCGGTTGCGGCGACAAAAGATGTCCATGCGCCAAAGGAAAATCCAAAAAATACATCACGTTTACTTGGCTTGTAAGCCCTTTGAAGTTGCGCAACCCAGTCCCTCGGAGTCCTATACCACCAATTAATCTGCACGTATTTTACAGTGAACCCCTTCTTTCTGAACATGCTGCCAATCTTCCTGTAAATGTTTTGTGTTGTCCGTTCATGACCCCCGGGAACGATATACGCATATCGCATGATTTCAATGCGCATAAAGCCTTAAATAGGATTAGCGAGCTATTTTCTCATGGGCCCGTAGCTCAGCTTGGATAGAGCGATAGCCTTCTAAGCTAAAGGTCGCGGGTTCAAATCCCGCCGGGCCCGTATCCCTAAGTATAAATATTAGAAAGTAGTCATCTCATGACAAAAGTGGGGACATGAAAGTTGGATTAGCTGATACTACATTCTCGAAGTTCGATTACGCGCCTGTAGTGATGAAGGTGCTGAACGCGAGCAAGCCCAAGGTCTACGTACAGCGGTACACCGTACCGGGCATAAAGGACCTGCCGGTAGCATGCAAGAAGCTCTTCAAGAACGGCTGCGACATAGTCATAGCGTGCGGGATGGTTGGCAGGGCGCCGATCGACAAGCAGTGCTCCCACGAGGCAAGCCTCGGCATGCAGATGGTGCAGATCAGCGAGGCAAAGCACATACTCGAGGTTTTTGTGCATTCTGACGAAGCAAAGGATGACAAGGAGCTCGCAAAGATATGCGAGGATAGAGCAAAGAAACATGCGCAGAACGCACTGATGCTGCTTTTTGACCAGAAAGAGATGCAGAAAAGAGCAGGTACAGGAAGGCGACAGGGCAGGCCCGACGCCGGGAAACTGAAGGTTGATTGATTGGAAAAGAAAATAGCGTTTGTGTGGTCGAGGTTCAACCATGAGATTACGGAACGTATGCCACCATACGCTAGGGCGAGAGCTGCACAGCTCGGCCTCAGAGTTGAGGTTGAGATTTCGGTCCCGGGAGCAAACGAGATACCTCCTATAGTCAAAGAGCTGCTCAGGCGTAGCGATATAATTGGAGTTGCTACGATGGGCGCTATAGTGAAAGGGGAAACAAAGCATGATGAGGCCATAGGTTTCGCAACTGTGGATAGACTACAGGGATTGGCCACGGAGTTTGGGAAACCGGTCGGTTTGGGAATAATTGGCCCCGGAGTGACCTGGAAGCAGGCACAGAAAAGGATCAAGGAATATGCGGAGCGCAGTGTAGGGGCGATACCGGAAGTAATTGCCGCTATAAAAAAGGCCCGTGGAAAATCAAAACCCAAAAAGGATACGGATTAGTTTACCTGTTTCTAG
Source organism: Microcaldota archaeon (assembly GCA_030037075.1). Taxonomy (GTDB): domain Archaea; phylum Micrarchaeota; class Micrarchaeia; order Micrarchaeales; family Micrarchaeaceae; genus JAJZAB01. Next base: position 17,007 of record JASHRX010000067.1, on the reverse strand, counting down.
CAAGCGCGCCTGCGAGTTCGTAAACCTTCTTTTTCACATCTGTGGCCTTTATCACGCCACTTGCGACCAGTATACCTACCGCGCGCAAGGAGACTGCTGCAGCAACATCTTCGCCTGTCACTATCCCTGCCCCGCAAAGCAGTTCGCTTCTGCTGCCGGACGCTTCAAGGATATCTGCAGCGGATGATATCACACGCGGCTTCTGCTTCGATACTGCACGGCCTGTACCAATCAATTCCGGAGGTTCTATCGCGAAGTACGTTGGCTCTGTAAGTATAGCGTATTTGGCGAGCTCACGCGGAGTGCCGACGCATACTATTGAGACCATGCCAAGACCGTCCAACCTCCTCACAAGGCTGACTATGTCACTTTGTGGTATCCTGTGCTCGCTGTGGTTGAGCAGTGAGCCTCTGACGCCCAGCTCTTTCAGAGTTTCCGGAACAATGTAACCTGTGCTGCCACCCTGTTCTTTGTTATCAACGTGCTGTGCCAAAACTGGTATCGATGAACCGCGCGCCAGGTATGCAAGCGCTGCTTGTTGCGGTGCGATTGCAACCTTAACATCAAACCTCTTGCTTGCGCCCTCTGCAATCTTGCGTATCTTCAGCGCATCTACTGGGTAGTTCTTGCAATTTATTACAAACAAGGGATCACTGCTGCACTTGCGGCTCTTCCGGCTTCTGCTCCTGTGCCCTTCCGCCCCTCTTGGCCTGCTTCTCTATCCTCGCGTTGGCGAACTGCACTCCCAAATCCTCCTCGCCTGCGCTGTCCATCCACGCCTTTATGTACGTCGCGATGTTCTTGAGCGGCTTCGAAAACCTGTCTGTCAGTTCGTACATGCTGTTCTCATGCTTGAGCATTCCTATCTGCACCGCGAAGTCAAGGTATCTCTTTGCAGTAGCAATCGGTATGCCCGCCGGGACTTCCTTTAGTCGCAGCTGCCCCTTCTTCTTCACCTCAAGGAGCAGCGACGCGAACCTGTATGCTTCTGTCTCGTTGTCGTAGAATATTCCAGCAACGTCCTTGATGTTCACTCCCTTCAGCTTCTCCTTAAGAGGAGCGTCCTCGAACTCCCAGTATTTTATGCCCATTATGTCACCAGTCGCAAGAATAACCGCTCAGGCAATCTTTTTAATCACTTCCATAAATTCGGAATAATGGCACGCTACTTGGTTTTTATGAAAGTGATGATGTCTCCCTCTTGGAGCACATGTTCAATACCGACTCTTTGGTTGGCGAAGCGTGCGCTCGGACCGGTCACAAATGCGCATTTCAGCTCGTCAACTATCTGAGTATGGAACTTCTTGGCGGCGTCGCCCACCGTTGCGCCCCTTCCGAGCACCATCGGGAAAGGCCTGTCCTTTCCCACTCTCGCCTTCAGGTAAACCGTCATTATGCCCAGGTTCTGGTAAATCATCTCCTTGAGCTCGTCTATGTTGGTTCCCTCTATCGCGCTTATCGGGATCGCTTCTATGTTGTGCCGCTTTGACAGCTCTTCCGTTATCCTCTTGTAATTGGGACTTTGGTCCATCTTGTTGAGGGCGACGATCGCCCTCATGTATATCGCCTTGCCCGATAGTATCGATATCAGCTCGTCGTCCGATACCTTGCCCCAAATTGATATTATCGCGTTGTGCATGCCCAATCCCGAGAGTATCTCCTTGATGCCCTCTTCCGGCAGTCCGGACTTGTTTACTTCTACGCGCACCCCTCCGGTGTTCTGCTCGTTTATCTGTATGTATGGCTTCTTCTTGTTGATGTTTATCTCCAATGCGTTGAGCTCCTTCATGAGCTTGTCGAACTGCTGCGTCTGGTTTATGTCGATCACGAATACTATCAGGTCGGCCGACTTCGCTGCGGATATGACCATTCGGCCGCCGCCCTTGCCCAGGTGGGCGTCCTCGATGAGACCGGGCATGTCGAAGACCTGTATGTGCGCGTCCTTGTAGATCATTGTGCCAGGCACTATGCTCGTCGTTGTGAACGCGTACTGTGCTGTCTTAGACCTTGTGTTCGCGATCACGTTTATCAGTGACGATTTGCCGGTGCTCGGGAAGCCTACAAGCGCTACCGTAGCGTCCCCAGTCTTCTTTACAAAGAACCCTTCTCCGTGCTGCTTCTTCTTCGATGCGATGATGTCCTTCTTTACCTGCGATATCTTCGCCCTGAGCATCCCCAGGTAGATGTTTGTTGCCTTGTTGTACTTCGTTTTTGAGTACTCCTCCTGCAGCTCGCCCAGCTTTTCCGTCAGGGAATCTGTCTTGTCTGTCATTAGATACACGAATGTTTATTTCACTACACTAATATAGATGATAATGACTTTTGTATATTCATAGTGGCATTCTCAAAATCACATTTTAAATACTTATCATGTAACGCAGTATCACATACAAAGTGGATGAAATGGCAAAGAAAGCAAAAAGGCGTAAGACCAGCAGGAGGAAGAGATAGTTAATCTCTTCTGTTTTGTTTTTTTATTTTTTCCTTTTCTCCTCGTAATTTTAGTTTCTATGCTCCCGTCATCTTCGCGAACCTCTTCCTGAAGGACCTGTCGTTCTTCATTAGGTCAAACATCTTCCTCATCTTGTTGAAGTCAGAGATTAGCTGGTGGACGTCCTTCTCTGTCGTCCCGCTCCCCTTCGCGATCCTCTTTATCCTTGCCGGGTTGTGCAGAATCTTCTCGTTGCTCCTTTCTTCTTTTGTCATCGACGCGATTATCACCTTGTACTTGTTCAGCTTCTCTTCGCCTTGCTCGGCTACCTCCTTCGGAACATCAGACACGCCCATCATGCCGAATATGTTCTTCAGCGGGCCCATCTTTCCCATCGCCTTTAGCTGTGAATAGAAGGACTCGAAGTTTAGCTCGTCCATTTCCACGTCTTCGGGCTTGAGTTGCGCCTCCTCCACCGCTTTCTGCACGTTTGATACGAGTCCTGCAATGTCAGGTACGCCTAGAAGCCCGCCGATGAACTTGCCCGAATCGTAGGGTTCCAGATTCGATAGCTTCTCCCCGGTTCCGATGAACATGACTGCTGTGTTTGCGGCGTTGGTAGCGCTGAGCGCGCCGCCACCTTTTCCTGACCCGTCCAGCTTCGTGACTATTACCCCTGTCATCTTGACAGCGTTGTTGAATTCCTTTGCCTGCTTGCCCGCTATCTGGCCTATGTCCGCGCTTATCACCATTATGCTCTCGTCGGGCTTGAAACCATCTGCGACGCGCTTCAGCTCGCCTATCAGCTGGTCATCGAGCGCATTCCTTCCGCTCGTGTCGCAGATGACTACCTGCTTGTCCTTGAACCTGTCCATTCCCTCTCGTGCTATCCGCGCCGCATCCTTCTCGCCCTTTACGCCAAAGAAAGAGACGTTCGCCTGCTTCGCAAGCGTCTCTAGCTGCTCGAAGGCGGCCGGCCTTGAGACGTCGCAGCATATCAGGGCTGCGCTGAACCCCCTATCTTGGTAGTACTTAGCCAGTTTCGCGGCCGTTGTAGTTTTTCCTGATCCATAGAGGCCCATAAGCAATATCCTCTGCCTCTTTAGCTTGGGTTCGTAAGACCTCCCCATGAGTGCTACGAGTTCCTCGTATACAATGTTGGTTATGTAGTCTGTGGGGGCGACTCCTGCAGGTGGCCTGCTCTTCAGCGCCTTCTCCTCGATTTTCTTTGTTAAATTGTAAACGAGCTCGACTCCTACGTCTGCACTGAGGAGACTCTTCTGGAGCTCCTTGTTGAATTCCTTTATCGTCTTTGCATCGATTATGGTTGCGTGCTGCAGCCTTGCTATGGCCTTTCGCAGCCCTTCTCCTAAGTCCATAAAATCAGCGCATACTATTTGGAGACTTCATATTTATAGCTTTTCAGACGTTTTATCATGGTGTCTATGAAGAAGCCGAGCATGATACTAACCCAGTCGAACCTCACCCTATTGGGCGGGGCAGAGTTCACCATTCTCAAGATAGCGCAGCACTACAACCCTGTGATATACACGGCGGAGTACAACGCGAAGAACACTTACCCGGAATTCAAGGAGTTCGACATAAGGGTGATAAGCAAGGGCTCCTTCTCTAGGATAATCCCGTACGGCAGGGCGAGCCAGGGGCTGGACTACGGGCTTGCGTTCTACAACCTCAAGATAAAGGAGCACTACGACCTGATAAACGCGCACTTGGGGCCTAGCCACTGGATCAGGAACAAGAACGAGAGGGTTATTTGGCACTGCCATACGCCTCTCAGGGACATTTATGATCTTTACAGCTTCAGGATGTCGAAGAGGCCGGCGCACACGCGGCCTTTCTACATGCTGGGAGCCAAAATGGTGAGGAGCATGGACCAGCAGGTCGTAAGAAGAATAGAGCAGATAGTAACAAACAGCCCCATAACGCTCGCCAGAATAAGAAAGTACTACAACAGGAACGCAATCATAGTTGGTACAGGGGTGGATTACAAGGAGTACGAGAACGACGGCGACGGCAAGTACTTCTTCTACCCGTCAAGGTTCTCGCCGAACAAGCGCCAGGAGTACGCGATAGAGGCGTTCAGGCTCTTCAAGAGGAAGGTGAAGGGCTACAAGCTTGTATTGTGCGGGCCAGTGTCCACAGACCAATTCTATCAGGATTACCACAAGAAGATTGTGGACCTCGCAACCTCGGTCGGAGACGTAGAGGTGATGCCCGCCATTTCGCAGAGGAAGCTCAGGCAGTTGTACTCCAGATGCACAGCCGTACTCTTCACGCCAAAAGATGAAGATATAGGGCTGGTGCCGCTTGAGTCGATGGCGAGCGGCAAGCCGATACTGGCTGTAAACGAGGCGGGCCCTACAGTTACTGTGAAGAACAAGGTGACAGGGTTCCTGGTCAACAGCGTTGAAGAGCTGGCGAGGAGGATGGCGGAGGTTGCGGACGACAAGCCGCTCGCAGAACGCCTTGGAAAGAATGGCAGGAAGTCCGCCAAGGATGAATGGTCCTGGGATGCGTTCTTCAAGAGATACGACTCCGTGATAAATAGGATGCTATGACTTGGGCGGCGGTGCTGGGCCTATCACGTACTTCGATATGACCTTAGCTGCGTAGTCCAGTGCCCTCTTTATGTTCGCCTCCGTGTTCGCGCCTGTGCAGATCATCTTGCCGTTCTTGAATAGTATTATCGAGACATGCGGTTCCTGAATCTTGAATATCGCGCCCGGAAACTGCTCGGGCTCGTAGTCCACCTCCTTTACCTTCTTTGAAAGAGAATAAAGGTCGATCTCTGCGTGAAGGTCGGCGCTTACGACGATATTCTCTATCTTTATTACCGGGTTTGTTATCATGCCGTCCTTCGTCTTCTTTGGTTTGGCCGCCGTAAAAACACCTATGTCTATTTATATGCGAAGATTTAAATAGGGTAAAGAGCTGCAGCAGTGGAAAGATGGAGAAAGAAGTAGTAATAGTTGGAGGGGGCGTGGTCGGCCTTGTCCTCGCAAAGGAGCTGGCCAAGGATGGCATAAATGTCACCGTGCACGAGGCCAAGCGGTCGGTTGGGGAAGGGGCGGACAAGGCTTCCGGAATACTGTCCGTAGGGGGACTCAAGGAGATAGGGGTAGACTACCGCGGGGCTGTCCTCAACTCGCTTGACGGAGCCGTGCTCTATGGAGGAGACCAGCGGCTAAGGATAAAGGCCAAGGAGCCCAAGGCTTACGTCCTCGATAGGGAGATATTTGGAATGCTGTGCGCAAGGGAGGCGCAGGCGGCCGGCGCAAAGATAGTCACGAACTCCATGATGGGAAAGGAGCAGCTCTCCTCGTTAGAGAAGGATAACATAGTGGTAGGCGCTGACGGGGTGGTCTCAACTGTCGCGAGCCACTTCGGATTCCCAAAGATAGACGACTACATACTCACCTACAAAGCTGAATTCAGCAATGCGAAGATAGAGGACGTGCATTCGTGCAACCTCTTCTTTTCAGATGCGCCGAGGAAGTTCTTCGGCTGGACTGTTCCGTATTCGCAATCGATACTCGAGGTGGGCATAGGCGAGTGGATGCACTCAAGGAGGAACAGCCTCGCGGTCTTCAACACATTCATAAAGAATGACATTGTGAGGAAGAGCCTTCTCAGCTCTAGCAAGATCTCCGGCCGTGCAAGCCTGATACCCCTGCAGACAAGGAAGACAACCGTTAAGGGAAATGTGCTTCTTGTTGGAGATGCTGCGGGTCAGGTGAAGGCCACCACCGGTGGCGGCATAGTTTTCGGATCATTGTGCGCGAAAACTGCCGCAGAAGCTATAAAGAACCATATCAGGCGCGGCGCTCCGCTATCGCTCTATGAAAAGGCATGGAGGAAGCGATATGGGCTTGACCTCAGCCTCCACAAGTTCATCCACAGCTACTACTCAAACATAGGAAGCCGTGCGGCGTCCTTCATTTTCAGGTTCGCGAAGCTTGCCGGCGCGGAGAGTTTCCTGAGCGAATACGGGGACATGGACAGGCCCAGCGTTGTGGTAAAGCGACTTCTTATCAGGCAGAAATGACTACGCTTTTCGTAATTACTATACGGAAACAATAAATATCATGCTGGGAAAGTCTGCCTAATGCCAGTAACAGCACCTGCGAAAGTTGAGCGAGACTTGAAGGTTGGAGGGATACCCTCTTTTGCGAAACGTGTAGCTCCAATACCCTCTGATACCGATAGGCTGGCCGGGAGCCCGGTGCGCCTGGAAACGGATGCCATGATTGTTGGACATAGAGGAGGCGCCCATGCAGAACTGGGAAGAGGTGCAGTGTCATTGAGGCCGGATGAGACACTGGCCGTGCTGCCTACAAGCACTGGACATATTCTTGGGCGGACGGTATTGCGCGTGTTCTCGCCGGCGGGGGCTCAGACAGGAATATATCGAATGCACTACGAAGCCGAAAGGGGTAGGCACGATACCGCGCTTGTTTCGCTTGATCCCCTTGTAGACCTAGCTGATCTTTTCTTGGACAAGAACAAAGGGGTTGCCTACCGGTTAATGGAAAGGTATGAGAGGGACCAGAACGCGTTGCTCCTTTCTTACCACGCTTGCATGGACCTCGGGATAAGTAGCATGAGCGTTAGCCTCTGGAGGGACCCAAGTGTTATGTCTTTGCCTGAAATAATGAGAAAGGGCGCGCTGCAGGCGCAGTTGCCACAGCAGGTGCGTAGCCCCGACGGGCTGGAGGACATCTTCCCGAGGCGCTGAAGGCAGTCAACCAAGGGTAAACGGATTGTAAGAAGCTAGCGCGGACGCTGCAGAAGTTGCAGGGCCAAGGAGTATCTGCGGGTATATTCCTACTATTATCACAAATGCGAGGCAGATGCATACGACAATAGCAATGTTCTTGTCTATCTGCATTGCTTTGCCTTCCTTCCTTAGGAACATCTGGTTCATCACCCTTGCATAGTAGTAGATCGAGATGAAGCTGTTTATTATTCCAATGAACGCAAGCAGCGCCTCGCCGCCGGACACCGCGCTCGAGAAGAGCAGGAACTTGCCCGCAAAGCCCACCAGCGGCGGAACGCCGGCCATCGAGAGCATGAGTATCGAGAGGGATACCGCAACGAACATGTTCCTGCCAGACAGCCCTGAATAGTCGTTAAGCGTGTTGATGTTCTTGGACTCGAGCCAGAAGATTATGGCGAATGCTCCTATAATCATGAACATGTGGGCTATTATGTAGAAGATGGCTGCCTGTATGCCGGTGTTGCCCTGTAGTGTCGCGATGTGCTCTGCGGCAGCGAGCCCTACAAGTATGTATCCAGCCTGCGATATGGACGAATAGGCGAAGAGCCTTTTCACGTTGCTCTGCACGAGGGCGGCAAGGTTGCCGAAGAACATGGTAAAGGTTGCGATAATGAAGAGGAGGTCTGCCGGCAATGAGGCGCCCAGCGTCGCGGTATAGCCTATGAATACGACCGCCAGTATCTGCATCATAGCTATGAGGCCTACCTTCTTGTTTATGCCTGCGAGCAGGGCCGTCACGTTTCCTGGCGAGCCTTCGTACACATCGGGCACCCAAAAGTTGAATGGGAACCCAGCCGCCTCGATCGAGAGCGCTCCGGCGAATAGTACGAGAGAGAGACCAAGGACGAACCTGCTACCGGTGATGACCGCGGGGGTGAGCGCCGCGGATGGATCCCAGGGCAGCAGCAGCGCGAGCGCGAATGTGAATATCGCTGTTGCTATCGCCCCAAGGAGGAAGAGCTTGACAGCAGGCTCCAGGTACTTCTTGCCGCTCGCGAGTATCATGAATGCTGTGGAAAGTATCACAGACTCGAGGCCTACCAGTATTGCTATGAGGGAGTAGGCGAACGTTACCATGAAGACCCCGAATGCGACAAACGAGAGCAGCATGTTGAACTCCTGCAGGTAAACAGTGCGGCCGTATGAGAGTATCTCCACAAGGAGAAGACCGAACGCCAGCGCTCCGAAGAGCAGTCCCGAGAATGAATTTGCCTGGAGTATCCCCAAGAAGCTGAAGGAAGTGCCCAGCGTCGCAAGATAGAAAGCGGCGACGGACATGACTGCCAGGAGCGCAGATGTGAATACGAAAGAGAGCCTCTCGGACTTGTGGAACATCGAGATTATGCCGGAAACTATAAGGAGGAAGAGGGGCCCCGCTATCAGGTATACCAGGAACTCGTTTCCGGACATGTACGGCAGCATGGTTTCACTATATAATTACGTTGAAGAGCCCCAGAAGTATGAAAGGCAGTATTCCAAATATGAAGAGGGCCAGGGCAAGGATCGAGTACCCGGCCTTCTGCGTAATGTCTATGTGGTCCTCGGCCGCGGTCCTCTCCTTGTTCGCAAAGAACGACTTGTTTATAACGAAATACATGAAGGCGCCCATGAGCACCAATGAGAAGAGCGGCACTATTCCATATAGGCCGAACGCGGAGAGGGCGCCGAGGAACATGAGGATGTCGGCTATGAACCCTGCTGTAAGCGGCAGCCCAGTTATCGCGAATATGCCCAGCAGGAATATGTAGGAGGTAGCCTTAGCTGCATCGGATATACCGCGCAGGTTGCCTATGTTGCGCTCCCTGAAGGTGTGCTCTATCGCGCCAGCCGCGAGGAACATCATCGCGACAGAGATTCCGTGCGCGAGCATCCCGTATAGCGCACCGGCGGAACCCAAGGCCGTCATTGTGGATATCGCAAACATTATCACAGACATCTCGACTATGGTGGTGTGCGCGACTATCCTCTTAATGTCTGACTGCCTCATTATCAGGAATGCCGCATAGAAAGCGGATACGGCCGACAGAGCCGCTATGTACGTGGAGTAGCTGTGCGCAATGGGCATTGTTGTGAATATGAGCAGCATGCCGAAACCGCCGAACTTGGTGAGTATCCCTGAGAGCACCATTGATCCCTGCGTGGAGGCCTCGGAGTGCGCATCAGGCAGCCACGAATGCAGGGGGAAGATGGGCATGTTTATCATGAACGCGACAAAGAGCAGCAGGAATATCGACTGCTGTATGCCGGCAGGCATGCTCGAGTATGCCATGGCCGCCTGTGCCATGTTGAGCGTGTGCGTCGGCGTGTAGGAATATATGAGAAGGATGCCGAAGAGGAGCAGCGCGCTCGCGAATATCTCGTAGACAATGAACTTGTAGGATGCCGTCTTCCTGTTTGCCGATCCCAGCACATTTATCATGAAGAAGGGAGCGATGACGCCGATGTCCCAGAAGATGAAGAAGAGGAAGAAGTTGCCCGATAGGAAGAGGCCGTTTGCGCCAAGTTGGAAGAGGATTAGCAGCATGCTCGCAACCCATTCTCTCTCGCGGCTAACATTCCCGCCTAGCGCAGCCGCTAGGATTATAACGGATGACATGAGCAGGAGGACCAATGATGCTGTAGTGGTCCTCAAGTCGAAGTTTATCCCGAGGGAGGAGATGTACCCGTAGGTTTCCGTAATGGCTGTGTTGCCGGTGGTTACAACTGTGAAGAACAGGAAGAGTACGAGCGCGAGCCCGACTACTGCTGAGGCGAGCGCTATTGCCCTGCCGTGCTTCCTCGATAGGAGCATCGCCCCCAGGAAGATGGCCGGGAAGAGTACAATAATCAATAATATCGGTATCATTTAAGGAACACCAAAAACGCTATAACAAAGGCCAGGCCGGCAGCCAAAGCTGCTATGTAGACCGTGACGTTTCCACGCTGCGATATCTTGACCGCGCTTCCTATGTTAACAACCCCGCGGGCGCCAGTGTAGAGCATGCGGTTGAGCTGCGTGTCGAATATCTCTATGCCCCGCGCGAAGGCAAGTACGGCTTTTGTGAGGTAGAGGTACGCGGTGCTTACGAAGAATCCGTTCGACAGGAAGAGCCTCGCCTTGCTCCTTTCCGCGAACAAGCTGCTGCGCCTGAAGAAAAATAGGTAAGCTATTGATATACCAGCTAGGCCGACAGCGCTCTCAACGAGCGCGCTCAGGGGTGCAAAGATTAATTTTCCGAATGCGCTGACCTGCGGGGCCAGTCCAGGTATATAGGAATAATTGCCGAAGAACAGGACGTTGATCGAGAAGAGGACGATGAGCGCTGCCAGGATTACCTGCGGCACCACCATGCTCCTCTTCATGGTAGCGTACCTGCCGGTTACCTGAATGCTCATCTTTCTCTTTTGGTTGTGCATCGGCACGAACATCCACCTGAATATGTACATGGCGGTAACGAAGTCTACTGCCGTAAGTATGATGTAGACCAGCGCGTTTGAGGTAGCTGTGCTGTCTATCGCCAGCTTTCCGAAGAAGCCGCTTAACGGGAATATTCCGGCAACGGAGAGCGCCCCCACAAAGGCAGCCATCATCAGTACTTTGTTCCTGCCGAATGCCGTCAGGTTGTATATGTTTGTATCCTCATCGTTCGCCTTAATCATGGTGCCTGCGCTCATCAGCATCAGCGCCTTATACGCGGCCTGCACTATGAAGAATATGACTGCAGCAAGTACGGCGTTGAGGCCCAGCGCGACGAACATGAGGCCCAGGTCCTCCACGGTAGAGTAGGCTAGCACCTTCTTTATGTGCTGCGACGAGAGCGCGTTGAGTGCCCCTATTACCGTTGTTACCAGTCCTATTATCAGCATTACATGGAGCAGCTGCCCGAAAGCTGCGAAGAGGGGAAAGAGCAGTATCACGATGAAGACGCCCGCCTTGACCATCGTGGAGGAATGTAGGAAGGCGGACACAGGGGTAGGACCCTCCATGGCCTCGGATAGCCATTCGTGGAACGGGAACTGCGCTGATTTGGTGAACGCACCGATCAGCACGAAGGCCAGTCCGATCATGAGGGTCGTGCCCGCCTGGCCCGACGCAGCGGCCTCTATGGCAGAAAAGCTGAAGGTGCCGAATTGATTCCATAGTATGAGCATGCCCGCCAGCATGAATATGTCACCCAGCAATATGGTCGTTATCGCGGTGCGGGCGGCCGCGGGCGGGTTCTTCTTCTGGTACCAGAACCCTATAAGCAGGTAGCTCGTGACGCCGAGCCCCTCCCAGGCGATGAACATCGTTAGGAAGCCGCCGGACATGGACAGGAGGATCATGGATACCGCAAAGAGGCTGAGCTCGAAATAGAACCTGCTCTGCTCGTTCGGCCTGTCCATGTAGCCTATAGAATAGAGGAAGATGAGCGGCGAGATGATGGCTACAAGGAGCAGCAATATCTGGTTCATCGGCGCGAGCGCCATGGTGAGCTGGAAACTGCTCTGCGCGAACGAGAACCAGACGGCCTGATATGCCTGCGTGGCCTGCTGCGCGTGCAGCAGCAGAAGAATCGAGAAGGCTGACGAACCGAGGGCCCCGGCAAGGGCGATGTACTTCGCGGCGCGCTCCGTCCTTTCGGAAATACCGCATAGCAGGGCAACGAATCCGCCGATCAGGAGGGGCAGGATGGCAAACAGCGGATTGTAGTACATGCGCTCACTTCTCCCCGAACTTCGTGAGTTTTGTCACGTCCAGGCTGACCTTGTGCCTTGCAAGGTGCCTGTAGAATACAACGAGCCCGATCACGTCCAGGGCTGCTATCGCCCATATCGCGAACAGCACGGGGAGTATCGACGCGCTCACCACATAGCTGTAGAACGATATGGCCGCCAGGGAGCTTGCCACCAGTATCACCTCTATCGAGAGGACCATTATCACGAAGTGCTTCGAGGATGCTATTCCTGCCACTCCTAGGGAGAAGAGCGCAAAGCAGAGCAGCAATAGGTAGTTGAACATCATGTCACGCGCAGCCTGTTCAGCAGCGGCAGCGAACCGAGCGCCAGTATGAACAGCATGAATGTTATGGCATACAAGGAGATTATGGTGCTGCTCATAGAGAATGCTGCCGATGCCTCGGAAATACCGAAAGAGTTTGTGAGCTGGTAGCTCTGGAAGGCATTCGAGCTGTAGGCACCGTACGCGGTTATAGCGAACAGCACTATGGCTATGCCGGCGAAGAGAAAGTAGTTCGTATGCTTGAAGTTGGAATAGCTGGAAGACGCAACTCCAACGAAGAGATAGACAGAAACGCCGCCCACCATTATGAAGAGCTGGATTAGCGCGAGCAGCGGCTGGTCGAGCATGAGGAATATCAGCGAGTTAAGTATGAAGATGAAGGCAAGCGACACTGCTGCATGCATCGTGTCCTTGAGGACGAATATGAGGGCCGTGCCTACTATCATAAGTATTGCTGGCACCAAGACAAGCGCATAGACCATCGCATCACAGGCAAACCTACTTCAGGTCCTCTGGCCTCTTAATGAAACCCCTTCTGTCGAACCGTTCGACATCGTAATCCTTTGTGAGTATGAGGCACTCTGTTGGGCATACCTCCTCGCAGAGCGCGCAGAAGAGGCACCTCTCCAGGTTTATCTCGGGCATCACCTTCTTGCCCATATCAGTGTCAACCTCCACCATGTTTATCGTCTGGTTGGGGCATATCCTCGCGCAGGCGGAGCAGCTTATGCAGGTCTTCATGTCTAGCTTGTGCACCCCCCTGTAGTTGTCCGTCACCGCTTCCCGCTCTTCCGGATACTCGAGCGTGCTCGGCCCGGAAAGCGCCTCCTTCGCAACGTCCACAAGCGGTTTTACTATCATAAATCTCAATGAATGAATAATAGAAATGTAAGTAATAAATTAACCACTGCAAGCGGCGTCATGTAGAGCCAGCCGAGGCGCAGTACCCTGTCGATCCTCATGCGGACAACCGTCACACGGACGACTATGATGAGCACCGATATGATTACCACCTTTATCAGTGTCCATGCAATGGGCGGCAGCACGGATGGGCCAAGATAGCCGCCGAAGAAGAGCACCGCTATGAGCAGCGACCCGGTGAATATCCTTGCATAGTCGAGGAAGAGAACAAGGCCGTAATAGGGCGCGCTCACGTCAGTGAGCCAGCCAGCTATCAGCTCGCTGTCAGCCTCGCGCAGGTCGAAGGGCGGCCTCTCCATCTCCGCCAGCATTAGGATGAAGAAGACCACCAGGCCTATTGGCATGAGCAGTGCATACCAGTGCGTGCTCTGCGATGTGATTATGCCCTGCAGGCTGTACCCGTTCGCGAGCATCGCCACAGCAACCACCACGAGCAGCAACGGTATCTCGTAGCTTATGAGCATGGTCACGGACCTCTCTGCACCAATGGACGCGAACTTGTTACCGCTCGCCCAACCTGCCAGGAATATGAAGAGGGGCACGAACGAGAGGATCATGAATACAACGATGAGCGCGAGGCTGCTGCCCACTCCCACATACATTGATGTTAGCGGTATGAATGCTAGTACTAGCACGAAAGCGGCAACTATCGCCGGAAGGGCTGGCTGGAAGAGCCACCTGTCAGCGTTCGCGGGAATTATGTTCTCCTTGCTTATCAGCTTTATCAGGTCCGCCAGGTTCTGCAGCACTCCGTACTTGCCAACGTAGGTGGGCCCGTGCCTGGACTGCATCCTCGCCATGAACTTCCTCTCGAACCAGCTTACAAGGTATATGAAGACGCTTACGAGTATCATCAGGGTTATCGCGAAGATTACGAGCGCTATGAGCAGAGACAATGGAATGAGATAGGGCGCGCCAACGTACGGAGAGAGGAGATGCTGCAGGGTACCAAAGTAGTTTTGGACGAACCCCGAGCTTATCCCTACCACTTAATCATCTTCGCTTCTACTCTCATCTATTTATTCATTTGCTGAGTTACCAGAGCGTGTTGCATGCTCAGTGAAAACGCGAAGAGAATAATTGCCGCAGGGGGCACGAAAGCGAGGGTGAAAAGGAGCGGGATGCTGCAGGTGATGAGCTTCACCATAAAGTACGTGCCGTTGGGGAGCGGCAGGTTCGTAGAGCTGCACACCGATAGGGTCATAGAGATAAGCGAGGTACAGAGAGTAGCGGACGAAACGGGACTGCCGGTGGAGGCCGACACAAAAAGGGCCTTTCCTGCAGGGAAGGGGGCGAAGGACTTCCTTGTGTGATCACTGTATGTTTGTTATGTTCGCGTAGCCGTACACTGTGTTCGTTGCACCGTTTACCGTGTAGTTCACCGAGAGCGGGTATGTGGTGCTTATCGAGGCTATTGGAACGGGTATGTTGTAGCAAGTTGTGTTCAGGCTGATGGACTGGCCGGGCAGCACGGTGCTGTTGACTATCTGCGGCACCTGGAAGGGCTCTAAGGAGCATAGCAGGCTGTTCAGCCTCACGCTGCTCTGGAAGTTGTTCGTTATTGAGAACTCCGTGCTGTCGTTCGAGTGGTTGAAGGATAGGACATTGCACCCGAAGGTAACGTTCGAGAGGTTGCACAGGTTCTTGAACACGGTGTTCCAGCCCTGGGTGCGCTGGCTGAGGTTGAGCAGGAGTATCAGGCTGAGGCCGTTCTGGTTCGCTGCAAGTAGGTTGCTGTCGTTCACAAATGAATAGAGTATCGCGGTGTAGTTCTGCGAGATCAGCGTTTCGTTGATCAGATAAGAGCTAATGCTTCCGTTCTTGATCGGTGTTATGAAGCTCGAGCATATGCTTATGTTGCCCGAGTTGTAGACCAGGCCGTTGCACGTCTGGTTCACAAGTATGTTCGCCGGAACCTGGTTCCTTCTCAGGTAGCCTATGAAGGTTCCGTACGGATTGTCGAATATGTTGGTTGCGGTGATGTTGCCGTTCTGGTAGCCTATCGAGCCTCCGAGGTTTGTCGAGTTCGTGTACACAAAGTTGCCCAGATATGCGGCCATCGCCGGCGTGCTGCCGTACTGGCTGAGCAGGAAGGCGCTCTCGTTCGAAGGATGGGCGCTGCCGACTAAGGTCTTGCAGCTGGCCTGGTCGCTGCTGTTGTAGTATGATACCGCCTTCGTCCATCCCCCAGAGTAGTAGAAGCAGAGGCTCGTGGTGTTGCTCACCTTCACGTAGGTCGCCTGCGTGCCATTCGCATTAAAGCTCTGCTGTGAGAGGCCGAAGCTCCTTACGATTGCGCCCACAAGTCCTGGATCGAGCGTACCCTGGAGCCATATGGAGTAACCTACAGAGTTATTTGGATAGCGGGACTCCGCTCCGTAAGCGGTGTTTATCGTGAGCGATAGATCCTCAAGCAGCCTGAGCATGATTGAGCGGGCGGGTCCGAACATCGTGTTTATGACCGATAGGTTGTACCCCAACCCGGTGACCGCTACTACCGCAGACCCATTCTGGAAGAGGGTGAACCCTGTCGTGCTGCTGGAGTTCGGCAGCAAGGAGTACACATCGGGCGCCTGCGTCGCGCTCACGTTCACGCTGACGGTCGCCTGCGCGGTAGACCTGTTCGCTATGTCGAAGAGGTGGCCTGGGTCCGCGATGACCTCGAAGGAATACGGCCCGCTTGCCGTGTATGTGTAGTTCAGCGGTAACGTTGTGGACTGCTTTGGAGGCAGCGTGACCTTGTAGGAGCCGTACTGGTTGTTGTTAAGGTATATTACAACAGGTATCTGGCTTATTGTCCGGCTGCCCGTATTGTTGAGCGATATTGTGAACCTGGATGTTTGGTACGGATACACCTGGCTCGGCACGCTGCCGGATATGCTGACAGACATGCTGTAGTTGCCTGCGAGGGCCGTCCTGGTGAGCGCGTACGCCACGCCTCCCGCTACAACTATGACTATTACCGCGTAAACAACAAGTGTCTTGTAGTCCATGTTACCTTCCTTTCAGCTCCTTTATCGCAGCCGTTATCTTCTCCCTTATTGGCTGTATCTCCGTGGTGAAGTAGTTGCTAACCCATGCCTCTTCGTTGTACTTCTGGTCGGGGTTCGCGTTCGTTAGGAAGTAAACGCCCTTGGAGTTGTTCACGACGTTCGCCTTCTTTAGCTGCAGCAGATGATACCTGAGCGTCTTCTCGTTTATCGGCTCCCAGCTCTTTGTTATGTAATCGGACAGCTCCACTACGGACGGGTCCTTCTTCTCGACGAACTGGAAGTAGAGCACCGCGTCGAGCACGGCTATGGCGCTCTGGCGCGACTCTCCTGGATTTATTATCCCCAACGCCAAGGCGAGCCACCTCACGAGCGACCTCCTTGTCTCGAGGACCTCCTTTGTGAGCATCATGTTCCTTAGGGTCACCTCGCTCTCTATGAACTTCGATTCGTTCAGCTCCATTGCATCACATGCAGAGAATGTGCCTGTAGGTACTTTCTGAATTATTAATCTTCATTTCTAAATACCTTTCTTCCACATCAGGTTTTTTAATCTGCTGCATTGAAGTATAGAAGGTGATTTTCTGGCAAAGGTTGCCGTATCGTTGAAATTCGAGCCGGAGGTCCTGAAGGCCTACGCGAAGAGCGAGCCGTTCCTTATACTCACGCTCAAGAACGAGGATTCGGCCTCGTACTGGTGCGAGTGCGATGTGAATGTAAAGCCGCCCCTGTCGCTCGCGCACGACAAGGAGCTCAACACTGGCAGGACGAAGGTGGGCATAGTAAAGCCAAACGGGTCGCTAGACAAGAAGATCAGGCTCTTCACCAGACCGAATAACTTTCCGGATGAGTATCCTATAGGCGTGACTGCGTACATATATGACGA
>JASHRX010000066.1 GCA_030037075.1 Microcaldota archaeon | reverse complement strand
CCTGTTCTTCTCACGCTCCTTGCTAACCCTGCCGAGCATGTCGTCAACGACGCTGTCGCTCACCGTTTCCGAGTCCTTCGCCGAATTCGAGAGCAGCACGTTCTCTATGTCGCTCGCCTTCAGCGTAGCGTTTATCGCCTTGAGCATCTTAATCTGCTCAAGCTCCTTCGAGTACCTCCCTCCGGTATTCTTCTTCGCCATCTCCTACCCTACAGGGTTGCTTTTACGTCCGCCGTGTATTTATGCCTTTTGTAGAGCTTCGCCATTTAATGTAGGTCAGATCTCGTGCTCCTCCGTGAGCAACGGCACCTTCGCCACGAACCTCTTTGCGGCCCATTCCCTGAGGTCCTTCGCCTTTGTTATCTCCCCGTGCACCAAGAATACGTCCTTGAGCCCCTTCACGCTTGTCATTATCCTCTCGAGCTGCGGCCTGTCTGCGTGAGCCGAGAGGTGGAATGTGTTCACCTCCATCTCTATGGTCATCTCGTTACCGCCCAGAAGCACCTTCTTGTGGCCCTCCTGTAGCATCCTTCCTACGGTGCCGACCGCCTGATACCCTACAAGGATCATCTTGTTTGCGTAGTCCCTCGCCAGCCTTGAGACGTAGAACATGACAGGCCCTCCGGTCAGCATGCCGCTCGTTGTCACTATTATGCACGACTCGCTATCGTTCACGATCTTGTTCCTCGTGCTCTTCGTTTCTACTACTGTGAAATTCTTGCTCTTGAAAGGGTCGTAGTCGCTCATCAGTATCTTGCTCTGCAGCTCCTTCCTGCAGTATATCACATTATGCCTGTATATCCTCATGACCTTGCTTATCATGCCGTCGACATAGATGGGCACCTTGGGTATCGCCCCCGAGTTCATGTAGTCGTCCAGCAGGAATAGTATCTCCTGCGCCCTCCCAACCGCGAAGCTCGGCACGATTACCTTGCCGCCGCGCGCTATCGTATCCTTTATGCTCTTCGCCATGTTCTGCGAGACCGGCTTCTCTCCCGGGAATATGTCCGTCTTCGCGGCGTAGGTGCTCTCAGTTATCAGCGTGTCGGCCTTTATGTTCTTCATGTCCGCGCCGTCGAGCAGCCTCGTCCTGTTTAGTGTTATGTCGCCCGTGTATGCTATCCTGTTCCTCCCGTCGCTCAGCTCTATGAGGGAGCTGCCGAGTATGTGACCTGCTGGAGTGAACTTTACCGTGAGGTCCTTGAACTTGAATTCCTTGTAGTAGTTGACTATCTTCGGCCGCCTCGCCATCTCCACAAGGCCCTTCTTTGTCACGCTTATCGGATTGGATATCCGGATGTAGTCGCTTATCATGACCGCGCCGACGTCTATCGTCGGCTTCGTAGCGAAGTAGTTGCCCCTGTACCCCGCCGAATAAAGGTGCGGCAGGAATCCGTTGTGGTCGAGGTGCGCGTGCGATATGAAAATTCCATCGATCGACTTCAGCTGGTCGTCCGTCAGCTGCGGGTACTCTATATCAGCACCAAGCTTTATCCCTGCATCTAGCAGCACGTTCGTGTTCCTCGTGCTGACCATCATGCAGCTCCTTCCTACCTCTCCCGCTGCCCCTAGGAACGTAATCTTCACTTCATACCACCTTGCCTCTTATTCACATCTCTGGCTGCTCAACCGGCCTTGCGCTCTCCTTCACGTCCTTCTTCTTTATTACGACTATGTCCTCAAGGTTTATGTCCTGTGGTTTCTGGTGCGGCCTGCTGCCCTCCTCCTTGTGCATAGCCGTCTTCGGCTTCCTCCTGTGGACTCCCAGCGCCTTCCTTATCTCGGAATAGAGCGCATCCAGCTTACCGTCAAGCTCGGTCACCTGCGCGACGACCTCGCTGAGGGTCTTCTGGTATGTCTCTACGTCCTTGCTTACAAGGCCTTTCTTCCTTTCGAGCCTGTCCATCTTGAGCAGCTCTTCTATCTGAGCGTTAATCTCCCCCACCTTGCGCACCATCATCTTCTCCTGCGCAAGCGACAATGCCTCTGTTGATATCTTGAACTCCAATGAGTGCCTCATGCGCTTGAGCTTGCCTATGTTCTCCCTGTTTCCTTTGTCCTTCTTCTTCTCCATCTCTATGAGCTTACCTATCGCTTCCTGCTCCGCCATCTTGTACGCCAGCCTTCTCTGGCTATCCCTCATCCTGGACACGAGCTCGAAGCGCTGCTTTTTGAGTCCGTCTATCTGCCCCCTTATCTCCTGGACCTTCGGGTCTGTCGAATTCTTTATCAGGTTGTTCAGCGTCGAGCCTTCGCTACCATTATTCTTACCCGCGCCAGAATCAGCATTCCTTGCTGGGCTGCCCTCTTGGGCACCTGCCTTACCTTCATTACCTATCAGCTAATCGCCTTCAGCGTTGCCTCATTATAAAAATGACGAGTCAGAAACCCCGGCGGAAACCAACTCTTTGTACACATTTAATAACATATCCGTGGTCTTTTCCGTCGAGTACCTTGCGGCCGTGCTTACTGTCTCTCTATACTCCGCAGGGTTATTTATAACCTTTTCTATCTTGCGGGCGCACTGCCTGTAATCGCCCGGCCGGAACTTCTCGCCGTTCCTGCCGTTCTTTATCAGCTCCTTTATCGCAAGGTAATCGGCTCCGACAACCGGCTTTCCGGTCGCGAGCGCCTCGATTATCACTATTCCAAGGGTCTCGAATGTCGAGGCGGTGCAGAACAGGTCAGCAGCGGCGTAGTACTTGGGAAGCTCCTCCGCCTTTACGAACCCCATGAACTTAACGGTCTCTTCTAGCCCGTACCTGAGCGCCATCCTCTGGTACCTCTGCATTGCAGGTCCGGCTCCAACGAACGCGAACTTTATGTTCTTGCCCTTCAGGAGCTTCGCCGCCCTTATCACCACATCGAGCCTCTTCTCCTTGCTCATCCTGCCCACGCACAGTACTATCTTGTCCTTCCTGTTTGTTGTTATCATCCTGCGTATCCTCCTGCCATCGACCCTCGGATTGAACTTCTTCATGTCGACGCCGTTCGGCACCACCGTAGTGTTGCTTATGCCGTTGCGGCTCAGCACCGCCTTCGTTGTCTCGCTCGGCGCTATCACCGCGTTGCACTTGTTGAAGAAGAACCTGGCGTACGGCCACGCCACCTTCTCCATTACCCTGCCGCCCCTTTTTCCCACCCCGCCGTAATCCGCAAGTACCGTCCTGTTCGTGAAGAAGGTGTGGAAGGTACCGACAAGCGGTACCTTGTTTATTTTGGCCATCGATAGGCCGGAGAAGCCCATCATGAATGGGGTATGGACGTGTATTATGTCAGGCTTTATCTCTCTCAGCTTGATGGACGTGATGAAAGGGAAGAGCGCCAGCCTGTACTGCGGGTACCTCTTGAATCTCACCCCGTGCACGGCGAACACGTTCTTCTCGATCTCAACTATCGGCTTCGATATGTTGTTGCCGCTCGTGAAGATGTAGACCTTGTGGCCGCGCCTCTCCAGCTCCTTCTTGCTGTTGAGTATCGAGGTTACCACTCCGTCCACGGCCGGCAGGTATGTGTCCGTATAGAAAGCTATCTTCAAAGATTCAGCCATGCTGCTACCCATCCACAACGGGTCATTCTATTACTATCGCGTCTCCGCCCGCGGCCTTTATCTTCTCCGCGGCGGCCTTTGAGAAACCCGCGGCCTTCACAACGACCGCCTTGTTTATCGAACCGTTGCTGAGCACCTTGACGTTGCGCAACTCTATCTCGGCCTTGCCGCCCTTCGATTCGTTGATCATTCCGCTTATCTGCATGAGTGTTATCTCCCCAAGTCTCTTCTGGTTCCACGGATGGAAGCCCTTCTTGTGCATCTCCTCGCGCGCCTTGCTCGTCATGTATGTGAAGTTGTGCTTCCTTGCGCCCGCGCGGCCGACTCCTCCGCGGTCCCCTGCGCCTCTCGCGTTCTTTATGTTGCCCACGCCCCACCTCCTTGTTCCGAGGTACTTCCTTGCGTGCTTCTGTCTTCTGACTACCATCACTTCACCATTCTTTGAATAAGTCCGTTTATCGCAGGGCCCATGTAACCGAGTGCGCCGCCCTGCTTGTAATTCCTCTTTATGCTCCTGTAGCCCCTCCTTGGAGGATGCAGCCTGAAGGGCATGCTCTTCTTCATCTCCTTCATGTCGTACTTGCCGTCAAGCACCTCCTTTGGGTCGGCCTTCAGCCCACCGCTCTTGATCAGCCTGCCGAGCGTCTCCTCGTTCACTTCCCCGTATGTAATGTAATCGTTGCACTCCTTTATCATGCCGTAATAAGAGTCATTCATCTTCAGCACAACGCAGTTGTTCACCCTCCTCAAGCGCAGCCTCTTCAGCGTCTCGGTTATATCGTGGCGCACATTCACTCGCCCGCGTACCCTGATTGCTGCTATTACCTTGTTGTCGAGTTGGTTCGGCATAAATAGACACTGCCTTGACTAGATGTATAGAATTGATAGATAGATTACGAAGAGAAATATTAAAAGGTATGCCTGCTCACTTGGGAGGTTCGACCTGCCGTGGGAAGCTGTCCATCATTGCAACCCCCAAGCCTTGAATGTCTTCACGTCCCGTATATCTTCTGAGGTGTGACAGGAACTCTCGCTTTTCCGAGATCTCCGCCTCTGTCAAGGGAGCCCCCTTACTCTGCCCTGTTTCTATCTCCCTCTCTGTAATCTGTATGCCCCGCTGCAGCTTCGCTCTGTCTCCGATTGCGAATGCAATTAATATTGCCCTCTGCTCGGGGCTCAATCTTGGCGCATGAAGCGGCGCGTTTCCTGCTGTGGCTGGACTTGACATATAAACACGGTGAGGTATCTGCCCATCCAGATATTTAAAGCAATGCCCGCCCGCGCCCTGGCAGGATTGGCACACTTCCACTTATCGCCTTTATAGAAAATCTTTTTAAACCCTCCAATAATTGTTATAGCGACCAAGAACCCGTGGTAAAATTGTATTACAGTGAATACGCGAGAGTGAAAAAACTGGAGGGCTGGCTTGCAAAGCTCGCATACATATCAGTTGGATTGGATTTCGTGATATCCCTCGCGACGCTGCTCATCCTGAAGGGCCTCACCTACTCGAAGTTCATGCTCACGATAGGCAACTACCTGCTCACGGCCGAGATGATCGTGATAGGAGTCATATTCGTATCAATAGTCCTCCTCAAGCACTACAGCAACATGATGTCTGGCTTCGCGCTTGCAGCCTTCAAGAACGTAAAGGTCAGGAGGGCAAGGCACACCTTCAAGAGGGTTGTATTCAGCCCCGCATTGCTGGTCAAAAGGGCGTTCGCGCATCCGTACGGAACGCGCTAGAGGGTCTTCTGCTTCCAGCCGAATGTTTCTTTCCTCTTCTCCCTGTTCAGCAGGTCCACCTTGCCGAAGACACCGTCATAACCTGGCTCTATCGTTACTTTGCCGTTTCGCATGTTCTCTATCGCGAGCGCCATCTCCTCGCCGAAGCCCTCGCGAATTTTTTCCACGCTAACGTTAACGAGGATCTCGTACTCCGTGCCTAGCCTGCTCACCATGTCTTTGTATGTGCTCTCCACTAGAGGTGAATAAGCAGTCTTACGATTCACGTACGCTATGATCTCCAGCAGCGGCACGGCCTTTATGAAGGGCTGCCTGCCCTTTGGCCTGTACTCCGGGTCGCGGTCGGCAAGGTCGTTCACCCTGTGCAGCACCCCTATCACAAGCTTTCCGCCGCACTTCGGGCACTTGGTTACCCCCTTCTGCTTGTCCGGGTCTATCGACACATGGCACTGCCTGTGCCCATCGAAGTGGTACTTGCCCTCTTCTGGAAAGAACTCAACCGTGCCGGTGAACCTTTTGGTATCCTTTTCCTTTATTGCGCTCAGCATGGAAGAATAGGAAACATCATCGAGGTCGAAGAGCGTCGTCTCCCTTCCTATCTTTGGGAGGGAGTGCATGTCGCTCGTGGATATGAGCGCGTACTTGTCCAGTGCTGATAGCCTCCAGTTCATCTCCGGGTCGGAACTTAGCCCGGTCTCCAGCGCGTATATGTGCTTCTCCTGGTCTTCGTACGCTTCCTTCATTGAATCGAATCCGGATATCGCGCCGAAGACGCCGAAATACGGGGTCCATGCATGAGCGGGAAACACGAATGCACTTCTGTCAGATCGCACTGCAATATCTACCAGCTCTGCTGCGCTCATGGAGATGATTGGTCTTCCATCTGACGAGAGGCTGCCCTTTTTGGATAGCATCTCGTTCATGGAGTCTACCGCATCGAAGCTAGGCATGGTTATGCAGTTGTGTATCTTCCTGGTGTGCTCTCTCCTGTCCCTGAAGACCGTGCAGACCTCCGTGCTGAGCACAAACCTTACGCCGCTTGAGGAGCCCTTCCTTCTGTAGAATCCCTTCTCCTCGGCCTCCACCAGTTCTTTCTTCAGCTCTCCCAGCCAGGTCGGGTGCGTGAAATCCCCCGTGCCTATCAGGTTTATGCCCTTCTGGAGTGCTGCCTCTTCCATGCTCTCCAGGTTTATCTTGTCGCTGCACGCCCTCGCAAACCTTGAGTGTATGTGCAGGTCCGCTATTACCTTCAATCAATCATCCTTCAGCTGCAGCAGCGCCCTCTTCGACCAGCGGTAGAACATGCTGCTGATTGCTGGTGTTTCATCCCCGTATATCTTCTGGAAAGACACGGCGTTCAGCACCGACACCGCAAGCTCCGCCTTTATCACCGCCGGGAGCACCCTAAGCTCCTCTTTTGTAAGCGGCAGTATCTTCTGGTAGGCCTCTAGCGCAATCCTTATCTTCTCCTTTGTTTCCTTTTTGGTCCTGCCATGGAAGGCTGTAGTAAAGTATGCCAGTTCTATAACGCGCGGATACTGCGCGGCAGTCGAAAAGTCTACTATCCATAGCTTTCCATTGCTGTCCTGCATCACGTTCGTGGTGTTTATGTCGCCGTGGACGAACGCACTCGGCAATTTTTTCATCTTTATTTTTTTGTAGGCCTCCACGATCGGCTCTAT
>JASHRX010000065.1 GCA_030037075.1 Microcaldota archaeon | reverse complement strand
AGCTTCCTCTTGCCGAGTTTCAGATCCTCAATCAGGAACTTGTCGAGATGCTGGTCCATGAAGTGCGTCGGCAGGTTGTAGACCGTGCCCCTGTCAGAGTCATCAATTATCCTATCTTTGCTTATGCTGCTGTGAAGTGCAAGCTTCTCCTTCACCTTCTCGCCCAGAGGCTCTGTGCTCCTGCATATTATCATTGTAGGCCTTATCCCGAGCTGCATCAGCGACCTGACTCCTATCTGGGCAGGCTTGGTCTTCTGCTCTCCCACAACGTCTAGTTTCGGAACATACGTCAGGTTTATGAACGCAACAGGATTGTTCAGCGCAAGCTGCCTCATCGCCTCTATGAAGTAGCTGTTCTCTATGTCGCCAACTGTGCCACCCACCTCTATGACAATGACGTCCGCCTTCTCGCTCTTCGCGACGCCTTCAACAGTATGAATTATCTCGTTCGTGAGGTGCGGTATTATCTGCACATCCTCTCCGAGGTAGTCGCCTTTCCTCTCCTTCGCTATTATCCTGCTGAAGAGCTTTCCTCCTGTTATGGAGAGCTTGCCCGTGAGGCTTTCGTTCGAGAACCTCTCGTACATGCCGAAGTCCATGTCGACCTCGCTTTTGTCGTCGAGGACGAAGACCTCGCCGTGCCTGTACGGGTTCATCGTCCCGCAGTCGTAATTCAGGTAACCGTCGAACTTTATTGGAAGAACACGGTAATTGTAGAATGAGAGTATCTTCAGTATGGAAGCTGTGACCCCGCCCTTTCCGAGGCCGCTCAAAAGAGAACCAAGAATTACGATGTATCTTGTCTGCATACAACATTTATGCCAATCAGATTAAAATACCTTTTGATTGATAGTCCAAAAAGTGACAGGGTGGACGGCGCAAGAGCTTTCATAGCGATTGACATACCTAAACAGGTACGGAACGGGCTAGCGGAAGCGGCAAAACTGATCGACTGCAAACCCGCCAAGCCCGTGCGGGAAGACCAGATACACATAACCGTGCTCTTCCTAGGCTCGATAGGCAAGGCGCAATTGTCTTCAGCTACAAAGGCGCTTTCAGAGACAGAGGCCAAGGAATTCAACATATCATTCAACGGAATCGGCACGTTCTCAAGGACGCGACCGAATGTCATCTTCGCCAAGGTGGATGACGGCATTTCCGACCTTGAAAGGATATCGAGCGGCATGCAGAAGAGCCTATCAAACGAGATACGGTTCGAAAGCAGGGACTTCCATGCGCACGCCACGCTCGCGAGGGTGCGCAACCCCACAGAGAAGGACGTAGAATATGTCAATGGCTTCGTTGCCATACATTCCGAGGACTCTCTCGGCGAGTTCACCTGCAAGGAGATAAAGATCAAGACCAGCGTACTGAACCAGGAAGGCCCGGAGTACACGGACGTATTCACAAAGAAGCTTACGCCTTGATTGTCCTCTCGAATTGCTCCAGAGTCATTTTGTTGGCCAGCTCTCCAGGCTTGTATATCTTGTCCTGCAGCAGGATGTTGAAGCTCATTCCCGTGCTCATGTCCAAGGCAATGTGCCTGGTGTCCTTGCCAAACAGGTCAATCTCATACAACGCGAGCTTGTTCTGCGCAATGAAATCCGCCACCCCGTACATTGCGGAAGCGCCCTGGTTGTCCTGCATGCCCAGTACCCTTACCTCGATGTTCGGCCTCTTCAGCGACCTGAGGAAATTCTCAAAATGATCATGTACAGGCCGTCCGAATTCCATGAACCTTGCTGCTGCCATGCTCCTGGTGTTTACATCGTAAAGGCTGACAAGTATGTCATACGTCAGGGATACCGAAGCTGCATACCTCCCTGTCAATTCGTTGAACCTGCTGTGCGCGAAGACGTCACCTGTCTTCATGTACGTACAATTCGAGTAGGAATCCAGCTTGCTCTTCGATATGTGCGGGCGCTTCTTGAAGGTTTTTAGGTAGGGCTGCTTGCCAAAATTCGCAGTATGCAGGTCTGCGTACAGCGCGCTCTCAAAGCTCACTCAACCACACCCCAACAAAGGACGTGTACCTTTATAAACATTGACGTGCATATCTTTACAACTATTTGTATCTGCATTGCTGCCGCGCAGTGAGCATATGAAAATAGACATTCTAGAAGACAAAGGCAACGTTTTCAGGTTCTCTCTCAAGGACTCGACAAACATGTATGCCAACGCAATACGAAGGATCGCAACGATAGGCGTGCCTACATTCGCGATCGACACTGTTACCTTCTACGAGAACACCAGCTCCATATTCGATGAATATATAGCGCATAGAATAGGACTGATTCCGATAGTCACGCCGCAGAAGGGATACTCGGAGAAGGACGAGGTCCTCTTCACGCTCGAGGCGACCGGCCCAAAGACGATCTATTCGAAGGACCTCGAATCGGCAGACAAGGAGGTCAAGGTCGCAAACGAGAACATTCCCATAATCAAGCTGGCGGACGAGCAACGCATAAGGATAGAGGGCAAGGCCAGAATGGGCACCGGAATTGACCATGCAAAGTTCCAGCCTGGCCTGATCACCTACGACGAGCAGAGCGAAGGAGTATTCGAGTTTTATGTTGAGGCTTTTGGCCAGAGGCCGCCCAAGCAAATAATTAATAAGGCTTTTGAAGTGATAGAAGAGCAGCTGCAGGAACTATCCTCAAAAGTCAAGAAGCTTTAGGCGGAGGTGGCAGAGCTTGGTCAAACGCGCTGGCTTGAGGTGTCAGTCTCTTAGGAGTGCTAGGGTTCGAATCCCTACCTCCGCAATGTGATTAAATGAAGATAAACGTTGAGCGAAATGACGTCAAGGAATGGCTAGACGTGCTTAGCAAGGCTTCTAAGTCTGACAAGACTCCAAAGCTCTGGGGGCGTGTGTATGAACTGCTTGCAGTCCCGGCAAGGAGGCGCGTCGGTGTAAACCTCTACAAGCTCAACAAGCACACGAAAGAAGGTGATAATGTGGTCGTGCCAGGAAAGGTCCTCTCAATGGGCTCGCTCGATCACAAGATAAACATTGCGGCGTTGGAGTACTCAAAGAAGGCGATACAGCAGCTGGGCAGCGCGAACTGCAAGATGGTTACGATTCAGGAGATGATAGGTCAGAAGAAGGTAAGCATAATCAAGTGAGATCATGGAGGAAGGCAAGAGAGTAGTTTACGATGCAAGCGGCAAGGTGCTCGGCAGGCTTGCCAGCGTCGTCGCAAAAAGCCTCTTGTCGGGCAGCCCAACGGTTGTGATAAACTCCGAGAAGGCGATAATAACCGGAGACAAAGCGGTCACGCTTGCAAAGTACAAGACGAGGGTGAACCTGAAGGAGAAGGCGAATCCGGAACATTCACCTTACTGGCCGAGAAGGTCAGACCTGCTGGTCAAGAGGATAATAAGAGGAATGCTCCCCTACAGGATGCCGAGAGGCAAGGAGGCATACAGGCGATTGAGGGTCTACATCGGCGTGCCCGACGAGTTCTCAAAGGCGAAGCCGATGGAGATGGAGGCGAAGAACCCGAAGAGCATATATGTTGGATACATGACAGTAGCAGAGCTGTCAAAGAGGCTGGGTTACGAGAGATGATGCTATGGAAGAGAGCGTTCAGATGATGCAGGAGATGCCGCAGCAGAGCGCCGACAAGGGCGTGAAGGTAAAGAGGGCACCTGCAAGAAGGAAGAGCAGCAAGAAGGCTGAGCGAGTCGTACTGGTAAGGAGCAAGAGGAAGGCCGCGGTAGCAAGGGCATCCGCAAAGGCGGGCCACGGAGCAATAAGGATAAACGGCGCAGAGCTGCGCTCGGTTGAGAATGTCGTTTACCGGGATATGATGCAAGAGCCGATAAACCTCTCGAGCATAACAAAGGAGGTGGCAGGCAGGCTCGACATAACGGTCAGCGTGCAGGGCGGTGGCTCGAGCGGCCAGGCCCAGGCGGTGAGGAGCGCAATAGCGAAGGCTATATCAAAGTTCTCTGAGACAGATACAATAAGGAAGGAGTACATGAGATACGACAGATCACTACTGGTTGACGATTATAGGAGAGTCGAGCCGAAGAAGGCGAGGGGTCCGAAGGCGAGGGCGAGGTCCCAGACATCCTATAGGTGATACCATGATGATGCCCGTTAGGTGTTTCAGCTGCGGAGCTGTTGTTGCGGACAAGTGGGAGGAGTACGACAAGCGCGTCAACAAGGACAAACAGGACGCGGGCAAGGTCCTCGACGACCTGGGAGTCAAGAGGTACTGCTGCCGAAGGATGTTCATTAGCAACGTCGAGCTTATCGACGAGTTCATAAAGATAGGAAAGAAGTGATGACAAAGGAATAAAAGGAACGATTACAAAGCAATTGGGGGCCGTCTGCTAGCTTGGTAGGCTTCCACCTTGGGGTGGTGGCGACCCGAGTTCAAAAGATATCTATCTGAAAATCTCGGCGGCCCCATATTTAGATGATGAAAATGCCTGAAGAGGAAATACAAGAGCTGCTTGCAAACCAGAACGATTACCTAGAGGCGGGCATCCACATCGCGACGAAGATGAGGAGCCCCGGC
Organism: Microcaldota archaeon; assembly: GCA_030037075.1. Taxonomy (GTDB): domain Archaea; phylum Micrarchaeota; class Micrarchaeia; order Micrarchaeales; family Micrarchaeaceae; genus JAJZAB01. The sequence goes on along the minus strand of JASHRX010000065.1, from coordinate 21,157 downwards.
ATGAAGAGGTTCGTCTACAAGGTCAGGGACGATGGACTGTACCTTCTGGACCTCAAGACGATCGACACAAGAGTAAGGCTGGCCGCAAGCATGATAGCAGCTTACAATCCAAAGGATGTTGTTGTAACAGCATCGAGAATCTACGCGATAGTCGCGGCGGAGAAGTTCGCGGAGTTGATAGGCGCACGCTTCATGAAGGGCAGGGTGACACCAGGCGTCTTCACCAACCCAAACAGGGGCGACTTCATGGAGCCAAAGCTGATAGTCATAAGCGACTCTAGGAACGAGAAGCAGGCGGTCAATGAGGCGAGCAAGGTTAATATGCCCATAGTTGCCCTGAGCGACACTGACAATTCAACTAAGTTCATCGACCTTGTCATTCCATCGAACAACCGCGGAAGGAAGTCGCTTGCATTCATCTACTTCCTGCTTGCAAGAGAGGTACTCAAGTCGAGGGGCACCATAAAGGGCAACGAGGAGTTCACGCACCGAATGGAGGAATTCGAGGCTAAGGTCGAGGCAAAGCAGATCAGGCAGGAGACAGCCTAATTCTCATACAAGCGCATAAAGGAGCGGCGCGAGCAGGTAACCCAGGAGAGACACCCCCATTGCTACAAGGGTGAGGTTCCTGGTGAACCTGTAGGTCTTCAGGTCATTCCTTATTAGGCATGCAACCGCAACGTACGCGATGATCAGGTCGCCTATCGCTATTGGCACTAGATAGTACACGTTGAACCTGAAGGGGAAGTCGAAGAAGAACAGGAATATCGTTATCATTATGGACTCGACATAGAGAACGAGCGCGATCTGCGCCGCTCTCGTCTTGCTTATGTAATGCAGTAGGTTCTTCGTCTTTCTCGCCCTGGAGTCGCCCTCATAGTCCCTTACCATGCCGTGTATCTCCCTGGCCAAGCCAGCAAGGAAGACCGCGAAGAATATCGCGACTATGCCGATGAGCAGCGTCTTCGACACCACAAGGTCTCCGAAGATGAATGCTATCCCATAAGTGAAGGCTATGTAGATGTTCCCAACCATGAGCATGTCCTTGAGCCTGTAGCTGTAGAGTACCGCGAGCGCACCGAAGATTATGGCTATCAGCGCGGCGTACAGGTTTATAAAGAGCGATGCGCCGATCCCTATTGCCATGCAGATGATTGATATTGCAAGCGCGCCATTCTTGCTTATCTGCCCGCTTGCTATCGGCCTGCCGAGGCGCTTGTTTGCCCTGTCGGCCTCAACATCGAAGTAGTCGTTTATCGCGAACGACGACATGCTTATGAAGATGGGGACGATGAGGCTCAGCGCCAATATGGGAAGCTTGGGAAGCCCGCTGGATATGAGCTCTGCGGCAATGACCGCAAAGACGAGTATCGCGCTGTGCTCTATCCTCGTCAACCTCATGAAAGCCTCTAACTTGTTCATCCGACCATCACTTCTAAATAAATAACCAGTGCTCCTTTAAGATATAGTTGGTTATGATGCCGGGCAGGGCGCAGTCCGCAGTTGAGTATCTCACGACATACAGCTGGGCAATCCTGATAATAATGCTGGCGCTGAGCCTGCTCTACTTCTATGTCATTGAGCCCTCGATAATATCGCCGAGCACGTGCTCCTTCCCCGGGAACCTTTCGTGCCAGGACATATCGATAGGGAGGAATACCGTGACAGGGACGTACGTCCTTACCATGTTCATAACCAACGCGCAGGAGTACCCTGTCAACTCGCCGATCATTAGCGTAAACCTCAATGGAACAAACACATCGAAAGTGGCCTGCAACCCAATGCACGTGCCTGCGGGAGGGGCCATGTTCTGCCAGATCGGTGTGTCTAACTCTCTCGGACTGAACCAGTACGTATCGGGCAAGGCATTCCTCAACGAGTCGTACTGCGGCCTTGGGGCGAACGTGAGCGCGATAAGCTCATGCACCTCCCCAATAACCGAAACGTACGTCGGGCTGTTCGGCACGCACGTCACGAACGTCGCAATCAGCTCAAATGTTGTTGTGACGCTCTCAACTGTCGGCAGCAACAGCGTGACCAGGAACACCCACCTGCCGCTGCTTGCCACTGTCACCTTCCTCGGCACGCAGATAAAGGGAGTCCCGGTCAACTTCACGGAGAGCTCGTCCGTTCCCGTACTTACTCCTCAGTTCGCTACAACTAACAGCAGCGGCATAGCGCGCAGCGTGATAACCAGCAAGTCGCCGCTCACCGTCACGATTACGGCCAACGCTTTCGGAAGCATCGCGACCAACACAGTTACATTTACTTAGATGGGCAGCAGGAGCAGTATCAGGTTGCCAAGCAGTATCGAGGCAACCGTGCCTATGAATATGGGCGCCGCGAGAGGTATCGCCTGCTTGTAGACCGGGACTTTTGTGGTAACGCGCTTCTTCTTCATCTCGTTTATGAGCGGCCTTGTTATGAGCCTGTCGAAGTTGCGCAGCTTGCGCTTAAGCGCAGATATCTGGTTTCTGCTCATGAGGTTGAACGCTATTATGTCGCCCTCCTCGAAGTCCTTCACGCTTACATTCCTCGCCATCGACATGGTTATGGGCCTCTCGAAGAGCGTCACGGCGACTGATCCTAGCGCCATCACAACAAGCAACGCGATTCCGTAGTCCTTTACGCCAAGCCTGATGATCAGCAGGGCAATGAATATCAAGTAGATGACTCCTATAGCAAGCGCCTTGAGCACATCCTTGTTGGGCACCTGCTTGGCGATGTTTACGCCCATCTTTTTCGCCCTTGGGAGATAATAGAGGGGCACCAGGACAAGCGCAGATACTCCGCTGCCTATGAATATCGCTATTATGAAAGGTATGCCGAGCTGCGGCACCCTTGAGATGAGAGGAGTTGCCTGGATGGGTAGCACAAGCGACAGCGCGGCAAACTCGAAGACGTCGCCCGCGCCGAGCATGCCCATCCGGTACACAAGGTAGCCGATCACAAAGACAACTGCTGCTATGCTAACGCTTATCACTATCAGGTGAACGGTCAGGTAGAGTATTGTGAGAAGAAGTCCGTAGGCCACGCTTCCGTACGCGAATGCCGCCGGTATGTTCCTGTTGTTCAGCAGGTCGAAGAGCATGTATGTTAGCGCAATGACGACAAGGCTCACCAACCTTATCACAATCAGCTCCATCGCATCAACATGCCTGAAACAAGATATATAGCTTTGCGTCAAAGAGTATCTGTAACGCTTGCTGGTCGTGTTATGATAGCCTACGATGAGTTGGAGAAAAAGTGGCAGAAGGCATGGGCGGATAGCAACGCGTTCGAGCCCGAGCCGAGCGACAAGCCAGGCATGCTGATCACCTTCGCGTTCCCCTATGTGAATTCACCCATGCATGCAGGGCACATGAAGACGTACAGCCTGACGGATTCTTACGCAAGGTACATGCGTATGCGGGGCTACAATGTGCTGCTGCCTATGGGCTTCCACATGACAGGCACCCCGATACTCGGGATGGCAAAGAGGCTCGCCGCAAATGACGCAGAGCTCATCGATGATTTCATCAAGGTATACGCCGTGCCAAAGGAGGAGATCGCAAAGATGGGCGACCCGCTCTACCTGGCGAAGTACTTCGCGGTTGACACAGAGGCTGGAATGAAGGAAGCAGGTCTCGGTATAGACTGGCGCAGGAAGTTCACCACAATAGACCCGCAGTTCAGCAAGTTCATCGAGTGGCAGTTCGGAAAGCTCAACAAGCTGGGATTCCTGACACAGGGCACGCATCCTGTGGGTTGGTGCACAACGGACAACAGCGCGGTGGGAGGTCACGACACAAAGGGCGACATACAGCCAAAGATTGAGGAGATGATCGCGATAAAGTTCAAGGATACGCAGTCGGATGTTTACTTTCCATGCGGAACCTACAGGCCCGAAACCATATACGGGGTCACAAACCTCTTTGTAAACGACAAGACAACTTACGCGATTGTGTCGATAGGAAAATACCAGTGCTACCTGTCGAAGGAGGCGGTAGGCATGCTCAGCAACCAGATAAAGGTTGATGTTACAGGAGAGATACAAGGCAGCGAACTGCTCAAGAGGAAGGCGGTGAATCCAGTAACAAAAGAGGAGGTGCCCGTACTGCCGGGCTTCTTCGTGAAGCCTGATGTTGGTACGGGAATAGTGATGAGCGTGCCTGCACACGCTCCGTTCGATTACGCGGCGCTGGAGCGCCTGAAGGCGAGCGGGTACCCGGTGCCGAGCATGGAGTACAAGAAGGTCATCGACCTGGATGGAAAGGCTGGTGCAATAGGCAAGAGCATAGACCCTAGCATGCTATCCGGCGCTAAGGGCAAGGTGGAACATCCGGAAATTCCCGCACTCGCATACCTTGAGCTGATGAATGCGAACGCGAATGCGATGGACGATGTGATAGAGAGGGCGACAAAGGCGATATACAAAGAGGAGTCGCGCTATGGCGTGATGGCTGCAGGCAAGTATTCCGGCAAGCCGGAGGCGGAGGCAAGGGAGCTCATAAAGAAGGACCTCATAGGCGCCAATGAGGCGATTGCAATATACATAATCGCGAACGAGGAACCGGTGTACTGCAGGTGCGGAACTCGCGTAATCGTCAAGGTGGTATCCGACCAGTGGTTCATAAATTACGGTGACAAGAAATGGAAGGAGAAGGTCAGGAAGTCGCTGCCGAAGACGAGGATACTACCGGAGAAGCTGAGGCCTACGTTCGAGTACCTCGTGGACTGGCTGGATCTCAGGGCCACGGAGCGCGCCCACGGGCTTGGCACGCCTTTCCCACTGAACCCGTCGCACATAATAGAATCACTGTCGGATTCAACGATCTACATGATCTTCTACACATTCAGCGACATCCTCAACAGCAACAAGGTGAGCGCGGAGCAGCTGAAGCCGGAGTTCTTCGATTACGTGATATGCTCGCAGGGCGATGGAGGCAAGGTTGCCAGCTCTACAGGCATAGACCTGTCGATAATCCAGAAGTGCAAGGAATCCTTCGAGTACTGGTACGCGAACACGTCCAATCATTCAGGAGCCGACCTCACGAACAACCACTTCATAATGTACCTCTTCAACCACGTGGCCGTTCTCGATGAGAAGTACCACCCAAAGCAGATAGTGCCGAACGGGCTGCTTCTGTATGAAGGGCAGAAGATGAGCAAGAGCATAGGCAACACGATGCCGATCAGGTCGCTCATCGTGAAGTACGGTGCTGACCCGATAAGGTTCTCGAGCGTCGCTACGGCAGACCTCGACACGGAGACCAACTTCGAGGAGTCCACGATAAACAGCGTCAAACAGAAGAACGAGTTCATCGAGGAGACGATAGAGAGGCTGGACGAGATGCTGGCGGCAGAGCTGGTGCACATAGACTACTGGCTCTACTCGAAGCTCAACTCGAAAATACAAAAAGCCACGGCAGCGCTGGACACCATATCATTCAGGAGCGCATACAACGAGATATACTACAACACGATGACCGAGCTGAAATGGTACTTCGAGAGGGGCGGCAGCAACGAGATGGTCGTCAGGGAGCTGCTCGAGAAGTTCACCCTCATGCTGGGCCCGGCCATGCCGCACGTCGCGGAGGAGTTCTGGCACATGCTGGGGAAGAGCACGCTAGTCGCGAAGGAGAAGTGGCCCACCCCAGACAAGAGCATGACCGGAGGTACGGTTGAAGTGGTGGAGGACACGATAAGGAAGACGATGGACGACATAGACGCGGTCATGGAGCTGACCGCGAGGATGCCCGCGAACAAGGGCAAGTCCGCCAGCCTGATAAGGATAATCATAGCGGACGACTGGAAGACAGAGGCGTACAACGCGCTCGCCGAAAAGAAGAACATATCTAAGGCACTGGCGGAGCTGAAGGACGCGAACAAGGAAACGGCCTCTAAGTTCCTCTCGCAGTTCGCAAGCAAGATCATGACACTGGAGAAGATAGAGCCGGTGCGCTGCGACGAGATGGCGAAGGCATTCTCGCAGGCAATCTCTTACATATCAAAGAGGTACAAGACCAGCATCGCAGTGGAGAAGGAATCGGAATCGAAATCGCAGAGGGCTTCTCGCGCGGTGCCGGGCAAGCCGAGCATAGAGGTCGTATGGTGAGCGGCAAAGCAAACCTCGCAAAGAGGTTCGATACCTTCATATTCGACTGGGACGGCACGCTCACCAGGGTCGTGGTGCTCAGGAAGATAAACGAGAAGCTCAATCCAGGCTGGGCCTACAAGAAGCGCAAGAGCGCGGAGACGATTGACAAGTATTCGACAAACATGCCGCGCAACATGAATACACTGAAGGGCAGGGCGATAAGGAGGCACATACGAACTGTCGAGGCGGAGCACAGCGTCACCCTCCTTGCAGACCTTTCGCTCTACTTCTTCAGGCCTCGCCTGCAGGACTACTCAAGGGAGGTATTGGACACTCTCAAGAAGAAGGGCAGGAAGATCGCGCTCTTCACCAACGGCGCGGAATGGAGGATCCTGAAAGAGCTCTCGTATCTTGGCATAGAGGATTACTTCACTGAGATAGTGAGCGCGCAGGATCTGAACACACTCAAGCCGAACCCCTTGGGCCTGCAGGTGATCACCCAATCTCTGCGCGCAAAGAAGGAGCGCACCATATACATAGGGGACATGGTCAACGATGTGGAGGCGGCGAAGTACGCCGGGCTGCATTCCGGTGCGGTGGCGAACGGCTTCGAAAGCAGGGGCAAGCTCAAGGGTGCAAGGCCGGAATACCTCTTCAACAGCATGGAAAGCCTGCTCAGAGCATTGTAATTTAAGGATAGGCGTCAAAATAGTTGTGGATGAAATGAAAAGGATACTTGTAGCGCCGTCAATACTCGCCGCTGACTTCGCGGACATGAGGAACGAGGTCAAGAGAATCGACAGGGCTGGGGCAGACCGTGTGCACATAGACGTGATGGACGGCCATTTTGTAAACAACATAACCTTCGGCCCCGCTCTCATAAGCTCGATAAGGAGCGCTACAGACCTGCCGTTCGAGACGCACCTGATGATTGAGCGTCCAGATCTCTACATAAAGCAGTTCTCCGATGCGGGTTCCGACATACTTATTGTGCACGTTGAGGCCGACCACACGATGGCAAGGACATTGAGGATGATAAAGGCGTGCAGGAAGCGCGCGGGCATAGCCCTGAACCCCAATACACCGGTAAGCGCAGCAAGGAAGTACATGAAGGACATAGACATGCTGCTCATGATGAGCGTATATCCCGGATTCGGGGGCCAGAAGTTCATAGGTTCTGTGCTGAAAAAGATTAAGGAGGTTAGGAGGATAGATGGAAGCAGGCTCACCATAGGGGTTGACGGGGGTGTGAACGTGCAGACCGCAGAGCAGGCAATCAGGGCGGGTGCGAACGAGATGATAGCCGGAACCACAGTATTCAAGGCAAGGAGCTATGGCAGGGCGATAAGCGAATTGAGATGCCCACACCTCCTCTCAAAGCTTTAATATCTTATCGTACTCATCTATCATGAAGCAAGGGGGTTCAATTGTCGGATGAGCTAGAGCTAGGAAGGATGGATTTCACGAAGCCGAATAGGCAGGTTAGCGTCCCGCAGCTCCAGCAGATATCCAAAGATGTACGAACAAGAATACTGCAGATACTTGGAGAGGCCAAGTCTGGACATCCGGGCGGATCGCTGAGCGCAACAGACATAATCGTAGCGCTTTACTTCTCGAAGATGAGGCACGACCCGAAGAATCCAAAGTGGGAGGATAGGGACAGGTTCCTTCTCTCAAAGGGTCACGCGGCGTCTGCCCTCTTTGCAGTACTTTCGAAGTGCGGCTACATACCTGATAGCGAGCTCAAGACATACAGGAAGCTTAACAGCAGACTGCAGGGGCACGCGGATCCTCTTACTCCCGGCGTGGAGATACCCAGCGGGCCATTGGGCATCGGCCTATCGGAAGGCATCGGCATGGCGCTTGCTGGAAGGCTGGACAAGAAGGATTACACGGTCTATGTGCTCATGGGAGACGGCGAGCAGGATGAAGGGGAGGTATGGGAGGCCGCGATGAGCGCAGCTAAGTTCAAGCTTGACAACATTGTCGCGATAATAGACAAGAATGGAGTGCAGCAATCCGGAACAACGGCACAGATTATGCCTACCGATTCGCTCGCAAAGAAGTGGGCCGCATTCAACTGGAATGTCATAGAGATAAATGGGCATGATTTCAGCCAGATACTGCCTGCGCTCGACCAGAGGAAGAAAGGAATCCCCACAATCATAGTCGCGGACACTGTGAAGGGCAAGGGCGTGGACTTCATGGAGGGCAAGGCGGAATACCATGGAAAGGTGCCTGACAAGGAGAAGCTGCAGAAGGCACTTGATCAGGTATCGAAAGAGTGATCATTTGGACGATAAAAGCAAGATGGGAAGCCTGCGTGCAGGGTTTGTAGACGCACTCCTAGAGATAGGAAAGAGCAGGCAGGACGTTGTGGTGCTAGGAGCAGACACGACAGACTCTTTGCGAACGTACATGTTCGGCGAGAAGTTCCCTGACAGGCTCTTCGATGTTGGAATAGCTGAGCAGAACATGATAGGAGTATCGGCGGGGCTGGCCTTCTCTAACAAGACGGTATTCTGTGGTACCTTCACAGCGTTCCTCTGCAGGGCGGTCGACCAGATACGCAACACTATTGCATACTGCAACCTCGATGTCAAGATAGTGGGCAGCCATGCAGGGCTTGTGACAGGGCCTGACGGCGCGGCACACCAGACCCTTGAAGACCTGGCGATAATGAGGACACTGCCGAACATGCGGGTCATCGCACCTTCGGACTATTACTCAACATATGTGCTGGTAAAGCAGATGGCGCAAACGAGGGGGCCGTTCTACCTAAGGATACTCAGGACCGACATGCCGAACATATACACTGACAAGAGGGAGCTCAAGATAGGAAGGGCAGAGACCCTGATTGAGGGATCGGACATCGCAATAATAGCAAATGGCGCTCTGGTCAACCGTGCACTCACCGCAGCGGTTGCCCTGAAGGCAAAGGGCATATCTGCGCAGGTTATAGACTGCCACACGATAAAGCCTCTTGACAGAGATACAATACTCAAGGCCGCAAAGGGCACCGGAAGGGTCATAACCGCTGAGGATCACAGCGTGCAGGGAGGCATGGGCTCCGCAATAGCGGAACTCCTCTCGGAAGAGTATCCGATAAAGATAAATAGGATGGGCGTCAAAGATAAATTCGGAGAGTCGGGAGAGCCTGACGAGCTTCTAAAGAAGTACGGGCTGACCGAGGATTCGATAATCAAGGAAGCAACCAAGATGGTGGGGCAATGAAGCTGTTCATAGACTCTGCGAACATACCTGCGATAAAGAAGTATGTGGACATGGGCGTGATAGACGGAGTCACGACAAACCCTACGCTACTGGCAAAGGAGAATGCGGATCCCGCAGACCAGGTAAGGAAGATAGTCGACATGGTTCCGGGGCCGGTGAGCGTGGAGGTGCTTGCCACGGAGCACGACGCGATGCTGGAGGAGGCAAAGAGGATCGCAGAGATAGGAAAGAACGTAGTGGTAAAGCTGCCCATGACGCAAGCGGGCATGGCGGTATTGAAGAAGATCGCACCGAAGATAAAGGTGAATGTTACGCTAGTATTCTCGGTCCCGCAGGCGCTGATTGCCGCAAAGGCGGGTTCCAGTTACACAAGCCCGTTCATAGGCAGGCTGGATGATGTTGGAGAGAACGGGATGCAGCTCATCAGTGATATTGTTCAAGTGTACAGGAACTACCAGTTCAAGTCGCAGGTGCTCGTCTCGAGCGTCAGGCACCCAATGCACGTGGTTGAGGCTGCAAAGATAGGCGCAGACGTGGCGACCGTGCCCGCAGAGGTAATCGACAAGATGTTCATGCATCCGCTCACGGATGCAGGCCTAAAGAGGTTCCTATCAGACTGGGAGGACCTCAGGAAGAAGTACAAGAACGCATCCCCATTCAAGAAATAGTCTGCAAACCTGCTCCTGCCGCATGGCAATACAAAGGCTTTTAAATCAGGGATTCCTATACTCTATTACATATACGGAGTAAGGCTGAAAGGCTAATTCTACGTATGAGCCAGATGTAATGGAAGACGAATTTGGAGACGAAAGAGGAGACAGAGAGGAACGAAGAGGAGGCAGAAGGGAAGGCGGAATGAACATAAAGTCAAACTACTTCCTGCCAAAGCCAGTAAAGGTCGGCGACGAAGTTGAGGTCTCAGTTGAGGCTGTCGCTTCGAAGGGAGACGGAATTGCCAAGAAGGACGGTTTCGTCATCTTTATCAAGGGCGCCAAGGAGGGCGACAAGGTAAAGGTGAGAATAACGGACGTCAAGGCAAGGTTCGCGATCGGGGAGATAGTCGCTTAAGGGTAAACCAATACCTTTAATTTTATTCTTTGACAAACCTACTGTGAGGTAGGAGGTAGAGCATGTACGATGCGCAGGCTGTGGAGGCTAAGTGGAACGCCTACTGGAAGGACAAGAAGACATTCAGGTTCGACCAGAAGGACACGAAGAAGGCACTCTTCGTGATTGACACGCCTCCGCCAAACACTACCGGAGGATTGCACCTTGGCCACGTATTCTGGGTATCCTACGCTGATTCTATAGCAAGGTACAACAAGATGAGAGGCTGCAACGTCCTCTACCCGATAGGATGGGACGAGCACGGATTCCCCACAGAGATAGAGACAGAGAAGAAGTATGGCAGGAGTCTAAGCCGAGAGGAGTTCTACAAGAAGTGCGTTGAAGTATCGGAGCAGAACATGCAGAGCATGAAGGAATGGATGCTAAAGCTAGGCGCGAGTTTTGATGACACATTGGAGTACAGGACAACAGACAAGGAGTACATCAGGAAAGTGCAGCTATCTTTGCTGATGATGTACGACAAGGGCATGGTGTATAGAGGTGACCATCCAATAGAGTGGTGCGTCAGCTGCGGTAGTGGAATATCAAGAGAGCAGACCATGGAGAAGGAAGAAGGGACATTCCTGAATTACGTTGACTTCACGATCATAGAGAAGAAGAAAGCTGCCGACGCGGCGCCAAAGGCGATAACGATCGCAACTACAAGGCCTGAGCTCATGCATGCGGCCGTGGCGGTTGCTGTGAACCCAACAGACAAGAAGTACTCTAAGCTGATTGGCAAGAAGGTGAAGGTGCCCATCTACGGAACAGAAGTGGAGATAATCGCCGATGAGGCGGTCGACAAGGAGTACGGAACGGGCGCAGAGATGATCTGCACGTTTGGAGACAAGCGCGACATCAGCCTCTACTACAAGCACAAACTGAACCTTGTGCAGGCGATGGACTCCAACGGAATACTGACGAACGCGCAGAAGTTCAACGGGATGAAGGTTGCTGATGCAAGGGCCAAGGTAATAGATGAACTAAAGGCTGCAGGAGTGCTAAAGAAGCAGGATAGCATAAAGCACACCGTGAAGGTTCACGACAGGTGCTCGACCCCGATCGAGCTGATCCTTACCACGCAGTGGTTCATCAAGACAAAGGATTACGGAAAGGAGATAAAGAGGACGGCAGGCGAGATAATCTGGATACCTGAGATGATGCGCCAGAGGCTCGATGACTGGGCTAACTTCATAGAGTGGGACTGGGCGATAACAAGGAACAGGGTATTCGGGACACCGATGCCGTTCTGGTACTGCGAAAAGTGCAACTATGTGGTGCCGCCGAAGCAGGAGGACCTGCCGCTCGACCCCAATACAAAGAAGCCTTACATAACAACGTGCCCGAAATGCGAAAGCGCCATAGTGCCTACGAAGGAGACGCTAGACGGCTGGGTGGACACCTCGATAACCCCCATGATAATAGCAGGGTGGCCTGACAACAAGAAGCTCTTCGAGAAGGTCTTCCCGAGCACCGTGAGAATACAAGGAGTAGACATAATAAGGACGTGGGCCTTCTACACGATATTCCGAACATGGGTGCTCACGAAGGACAAGCCCTGGGAGAAGATACTCGCTCACGGGATGATACTAGGGACTGACAAGAGGGAGATGCACAAGAGCTGGGGCAACGGAGTGTACCCGCAGGACATAATGCCGAAGTACTCTGCTGACGCGATAAGGCTATGGGTGGCCCTGAGCGGCGGGATAGGAAAGGACAGACCATTCTCGTACAACGAGATGGACTACGCAAAGGGATTCACGACAAAGCTCTACAACACTGCGAACTTCCTGAGTTTGGCTATGAAAGGCACCGTAAAGGCCGAGCCGAGCAAGGACATGAATGTATTTGACGTATGGATACTCAAGAGGCTGAACGAGACGATAAAGGCGGTGCGAGACGGATATGATAACATGCTGCTTCACGAGGCAATGAACGCAGCGATCAACTTCTACTGGCACGAATTCGCAGACTTCTACATAGAAAATGTCAAGCACAGGGTATATTCGACGGACAAGAAGATGGAGAAGAGCAAGAGGGCGGCACTGTTCACGCTAAGGTACGTGCTCGAGAACTCCCTTAGGATGTTTGCTCCAGTCATTCCATTCATCTGCGAGGAGATAAACTCGTCGATGAGCAAGCAGAGCATCTTCGAAAGCGCATTCCCGGAGTACAAGGAGACGCCGGAGCAGAGCGACTACGTGATAAACGGGCTGATACAGAACACCGCGGTAGAATTCGACTACAGCAGCGTAGGTGCGCTGCTGAACGAGATAATAAGCTCGGTCAGGAAGGAGAAGTCGGGCAAGAAGCTCGCCCTCAACAAGGAGATAACCGCAATCAATATAAATATCCCTGAAGAATACTACAGTGCCGTCGTTGCATCGAAGGAAGAGCTCAAGCTTATACTGAAGGCAAACGATGTGAAGGTCGAAAAGGCCAAGGAAATCTCGGTCTCTATAACTGTGTAGGCCTTTGAAAGATAGTGAACCAATGGCACGAATGCACACCAAGAAGAAAGGGCGTTCAAGGTCAAGGAAGCCCCTCATGGAGAGCGCAAGCAATGATAGCGGATTGAGCAAGGAGCAGATATCCGAGCTCGTAGAGGGCTATGCCAAGCAGGGCATGGGGCCTGCGCTCATTGGCGAAAAGCTGAAGAGGGAGCACAAGGTCATGTACATCAGGCAGGCGACCGGCCAGAGGCTAATGACGATCCTGAAAGAGAAGGGAATGGCAGGGCAGATTCCGCCTGACATGCTGCAACTGATGAAGAAGGCAGTAGGAATACGCGCGCATCTTGTGAAGAACAACAAGGATGTGCACGGAAAGGTTCGTTTGGGAAGAGTGGAATCGAAGATATGGAGATTATCTAAGTATTACATGAGGACAGGCTCGCTGCCAAAGGGTTGGAGATACGACCCGCAGCAGGCCGAGCTGCTCATTAGAGGAAAGGCGTGATCATGGCACTTCAAAAGACCGTAGACAAGTGGAAGTTGAAGAAGTGGTTCGTGGTACACGCGCCAAAGTCCTTCAACGAGGAGAAGATATGCGAGATACCTGCGGACGATGAGAAGCAGGTGATGAACAGGAAGGTTAAGGTGAGCCTGGAGCAGCTCACTCACAACCCACAGAACTCGTTCAGCAATGTCATTGTAAGAGTCACAGATGTCAACGGGGACGCGGCGCACACCGCGTTGGTTTCGATTGAGCAGCCGTACAGCTACATAAGGTCGCTTGTCAGGAGGTACAAGAGCGTTGCAACAGCCGTTATACCAGTGCAGTCAAAGGATGGAGTGAACATGGTGCTCAAGGTAATTGCAATAACAAGGGCGAGGTGCACTCACTCAAGACTGAAGGCGATAAGGAAGGAGCTCATTGACGCTATAACTCAGTTCGCAAGGGAGAACAACGCTGATGCCATATCTGGCGCGGTAATAGAAGGCAGGCTGCAGGGCGAGATGGCGGGCAAGACAGCGCACATAACCCCAATAAGCAAGGTCGAAGTAAAGAAGCTGGAAGTTTCTAGCTAAAGCCTATCATCACTACTCCTACAGTGATTATCACAACTCCAAGCCACCTAAGAGGCGGAATACTCTCCGCAAGCACGAAATACGCTAGAATAGTTGCAAAGATGTAACTCAATCCGCCTATCCCATAGGCCCATGACAGGTGGACCCTGCTCAGCACGTAGAAGTATCCGATTGATGAGACTCCATACGCCACAACTGCGAGTATGAACCACTCAACGAACGCACCGCTGTTCACGAATGCGTACTTGAAGAGGAGCTGGCCCACTGCGCCAAGCAGCGTAGTGCAGATCAATATCGGTATTATTGTACGCTTTTCGTCCTTCATTCCATCACAGGGTCAATGCAATAATGAATATTCCAACAAATATGGCAAACATGCCAGCAATCCTCATCGGACTTAGCTTCTCTTTGAGGACAAAGTGTGAAAGCACAGTTATGAATATGAAGGTGCTCGCGAATGTCGGGTATACAACAGACAGGGGTGCAGCCTTCAACGCGAACAGGTACACAATAAGGCTCAGGAAGTAGCCAGCGAAGCCCAGCATTATGGGCTTCCTTACGAAATTTCTCATCACGTCCTTGAAGCCTTCCAGACGTTTTGTCATGCTCTTTTTGTACAGAGTCTGGGATAACGAGGCAATCAGGGCTGCAACAAGTGTTATAAATATGACTAGATAGATATTCATAAAATCAAGATGTTTTGCATGCTTGACGACCGAACGGAGACGCTAGGTTTCCTGCTCTCGGGCCTGACCGTAGTCCTCTTTATAATTGCAGTAATCGCATTTATAAAGTTTGGCGGGCGGTGGCCGTTTTATGTCACTGTAATCGTGGCGTTCATTGTCGGTTTCCTAAACGCCTGGGTCATATCCCGAATACCGGAGCACGAAGGCCTACACATCTCATTCGCAAGGCCGCGCAAGCGTGCAAGGAGAAAACGCAGCAAATAGCGGTTTACTATGAATACACTGATCGTGGCAGAGAAGCCCAGCGTTGCGCTTCGAATAGCCATGGCTCTTGGTAATGGAAAGCAGGAGCAGAGGCACACAGGCGAAAAGGTAAGCTATTTTGAGATAAAGCAGGGCAAGGACACTCTGTACATAGCAGCGGCGGTAGGACACCTCTACACGATTGCACAGACGGACAAGACAAGGGGATATCCGGTGCTGGAGGTAGGCTGGGCAGCATCCCATTCTGTTAGCTCCTTCTCGGAATACACGAAGAAGTACCTCGACGCTCTTACTTCAATATCGAAGAACTGCGAGAAGTTCATAAACGCGTGCGACTACGACATCGAGGGCACCGTAATTGGCACTAATATTATAAGGTTCCTGAACAAGGGGCACCTGGACGATAGGGCACGGAGAATGAAGTTCTCCACCACGACAACAGCTGATCTACAGGAGGCGTATCAGCACCTCACGCCACTGGACCTGAACAACTTCTATGCAGGCGAGGCGCGCCACAAGCTCGACTGGCTCTGGGGAATCAACCTGAGCAGGGCGCTCACCCATGCGCTAGTGGGGAGGAGCTTCGGCGGCAAGGCACTGAGCATAGGTAGAGTGCAAGGACCCACATTGGCAATACTTGCGAAGCACGAGATGAGCATCGCGAAGTTCGTGCCAAAGCCCTTCTGGAGGATAACTGCGATTATACAGAATGTCGAGTTCATGAATGCAAAGGGCGACATATTCGACAAGAATGCTGCTACGGCGTCATACGAAAAGACAAAGCAGAATGCATCAAAAGGAATGATAGAAAGCGTCGAGGCAACAGAGCGAAAGGTCAACCCGTATCCGCCATTCGACCTCACTTCATTGCAGATGGAGGCGAGCAGGGCTCTACATCTCGATCCATCAAGGACATTGGCAGTCGCACAATCGCTCTATGAAAGATCGTACATATCCTATCCAAGAACCTCGTCGCAGAAACTGCCATCAACCTTGGGACTTCCAAGAATAATATCAGACATAGCGAAGAACCCAACCTATTCGAAACTTGCAGGGACGCTTGTGAAGCAGAAGAAGTTCATTCCGAAGGAGGGTGCAAAGACCGATGAAGCACACCCGTCCATATTCCCGACAGGCGTTACTCCGGAGGGAATGTCGGAAGAGGAGGCAAGGCTCTACGACATGATAACCAAGAGGTTCCTCTCCGTCTTTGCAGATGCAGCAACAGTCGCAAGGCTGCGCATAGTTGCTGACTTCGGAGGGGAGAAGTACGTTGCCAATGGCGCGAAGATAACCGACAAGGGATGGCTGGAGTACTATGATTACACTCAACTGGAAGAGAAGGAGCTTCCGAGGTTCGACAAGGGAGCAAAGGCGGTCGCATCAAAGGTGGACATGGCAGAGATGAAGACCCAACCGCCAAAGAGGTACTCAAAGGCGACTCTGCTGTCTGAACTTGAGAAGAGAAACCTGGGCACAAAGGCGACACGCGCCTCGATAATCGACACACTCTTCAAGAGGAACTACATAGAAGGAACGAGTATAACCGTAACTAAGTTTGGCATGAGCGTCTACGAAGCGCTCGATAAGAATTGCAAGATGATTGTGGACGAGGAGACTACAAGAAGGCTCGAAGATGATATGGAAAGCATATCCAAGGGCAACAAGACTGAGGATGATGTACTAGAGGAAGGAAAGGAGATGCTCCTAGAGGCACTTAAGATGTTCGACGAGCACAGGGAGCAGATCGCCGCGGAGATGAAGAAGGCGCAGTACGAGAGCGAGATACTCGGAAAGTGCCCGAAGGACGGTGGCAACCTCGTTATAAGGAGGTCGCGTGCAGGAAAGACATTCGCAGCGTGCGCAAACTATCCGAAATGTACCAACACCTACTCACTGCCGCAGAACGCGCTTATTCAGCCCACTGGTAAGACGTGCGAGCATTGTCACACCCCAATAATCAAGGTGATAAGGCGCGGAAAGAGGCCCTTTGAGATGGACCTGGATCCGACCTGCATAACTAAGAAGGACTGGGCGCCGTATCCAGAAAAGAAGCAGCAGGTAGTAGTTGTAGAGGCGAAGAAGCCTGTGGCAGAGCCCGCGAAGGAGAAGAAGGTCAAGAAAGTAAAGGCTGTCAAGAAGGTGGCTAAGAAGAAAACAAAGAAGAAGGTCGAGAAGGATGAAGGATTCGAATGATGTGCTTGTACCGCCGCACTACAGGAAACTGAAGCGTGGTCCGCAGGTCATACTTCCCAAGGACATCGGCATCATAATTGCATACACTGGTGTAAACAAGAACAGCGTATGTGTTGACGCTGGCACCGGCAGCGGATGGCTTGCAGTTTCGCTTGCAAAAGTGGCAAAGGAAGTCACAAGTTATGATAACAGGGAGGAATTCCTGAAGATTGCTGAGAAGAACAAGGAGATCGAGTCGCTTGGCAACCTGATACTCAAGAAGGGGGACGTCAGCAAGAAGATATCAGAGAAGGATGTCGACCTAGTCACGCTTGACATGCCCAATTCTGACAAGGCCCTAAAGAATGCGCACGCGGCACTAAAGGAGGGAGGCTACGTTGCCGGCTACCTGCCCCACATGGAGCAGGTTAAGAAGTTTGTTGACACGCTCAACAAGCTGAAGTTCAGGGACCCACTCACTATGGAGATAATCGCAAGGGACATACTTGTGAGGGAGCAGGGTGTAAGGCCCTCAACAAAGGGCGTCTGGCACACCGGTTATCTTGTTTTCGCCCGCAAGTGACTACAACTCCGGCAATGTGCCTTTCTTTATCGCCGCGATTAGGCCTTTTAGCTGCTTCTCCATATCGCGTTTCTTGTAGCTGTTCAAAATAGTTATATCAGCGTCGATCCTGTCCACGTGCCTGTCGCTGTTGTCCGTCAGCTCTTCCTCTGTGGGATACCTCCCATACTTCTTCTTGTGGGCCTCGATCCTGGCGTTCGGGTCTCCTGGTATAAGCTTTATTATGTAAAAATCGCGGAAAGCGCGCTTCAGCGCCTGCGCCTCCTCCGGCATCCTTATCCCGTCAACCAGGAAAGGCGCCGTTTTTGCGGCATGTATGCGCTCTATCACTCTCCTGGCCCACATCTCTGGGTCCTCCTTCCGTTCTTCGTTGCCCACGTCCTGTAGAGCCCTTCTTGTTCTCTCCTTGACTCCATACTTCCTCTCGGCCACCTCTGCTATTATTGTAGAGAAGGAGATGACGTACGGCTTCACGCCTAGTTCCTTCTCAAAGAGCGCCTTAAGTCGGCTAAGGTATTCGCTCTTGCCGCTGGATATCACACCCGCAAATCCGAATGAGGGTATATCGTTTCGTGGCAGAGCCAAGTCTTCACCCTAGTGTTCTCTCTGATGAAGTATAAAAATAGGGCGTTTGTGAGAACAAAGCTCGCGCTCAGGGGTCTAAAAGTCGGGCGTATGCAAATGCATACGCCACGGGTGGATGAGAATAGGGTTGTTGCAGAATACGCGTGAAATTTACTCCAATAATTATTGCCACAGGGTATAAAAAGGCTTCGTTGTCCTGCATTTACCTGATTGCAATGGTACTTTATCATCTTCCGCGGGCGCCGTTCTTGTATCTCTTTATCAGCTCAATCGCGTGGTCGATCGCCCTTCTTACGTCGGCGGTCGTCCTCGCTCCTGTGCAGATTATCTTTCCGTTCTTGAAGAGAAGCAGTGCCGCCTTCGGCTCGTGCACCTTGAATATCGCACCCGGGAACTGCTCAGGCTCGTAGTCAACGTCCCTTGAGAGCTTCGCCAATCCGTATAGATCCAGATCGGTGTTCAGCTCCGTGTTCGCCACTATATTGACTATAGTGTAGGTGGGCTTCAAAACGACCGGTTTTCTCGTGGCCGGAGCTGAACTTTTTGCCATGTAAACACAACGACAATTGAATCTAAAAGCTTATATACCTTGTATCACAAATTGCATCTGCATTCTAGTGATATTATGACTAAGAGGTCACAGGGCACGCTTGTCGGGAAGACCAGGCACCTTGCAAGGCACCACAAGCCCTCGAGGCTGAGCACAAGCTCGATAATCAAGGAGTTCGCGATCGGAGATAGGGTGGCGATAGTCCCTAAGGGCAACACATACAACATACCCCACCCAAGATACAGGGGGCGCACCGGTGTTGTAAAAGAGAAGAGGGGCTCCGCTTACGTTGTAACAGTAAGAATAATGGGCGCAGAGAGGACACTCGTAGTGCCTTCGCTGCACCTGGAAAAGCTAGCTTCCTAATTTCAGACCTTGAGGTTCTGGAATGTCTTCAGCTTGGCGTTCCACTGCACAATCGCATTCCTCCAAGGCTGGAGCCTCTTTCTTGCGGTGTTCAGCACCTTGAGCCTCTTATCTCGCTCACTTCTGAGATGCCTCTGCCTGTTCTTGTCCTTCGCCTTCTCGATCCTCTTCAAGTACGATTTTCTTATTCTCTTCTCTTTCCTATCGAGCTGGTTCGCCGAGCGGTTGAGCTTTCTCTCGAGCGGCCTCAGTGTCCTTGTTATCTTCCTTGATTCCGCTGACGCCCACCTTCTCACGTCGCCTCTTACAGGGTCGGCGAGGTTTCTCGCCCTCATGAAGTTCTTGCCCGCCTTCTGCGGCCACATTATCCTGTTCATGAGCGCCTCGACGTCGTTGAGCTGCCTTCTCTTTGCCAATGTGTATATCGCAAACCTGTCAAACCACATGCGCTTCTTGTTCGAGTTTATCTGGTTCTTCATCCTCGCTATTCCCTGGTCTGACTGACCCACATTCACGAGCCTTCCGTGATTATAAAGAGCATATATGACTGGTGTCCTGCGCACCCTCTTCTCGACGATGCTTACCAACCTATCGGTATACTGCTTGTTCTGCGGCACCTGCACGGGGAACCATTCCATCTTCCATGTTACAAGCGCATCCGCCTTAGGTCTCTTTGCCTTTCCCTTTTGCTTCTCACCCTCTGCCATATAATCATCAAAAACCCTGCACAAGGCAAGCTTATAAGGATTTGCCTCGCTTTGCCTTCCTGCCCTTGAGCACGTACTCAGCCATCTTCCTGACGCTGTTCGGGATCTTGTCAAGCCTCCTTATCTCATCTATCCCGAACCAGCGTATGCCGTTGCTTTCGTTGCTCACTCTGGCCTTTGAGGAGTTGACCTTTCCCAGGTAGTAGAAGTTGAAGTGGTCGTGGTCCCCTACACCATGCCAGTTTGCATGGAAGGGCACGGCCAGTATGCCGCCGTTCATGTCCTTGGAGTATTTCACAGGGCCGTAGTCGCTAGGCCTGAAGTCTAATCCAGTCTCCTCCTTTACTTCGCGTATCACTGCCGCGTCGGTCATCTCTCCTGGTTCGACATGCCCGCCCGGAAAGAGCCAAAGGTTCAGCTTCTTGTGCAGGACCATCAGTACCTTATGGTTGCGCACTATCACGGCGCCTACCGTCAGATGCACTTCCCTATTCGCCATAAGAAGACTAGTATCGGCCCTCGCGCTTAACGTAGGGCTTTGTGAACATGTAGAAACGCTCAGTCCCCTGCAGCTCCCTCATTATTCGCTCTGCTATGAGCTTCGTGGGCTCCTGCAGCAGGGACACTCGCTTGTTGATGTCATCGAAGTTCTCGAACCTCTTCTCTTGCCGTGCCTTCAGTATCGCCTCAAGGTGCTTCTTTCCTATGCCTGGAAGCAGTTCTAGTGAGTGCTGCCTTATGTTCAGCGGGCCTGCATTGTTGAAGACATCGACGAACCTCTGCTCGTTCGCCTTTATTATCTCAAGTATCGTCTTGTTCAGGCCGTTCTTCGCCGTCTGCGTCAGGTCGTTGTACGTCACCCTCGACTTTATGAGCGAAACCTTCTCTCGTTCCTCCTTTCCTATGTAGACGCGCTCCCCCAGGGTCATTGTGGCTCCTGGTTTTGGAGTGACCTCCAATAGGGTGAACCATTCCTCCCCGACCAGCTGCGCTAGCGGCTCGGTCTTGCTCGAGAAGGACTTGCCGGCGTGCATGAAGTCAAGTACGTATGCGTACTCCTCTCTTCTCTCCTCTGGCGGCATATCAACACTCCTCTAAATCCCATCCTTACCTACTTCGGGTTCACTATAGAAAGCAACTTCTTCACTTCGTCCTCTGCGAAGGTCCTCTTCTCTCCTGCAAGGATCTGCTTCAGCAGGGTCTCGTTCTTCGGCATTATGTTAAGTATAGTAAGAACAGTGTGCGCCGACAGGAGGCCTGTCTCCTCAAGCGCCTTCCTTATCTTCTGCTC
>JASHRX010000064.1 GCA_030037075.1 Microcaldota archaeon | reverse complement strand
TGGGTTAATCTGCCCAACGGCATAGGCGCAGACACTGAAACTGTCATATACATGAATTTCCTGACCTACAACGTCATGTCAGCATCAGGACCTACAGGCGAGGCGCCGCAGCTCTCAAGCACATACGCCCAGTACGATAACGGCAATCTGGTCTTCCTTGCCTACTTTGACGGAGACACTTCCCTTTCCGACTTCAACTCTCCATCAGGCATTACGGTCTCGCAGTCCACCGGTATCTCTTACGGATCCGGCACCATAAGCACAATACATGTGGCAGGATACGGCTCATCATCATGGTACGGATTTGCGTTCTATACTGCCATACCAAACGAGGCGATAGTAGCCGAAAGCAATTTCCAGAACCTGAACAATGCGGCTGCACAGGGCCCTGTAGGACTAGTAAACAATCCAACAGTCACGTCGATCCAGGATGCGATAGGATCAGTAATGGGCTTAGGCAGCAATTATTTCGAGAACTACTGGCTGCAGTCAGGATCGACAGGTTCTGGAAACGGCCAAGGCTCTGGGAACACTAATTGGAATTACGCAAGCGTCACCTATCTTGGCAGCGGCGCCTCAACCTTCAACGCATATACTGCCCCGCAGCTATACTCTACCAGCGGAGGATATTCAGGAACCTCATCAGTCAACCCGATATCATCCTCATCTGATTTGTATCTGGGAGTGATAGGTGACACAATCAGCGGCTATATTTACGATGAAAACATAAACTGGATGCGCGCCAGGGCGTATCCTCCAAACGGCGTCATGCCGTCATCCACATTCTATAGCGGCCCTCTTATGCTATCTGCGCCTACGCCTACCACTAATTCGGTAGAACAAGGAGGCACAGCATACATAACCGACAGCGGCGCTTCAGGAGGCATTACACCATACACATACCAGTGGCTTGCCACCACTGCCGGCGGAAGCACATTCACTTCAAGCGAGGCGAACACTCTCTGTGCTGGAACTACTGAAACCACCTTATCATGTGAGTTCACCACCACTAATACTGAGACCACAGGCACATACCAGTTCAAACTGCAGGTGACCGATTCCGAATCGCCGGCAGTGGTTGTCAACTCGATCAGTGCAAATGTAATAGTAGCCCCGCTGACCGTGACATTGACATTCTCTAACAGCAATTCCATAATCTCAAGCGCTTCGGACACCGTGAACGGCATTACAAACCTGACTGGCGATACGGTTCACATAAATTACTGCATAGGAAAAACCTGCATACCAACAAATGTCTTTGCAACAGGCACCACTACAGCTACAAACAACCTTGATGACCTTGCCTCAGGCAATTATGTGTTCAACGCGTGCGACTACTCGCAGGGCGTCTGCTCAGCGTCAAACGTTGTCAACATATGCAGCGGCAACACCATCACATTCAGCGCAACAGGAAGCAACAGCGTCGTGGTTCCTTACGGATGCACCTCTGCAACAGCCAACGTATATGGCGCAGGCGGCGGCGGCGGCGGGAACACGCTGGCAGGCGGTGCCGGAGGCGATGGTGGCTACGTTTATGGCAACTTTGTAGTCTTAGGGGGCAACACTATTTCCATATTTGTCGGCACTGGAGGCACCAGTGCGACTTCAAACAAGATCTCCGCAGGCGGCGGCGGATTTTCTGACATAACTTACGGCGGATCAAACATACTTGTCGCAGCAGGCGGCGGCGGAGGAGGCAGCAGCGCTACTTCATCAGATAAGGGCGGTGCCGGAGGCGAGGGAGGCGCAAACACTGTTACTACTGGAAATGGGAACCCCGGTGTTAAAGGATCAGGAAGTGCCGATGGCGGCGGCGGAGGTGGAGCAAGCACAACCGCAGGAGGAACTGCAGGCTCGGCAGGTCAGGGCGGCGATGCCGGAACCGCAGGCGGTTCATATAAGGGTGGCACAGGAGGAGATACAGGCACCGGGTATGGAGGCGCAGGAGGCTCTGGCTACTACGGCGGTGGCGGTGGCGGAAGCGGCGGTACCAGCTCCGGAGGCGGTGGTGGAGGAGGAGGCAGCAATTATGTTTCATCCTCAGTTACGAACTCTGTCAACGAGGGAGATCCTTCAAGCAGCATCGGCGATGGAGGCGCGGCAGGCAGCGCCGGAGATAACGGTGAAGTGATACTAAAGTGGACTTAGCGGAGCCTTGGTGCATATTCTAGTTGCACTCTGGAAACAATCAGGATGCGCGCTCACTTAACAGTGCTTCCGTTGTGGTCCTTTCCTTGCAGCGCAGCCTCGAGGTCCTCTATGCTGTCGCTGACGAACCTTATCTCTAAGTTCGCACGCTGCGCTATCCTGCATGCGAATAGATCGAAGATGAAGCTTGACTTGGCCACCCTGCTGTCATACTTGTATGCCAGCTCAAGCATCTGCTGGTGCGTGAGCCTTTCAAGTTTCTTCGCCCCAGGCTGCTCCGGCGGCTTATCGTACACATAGGCTATGCTGCTCGCATTGATTAGCATCTTGCCGTTCATGGCCTCGCACGCAAGCGCCGATACTGCATCTGTGGAGATGCCGGGGATGAGTCCTCCCATCACAACAACGCTGCTTGTGCTCACCGCTTGCTTGAGCTCCTCCATGGTCGTGACGACATTTGGATAGACTGCAAGCTCTGAGAAAAGGTCCTTCAGCACCAGCGCGTTTATCCTTGTGAAGGCTATGCCTATCTGGTCAAGCACAGAGTTGTTGGTTATTATGCTTCTAGTTGAATCGATGTAAAGCCTGTTTGAGTATCCTCCCCCTACAGTGACTATGAACTTATAGTCCTTGCTGTACTTCTTGAAGAGGTCCGCAAGCTTCTTGATGAACTTCACATTTACTCCCTTCTCTCCGGAGATCATGCTTCCGCTTAAGGATATGCAGATAACGTCCATTTCACAAACCGTTTCTCTTCTCTTTATAGAGATGCAGTATTATAGCCTTTTCTATGAGCATCTTGTTCCTTGCCTGGCGCCAGACAACGCTCTGCTTGCCGTCAAGCACGTCAGAGGTTATTTCCTCGCCCCTGTGCGCAGGCAGGCAGTGCATGACTATGGCATCCTTCTTGGCATAGCCAACCAGCTTCCTGTTCACCTGGTAGCC
>JASHRX010000063.1 GCA_030037075.1 Microcaldota archaeon | reverse complement strand
TACTGCTAAGTAAGGGTGGTTTATGTGGTCGCTTTTCGAACTCCTAGTAGGCACGCTGCTTCAGGCAGCGCAGCCCCTTTTCCTATCGCGCTTGAGATGATGCAATGAGACAAACAAACATACCTAGAATGAAGAATGGATGCGACAAGTGCACGCAAGCAAAGCCTATTCCGATAGACATACGGCTCCTCAGGACCTGCGGCAACTGCGACAGGGACATACTAAGAGGCCGGCTTGTGGTCCCAGGTAGTAGCGGATAGAAATGAATGGGCTCGGGGAGAATCGAACTCCCGATCTTCCCTCTGTGAAAGGGACGTCTTACCATTCGACTACGGGCCCATAGAACAGATTAAAAGATTCTCGTTAACAAATAAATAGGGATAAGATGACCCGCTACTACACCGGCAGGGGGGACAAGGGCGAGACCGACACAATGGGCTTCGGCCGCATCTCGAAGGACACAATGCTGGCGAACCTCCTGGGCGACATAGACGAGCTGAACAGCGTAGTGGGAGTATCAATAGCCAATACCACCGACGAAAAGGTGGCGGGCGCAATGAAGGTCCTTCAGGACAAGCTCTTCACTGCGGGAAGCGATGCAGCCTCAAGCGACGCTAATAAGGCCGCGAAGCGGATAAAGGAATCGGATGTCAAGTGGCTAGAGGAACAGACGGACGATATAAGCTCAAGTCTGCCTGAACTGAAGAAGTTTGTGCTGCCCGGCGGATCAGTATCTGCAGCATATCTACACCTTGCAAGATCTGTGGCCAGGCGCGCAGAGCGCACCGCCGTCTCACTCTCAAAGAAGCAGAGCCTCAATCCCAATCTGCTATCATTCCTTAACAGGACATCGTCCTTGCTCTTCGTATGTGCTCTTTACATGAACAAGAAAGAGGGCGTTGAGGAGTACCATCCAACGTACTAGAGGTTGAAGTACTCCTTGAACTTCTGAGTAGTCTCAAGCTTCTTGCTCCTTCCCTCCTTGCTCGTCTTTATGAAGTCGTTCTCTGTAAGCTCCTTCATGTAATCATATACTGTGCTGCCGAATGCCTTCACAACTGCGCTCTGAACTATAGGCTCGTTCTTGCTCACATATGCTAGAATGCGCATCGCGCCCTTTGAGAGCTCTGGCTGGCCTGCCACGCTGCTAACCCTGCTTGCGTACTGCTCACGCACGCTCATTATGTACTTGTCGCCAACCTTTGTCACGTATATTGAGGAACTTCTTGTGTTGTACTGCTCGACAAGCTCCTCTGCCAGCTTCTTCACGTAGCCTACCGATGCAATGCCTGCTGCGGCTGCAAGCTCCTCGACGCTCATCGCCTTTCCAGAGACGAAGAGGGCAGCCTCAAGAGTGTTCATCTGTTCCTGCCTATCAGTTCCTTGCCTTTCTAGCAACCTTCTCACGCTCCATAAGCCTTATGAATATCTCGCCGAAGACCTGGTCCTGAAGCACCGATACCTTGTTGTCGTGCGCAAGGAAGAGCAGCGGCACGAACATATCGAGCAGCAGGCTCTCAAGGTTCTCTATGCCCTGCGATATCATTCGGAAGGTTGTCACGCCCTCCTTGTCTACGTATTTCTCTATCGCGCCCTGAACCATGTTCTTCTTGTCCTCTATGTCAACGTCATCTATTACCAGGTTGACAGGGGTTATCTCCCTGAGGTGCTCCACGCTCCTCTTCTCTTCCATCTTCATGGCCTGGTCCAAGGCGTCAAGCAGCTCAGCGAGGCTGACGCGCCTCCTTGGCTGTATCCTTGCCCTCGCCACAAGGGGCTCCACCTCGGGCCGTACCCTCAGTTCCTGCGGTCCCCCCTCCTCTGCAACTGGCTCCTCGTTTATGCTGAATATTGTAAGTGTGTCGCTCTTCATCCTCAGAAGTATCGAAGCTGCAAGCATCATGTTGGCCGGTACTCTCAGGTCTAGCACCTTCATGCGCTTTATTGCATGCAGGTACCTATCTACTATCTTCTCGAGGTCGATGTCCCATGGGTTCAGCTGCTCCGTCGAAACTAGCTCTATAAGAAGTTCCCTCCAGGTCGCGTTCTGCACGAATTCCTGCAGGTCAAGCTCGCGGTACGCTACCGCAGTCGTCGCCTCCTGTGTCGCCATAGACTAATGTATGCATAAAAAACTTTATAAAGCAGTCGTAAAAGCTAAGGTTTCCGGAAGGGCGTTATTTCTTTATCTTTACATCAGCAACCATTTCGACTTCCGTTGCAGAGTACTCCCTGACAACTCTCGTGCCCTCCACAGTTGCCTTGTAGTTGTGCGCCTCCGCGTGCGCCTTGAGCAGCGATGTTACCAGCTCTCTCCCGCCTTCCCTGTCCGTGAACGTATACACATGCAGCGTCGCTTTGCGCTTTGCGGCAATTACTGCATCGTCCAGGAAATTCATGCTCTCCCAGGGAAGCGGCATCACTATCCTATCGGCAAAGCCGGCATACTTCCTTGCCAATTTTTTCACATCGCCGTAAACTGGAATTACATTCCTTGTCTTATTCAGCTCTATGTTCTTCTTCATTGCCAAATAGGCGTGCTTGTTCAGCTCTATAGCAACCACGTTCGCCTTCGGATTACTTTTCGCAATCTCTATTGCAAAAGGGCCTACGCCCGCGAACATGACAAGCACATTCTCTTTTCCCTTTGACATAGAGGCTATCCTATTGCGTTCGAAAGAGAGCCTGTTTGAGAAGAAGCTCTTCCTGACATCGAAGACAAACCTGCAGTTGTTCTCCCTGTAGTCCGCTATGTAGTTGCGCTTTCCGAGGACGTACCTGAGCTTCCTTGTGCGGAACTTCCCTGTCACCGGACCCGCCTTGGCAAGTATGGTGGCCACGTTCTTGTGCCCGTCGAGTATCCTCTGCGCTATGCCCTGCTGCCTGCCCTTAGGGATTCCCTCGAAATCCACTATCGCCAGGTTGCCGAGCACATCGTAGCCCGGCATGCTCCTCCTTTTCACTCGTACCACAATCCAATCAGTTATAAGAAGCTTTTTAACCTTTGCAGTCATAACATTATTGTTGAAATACGACATAGCTGTCGCTATGCAAAACTCGTTTTTCAAGTGATAACTTGTACTTTGTCGTAAAGGTGACGTCCGGTCAGGAGAAGATTGCAGCCAACATGCTGCAGAACAAGATGACGAAGGAGCAACTCCCGATATACTCTATTGTTGTAGTCGAGGGAATGCGCGGCTACCTCATCGTCGAGGCTGAGGACGAGATAGCAGTGAGGAGCTTCATAACAAAAGAGAGGAACATACGAGGAATACTCCCCAAGCCGCTCACAGACGAGGAGATGGACAAGCTCCTGGAGGTGAAGAGCTACTCGCAGGAGGTGCACCCAGGCGACACGGTCGAATTCACATCGGGACCCTTCAAGGGATACAAGGCAAAGGTGCTCAGGCTGGACAACGTGAAGAACGACATGACGGTAGAGCTCATGGATGTCGTGGTACCAATACCGATAACGACGAAGATAAACACCGCTAGGATAATACAGAAGGCTCAGAAAAGTTGATCGCATGGCAGAGGTAACGATATCAGGACTCGTAGAAGGAGGAAAGGCGACGGGGGGGCCACCGCTGGGGCCGGCACTGGGCCCGCTAGGCGTGCCGATAAACGACATAATAAAGGAGATAAACGACAAGACAAAGCCGTTCGAGGGCATAAAAATATCCGTCAAGGTTATCGTTGACACTACGACAAAGAAGTTCAGGGTAGAGGTTGGATCGCCTTCCGCAAGCGCGCTCATACTGAAGGAACTGGGCGCACAGTCCGGTGCGAAGACCAAGGACGAGACGGTCGGGAATCTTTCGCTCGATCAAGTCAAGAAGATAGCCAAATCAAAGGAAGCATCCATGTACGGGCACAGCCTGGCCGCGAGGGTCAAGCAGATACTCGGAACATGCAAGAGTATGGGCGTAAAGTGCGACAACGAGGACCCTAAAGTGGTAATAAAGAAGATAGACTCCGGGGAGATAAAAGTAGAATAAGCGCTTTACCGCTATCACTGGCGGCCCAGCCAGTCTATTCTTCTTTTAATCCTTGCCAGCTCGTTCCTATGCGCGGCCTTCCTTACCTCTTCTTGCTCAAAAGCCTTCAGGTTCTCTTCCGCAGTGGTCTCAGCTACTTTTTTCGCGTGCGCCTGCCTTTGAATCTCCTGCTGTGCAAGTGCCGCTTCAATCAAAGCACTCTGTCGTTTAAGTGCACTGATCACCTCAGGAGTACATCTCGGTACAGGCCTGCTCTGGGCCTCTTCAGCCGGTCTATCTTCCTTAAGTGGACTACCGGGTTTACGAGGAGCAAGTACCATTTTATCACGCAACAATCATTACAATATCTCCTTTCTGATATTTATGTTTTTTTGACCCTTAAAGGTACTCCTGCAATTACGTGGCTTGGCATACTATCGCACAATATATAAATATCTCGTAAGCTGCTATTAATACGTGTGAAAAGATGGCATTGGGATACAAACTAGGCGATAAGGGCATAGCAAAAAGCCAGGCAGCGCGCGAGGAGAGTGAGAGGGATACTAAGAAGACGTGGCTTGGGCAGGGCTTGAAGGACATATCTACCCGCCTGGCAGAAATCAGGAACCTTGGTGACGACTCGTCCGCCATGCTGTCGAGGACAGGCATACCCGGGAGAACCAAGTTGGCTGGAGAGTTTCAAGCACAGTGGAGGAAATTAGAGGGCGCGCTGGATAACCCTGAAACTGACGCTATCAGGAAGACAGTTGAAAGAATAAGCAAAGAAGTTGCTGCTGATATCAACAAAGGGGCGAGCGTCGAGGCAGCTGTGATGAATAGGATCCAGCCGCTTGTATTGCAACTGACAGAAATGGGCGGATACAACCTGAATGCAATGCCAACTCGTGATCAGAAGGCGCTTTTGACAGAGATTAAATACATGGCGAAGGAGCTGCACGAGGCAACTAAGAACAGGGGAAAGCTTGTGGAACCAAGCCCAGAAGACAGGCAGTCTGCCGAGAGAAATGCGCAAAAGATGCTGGAGGGTATAATGTCCACTCCAGGCGGCCTGAACATCCTTGGTACATATGCAGCTCAACTCTCTCTAGGCGCTGAACTTGCAAGGCTTGGATCAGACCTGCGCGAGATGGAGAAGGAAGGCGTAAGCAGGGCTGATATAGCAAAATACGCGGAGAAGTATGACGTTGGAAGAACAAGACGGGTAGATACCTCTGAACCAACTGCCGAGGAGAAGGCCATAAGGCTGGATGCGTACCTGGCAGAAAACCCAAAGATAAAGGATGGCGTTATAAAGAAGCTGGTTGCTATTGAAGAAGCGCGGCAAGACAGGGAAATGGCAGAAGAACAAAGGAAAGCTGCGCAAAAGCCCAGCCAGGAGCCGGAAAATGGGCAAGAAGAAAGGCCGAAGCAGAAAGCACAAGAACAGACAAAGGATTATCTGGAGATATTGGCTGCCGCCAAGATGAAAGGCGTGGCAATGGACGACCCGGATTTTGTATATCTAATGAAGCTTGTTACTCATGTGTGGCGTGAGCAGCGCGAGGCGCAAGGCGCTCCAGCATTGCGCTACGTTAGCGAGGACGGCATAAACCAGATACAAACAATGGATGATCTCAAAAAATACGGGAGGTTGATAGAGGTTGACCTGTTCCGTCTGGATGACGTTGGTGTACTCAGAGATAACGGATTCAAGGAGAGGCATCTTAGGAAGCTCCGCATGTCAGACGAAGAGGCTAGACAGTGGAAGGAAACCCTTGTGGACAGCAATGCGGTTTGGGCAGAGATTGCGATGCTCCGCAAGCAGATGATGGACAAGGAACGTGAGAGATTCAAGGAGGAGCACCCGCCAGGTCCAGATTCACCGATAGGCTTTGTTGGGCTCTAGGCCGTCACTTCCTAATCATGGCGCGTATCTCCTGAGTGAGCTTCTTCGCCTTCTCTATGTCCTGAAGCTCCTCCCTTGTGAGGTCGCTCTCGTCGCCCTTCTGCTCCAGCCGCTTCTTAATCGCTTCCAGGAAGTCCAGCCAGTCGTCAGCATCAGCCCTTATCAGCTCCATTACCGCCTTGTTTGTCGCGAATAGGTCCAAGACCTTCAGCAGCTTCTTGTTCTCCTCTATGTCCTCGTTCTTCTGCAGCCTCGAGGTTATGTGCGCCCTGAGGCTCTTTATGTCATCCAGGCCTATCTGCCTGTTGTCCCTTATCGTCTCGTCTATCGTTTCGATGAAATCCGATATCATCCTGTGCAGCTTTGAGAAGAGGTCGCTTATCGACAGGCTCTTCAAATCGCCGGGCATGCAAACACATTTTCATATTGACAAATATCTTTATATACCTACAACCCACTACACTATTGATCAGTGATTGACGATGGAAGAGCATAGGCTGATTAAGAACATAGTCTTCAGGCTGGTTCGCAGGCACATAGCGGGTTCAACTATGAATTCCGCGCTGGACGCGCTCAAAAACCTCAATGACAAGGGCATGAACACAACGCTGACGTTCCTGAACGAGGACGTCAGGGACCCCATAAAGGCGAGGTACAACGCGAATACATATGTGCAGATGGCGAAGCAGATATCCAGGCTGCACCTGAACACGGCGCTCTCGATCAGGCTGAGCCAGATAGGCTTCGCGCTGGATACGGGCTCGGCCGACAAGCTTCTCGATGAGATACTCGAGGCGGCAGGCCCCGATGCCTCTACAGTATGGCTGGAGGGAGGCACAGGGGTGACGAATGACCAGCTCATGGATGTGTACAAGAACAGGATTGAAGGACGAAAGAATATTGGGGTGGAGGTTCCCCTGTCGTACTACCAGGGCCTTGACGGCATAGCTGGCATGATACCAGAGGACGCGCTAGTTAGGATAACATCGCATCCGTACGTGCCTGAGCAGAACTCAAAGAACGGCAAGGACTACAAGGGGATAGTGAAGAACTACATGAACGCGATAAACACGCTGCTGAAGAGGAGCTCCCAGGTATGCATACACGAACCGGACGAGAGCCTAATGGTGAGGATTGCGGCGAGCAGCAACGGCCACAAGAACGACATAGTCTTTGGCGTGCCCTTCGGCTACAACAACAGGAAGATAAGGAAGCTGCAGAAGATGAAGGTCAAGTTGGATGTTTACGTGCCGTACGGCAAGGACTGGGTGCCCTATGCCATATACGGATTGGCAAGCGGACGACTGAGGGGCATTGCTGTCGCTCTGCTTGACGGGAAGAAGGAGGTGGGGAAGGAAGATGTCATCGAAGAAGAGTGATTCCGGAAGCATCAGCCTCGTGACTGGAGGCTCAACAGGACTTGGCAGCGCAATCATACGTGCACTCATAGAGAGGGGCGACGAGGTCAGGGCGGTGATAAGGGAGGCTCCAGACAGGTATCCCGACTGGAAGGGACTTCCGGCCGGTGTAATTCCATACGTGGCAGACCTAACGTTCAAGAAACCGTCAGACCAGAAGAACCTCGAGATGGCCTGCAAGGGCGTGAACAGGGTATTCCACATAGCAGGCGCATCCCTCAACTCCACCTTCACGTACAACCAGCTGATAGAGACGAACGTGATAGGCACCGAGAACCTCATAAAGTGCATCCTGGCGGCGAACGAGGGCACGCAGACAGGGACGCACCTTGTCTACTCGAGCAGCGCAACCGTCTACGGGTACAAGAGGCCGGGCGAGGTGATAACCGAGCAGTCCGCGCCCAAGCCGGCAAGCCACTACAGCGAGAGCAAGCTTATGGCCGAGCACCTGATAGAGAGCTTCGGCGAATCGCACAAGTCCCTGGCCTACACGATAATGAGGATCGGAACGATATACGGGCCGGGATACGAGAGGCCCTTCTTCAAGGCATTCAGGATGGTGAAGGAGCAGCGAATGAGGTACATAGGCAAGGGCAACAACCACCTTACGCTAGCGCACGTAGACGACGTGGTCACGGCGATGCTGCTCGCTGTGCAGAAGTCTGCAGCATCAGGAAACCAGATATTCAACCTGACGGACGGAATGGCGCACACACCGAGGGAGCTATTCGCCTTGGCGGCGCGCCTCCTTGGGGTCCAGCCTCCAGAGAAGACGGTAAACCCAGCTGTCGCAAGGCTGCTTGCACGCGCAGCAGGGATAAACTATGATGAGTATGAGTTCCTCGCAAGCGACCGAATCATTGACATAACGAAGATAAGGAAGGCGCTCGGATTCGCCCCCGCAAGGAGGACGGATGTCGACGGGCTAGTGATGGTGGAGGACTTCATGAAAAGCTATAAGAAGATAAGGGCATAAACTCTGATGATTACATGAAGGTAGGAAAGGTAGAATTGTACATTCACGAGATGCTCGCCTCAAAGGGAGCGCTCTTCTTCAGCCTGATAGACCCGGTGGACTACGACACCGAAGAGGCGGCGATAAAGACCGCGAAGGAATCCGTGAAGGGCGGAGCCGACCTGGTCCTAATAGGCGGCAGCGTGGGCGTGCAGGGAGACCTGCTCGACAACGTCTCCAGGAGAATAAAGGAGGAGATAGATGTACCGCTCACCATCTTTCCGGGCAACATAGCAACGATAACGGAGTACGCTGACGCGATATACTTCATGTCGATACTCAATGCAAGGAACCCGTACTGGATAACGCAGGCGCAGATGCTT
>JASHRX010000062.1 GCA_030037075.1 Microcaldota archaeon | reverse complement strand
TTAACGGTGCCGATCTCAGATGCATTGGTGCTCCTCTGGGTGTTTATCTGCTCGTTCTCGTCCTTGAGTCCCTTTATCCTCTCCTTGCTCTTCGCGATAGACTCCTGGAGGTGTGCTATCTCAGATTCCTTCAGCTTTATCGTTGAATTTATCTCCTCTATCAGCTTGTTGGCTGTAGCGAGCTCGATAGAGCCTTCATTGAGCTTCTTGGACATGTTCTCCTTGTAGGCTATCGCGCTCGAGAGTTCGTCCTCGAGCTTCTTTATGTGGTTCTCGAGCTCCTTCTTCTTGTTCGTCGCCTTCTCGTAGCTCTCCACCGTCTTGGTGTAATCGCCGCCGATCTGGGATTCCCTTGATTTCAGTACCGTGTATGTTATCCTCTTTGAGAGGCTGGACAGCTCAAGGTACCTCTCAGCATCTACCTTCTCCTTCTCAAGCTCGTTCAGGAAGCCCTGCCGTTCCCCGAGCATTATGTTCGACTCGTTCGCCTTCGCCTCCACCTTCTCGAGCTCCTTCATCGCCGTGTCCTTCTTGTCATCGAACTCCTTTATCCCTGCTGCTACGTCTATCAGGCCTCTCCTCTCCCTTGGAGTGAGGTTGAGCACCCTCTGGATTTCACCTTGCACTATCGTGTTCGTCTCGTTTATCTCAGCCTTGTGCGCCTTCAGGAGCTCCTGCACGTCCTGCCTCGTGGCCCTCTTTCCGTTTATCCTGTAGGCTATCTTGTTGTTCGACTTTATCGCACGCGTAATCTCTATGTTCTCATCGCCGGTGAAGCTTACCGTGACGTACGCCCTTCTTACCCCGTCGGCCTTGACGGGCTTTGCGGTTGCATTGATCAGGCTCTTCGCGGAGTGCACACGCAGCCTCTTGAGCGATGATTCGCCCAATGAGAAGAGCAGAGCGTCGCATATGTTCGACTTTCCTGAGCCGTTGGGCCCTACTATGCAGTTGAATCCCTTGCCGAAGCCTACATTAGCATGCCTGAAGGATTTGAAATTGTGAATGGTAAGTCTATCTAGGTACAACATAAGTGCACCAGTGGTCGCTCTGGTCTGCAGTTAGATGCTCAACTGCCATTTTTATTACTTTTGCTCTTTTTCTGAGATAGGTACACCTCAAGGGCCGCCTCAACATAAGGCGCATATAGTATGCCAGAGACGCTCCTGCCGCTCATCACCACTATGATGTTTATCTCGCCGTTCCTCATCATGTCTATGGCCTTTGAGAGCTTCTCGTTCTTCGGGATCTGGGGTACTGGCACATCAAAGAGCCTCAGGCTCTCCTGGCTTATGGACTGCGAGTTCTTGACGATCTCGCCTAGCCTTTTGTCCCTTACGCCGAAGAATCGTGAGCCCTTCTTCACCAGCACGATCCTTGTGCCCTTCTCTACCATCGATTTGTATATTCCATCTGTGCGCATGCCCACATCAGCGAGTATGAAGTTCTTGCTCGCCATGTGCGCAACTGTCATCTTGGATGAATACTGCCGGATTTCAGCATTTACAAGCTCGAACTTGGCTCCGTCATACAGGAAGAGCGCGATGATCAGGTCCCAGAAGGCAATCAGATACCTATAGGCAAACGAGACGTTGGGTATCAGCACCGCGTAGATTATCGTTCCTACGATGAGGGCCACTATCACAGCGTAGCTTACCTTGACGGCAAGCTTGGTCGCCTTCATGAAGTTGTACTTCCTCTGCAGATACCCTCTAAGCACCCTGCCGCCGTCAAGCGGGAAGCCCGGAAGCAGGTTGAACAATCCAAGCAGTATGTTCAGCTCAAACAGTATGTATACAGCCTGGCCTAGCAGCCCTGTGTGCACATACAGGTAGAGCAGCCCAAATAGGCCTCCTAGAGCGAGGCTCACAAGCGGGCCAGCCACCGATATGAGCACTTCGAGCTTTGGGGTAAGCTTGTCATAGTCAATCATCGACGCCCCGCCGATCGGCAGCAGCACTATCTTTGTGACTTTGATGCCCTTGTTCTTCGATACAAGCGAGTGCGCAAGCTCGTGTATGAGCACGCAGACAAAGAGCAGTATTATCAGGAGGAAGTAGAAGAGGCCCTGGGTTGATGTTGCTAGGAGCACGAAGAGGAGCAGTATCAGTGCTATGAACGTCCAGTGCAGCTGTATCGTTATGCCCGCTATCTTGCCGATGTTGGGCGACAATGAGACCATGTAACCCTATCGATAAATATCTTACTTGTATTTATTAAAGAATTGCTGGTATTATGGCAGGCTACGAGCTGAGGTTCCTCTACGACAGGGCAGCGCTGCTGCTCTACAGCAAAGATGATAGGCATCTTGTACTAGGGGACCTGCATCTGGGGCTGGAGAGGAAGCTGGCTGACAAAGGTGTGCACCTGCATGGAGGAGCGGAACGCATGGCCAAGCAAATAATAAGCATGGCAGAAAGCGAGAAGGTAAGCAGTGTAATACTGCTTGGCGACATAAAAGAGACCATAATGTACCCCGATGCGATCGAGAGAAAAGAGATATCCGAGTTCTTCTCGCTGCTCAATGGCCTGAATGTAAGGATAGCGGTGGGTAACCATGACGGCCACCTGAACGAACTTGTGAAGGCGCCAATAGAAGACGAGATAATCATGGGGAACGTAGCAATGCTGCATGGGCACATGTGGCCATCAGAAGAAGCGATGAGCAAGGATTATCTAATTGTGGCCCACAACCACGTCGCAGTGTCAATAAAGGACGAGAAGAATGCGCTGTACACGCAGAAGGCATGGATGATCTCCAATGTTGACCCTGGCGGAGCTAAGGAACGCTACAAGGAGTTCAACAAGAAGATAAAGCTGGTGGTGATGCCGGCGTTCAATGACCTGATAACAGGGAAGCCGGTGGGCATATCAGATGAGAAGCACATAAACCCACTCTTCAGGAACAGGGTATTCGACTACGAGAATGCAAATGTATATACGATGGAGGGAAACATTGTCGGGACTCCTAAATCTCTCTCTTCTACTTAAGCTTAGAAATGGGTACTTCTTTCCTTATCTCATCGAAAAAGCGCGTATCGAAATAGAAAATATGTAACGGTTTTATCTTTACAAACTTCCATTCCGCATTCTCTCCTTTGTGGGCTGCAGGAGGAGTATCGCTTTTGGCCACTCCAGGGAAGCGTCGTTCATAGTAAGCATGGTACGCACTCTCTACCTCTATATCTGGCACTATTGTGGCTTCGCCTTCAACATATGCCCCCCAAACATCACTGCCGGGGTCTTGCTGTGTATTGTAAACAGTGAGCGCGACGTTTGGGTTCTGTCTAATGTTCAACATGTGCCTAGACTTTGGAGGCGATATGAAATAGAAGTTTATATTGGAGTCCCAAGCAAAATAGACTGGATTCGCCCAAACCTTATTCTTTTCCCAAGTTGCCAATGTACAGAAATTCGTAGACTTAAAGCAGTCGATGACGTATTTCTTCCAATCAAAGTCCTTTTCGTCGATCATTTACTCATCCGTGGATGTGGCCCACTATGGGCACCATCTTTATTTCCTCTATAACTGTTTCGGGCCTTGTGCTCAGTACTGTTCCCACTATTTTACCTACCTCTGCAGGGTCTATGAAGGATTTCTTCGGAGTTTTTGCACCTTCCCATTCATCGGTCCAAACAGCACCGGGGTACAATATAGTAACCCCTATATTATATCTCCTCACCTCTTCTCTCAGACTTCTAACCCATCCTCTCAGAGCCCATTTGGAGATCGAATATATCGTTCCATTCTCGTATCCTGCTACCGGATAAGTATCCAATGCCCATACCGAGGATATAATGACAATTCTCTTTGTTTGCCCTTTTTTTAGAAGAGGCAATAGCTTGTGTGTCATGTAAAACATCCCTCTGGTGTTTACCGACATTATTTCGTCATATTTTTCGAGGCTTGCGTTTTCTGTAGACCCTGGAACGTAAATTCCTGCGTTATTTATTAGTACGTCCAAGTTTCTGTTCTTTGATACCAATCCTTGACAAAACCTGTCTATCTCCTTTGCATCAGCAAGGTCACACTTAAAAGGTTCAACTTTCACCTTCCACTTTTTCGCTATCTCTGCGGACGTTTTTTTCAGTCTATCTGCGTCTTTTGCTACGAGAATAAGATCATATCCCATCCCTGCGAGTTCTTCTGCTATCGCTTTACCCATGCCCCTGCTTCCTCCAGTAACTACCGCTGTTTTTCTTTCCATAAATTAGTAGCTCGGAATAGAAATAAAGCTTTTGTGATGGACCCTGGCTATTTATGAAATAAGCTTTCAGTTTTCCTCCCTGAGTATCGTTATAGGGATTGCTCCTTCCTTGAATTCGAGCTCCGCAAGGTCTATCGGGTTTACAAGACCCTCTGGCACCTTGACAAGAGGCGGCGCTCCGTGCGCAAGCTGAAGCGCCCTTGCTCCGATGATCCTTGCGCGCTCATACTTCGAGTATTCTTCTTCCATGAAATCACAGCATCATATCGGATTCGGCGGGAACCTCGCCTTCGCCTCCTCCATCTCCTTGCTCACCATCTCTCTCCACTTCGCGAATCCTGATATGTCCTTCGGGTAGTTGTTGTATATGTCGTTCAGCACCTTCATCTTCTTCACAACATATCTTAGGTTGGTGAACGCATTGATGTTTGTTGCGCCCTGCAGTACCATCTTTGCTTTCGAAGCG
Source organism: Microcaldota archaeon (assembly GCA_030037075.1). Taxonomy (GTDB): domain Archaea; phylum Micrarchaeota; class Micrarchaeia; order Micrarchaeales; family Micrarchaeaceae; genus JAJZAB01. The sequence goes on along the minus strand of JASHRX010000062.1, from coordinate 1,170 downwards.
AGGCTCAATTCTGGTATACGGCCGTAGCTTATCTCCTCTGCTTCCTTCGGCGTCAGGAAGACTCGCATTCCGTAGTTTATAGTGTCATTGTTGAGCGACTGCAGGAACGTCCTGAAGACCTCAAGCCCGGCGGTCTTGTTTCCGTATTCTTGGTTGAATGCAAGGTTGTAGTCCCACAGGCCTGCCACGCTCACATCACCGCCTTTTATCGCCTTTGCGGCGTATTCTCCGGCAAGTATCCCTGATATGAGGGCAGGTCCTATCCCTCCTGCACTGATCGGGTTGGGCATGGCCATGCTGTCGCCTGCACCCATGTAACCGTTGAACGTAAGGCAATCCAGCTGCCTCCTCACGGCAACGGACCAGTAACCCTTGCCGTTCTTGTTCTCATCGAACAATCTGAGGTTCTTCAGCACAGGGTTGGCCTGTATGTACCTGTCCATTAGCGTATGTAATGTCTCCTTGCTGTTCTTCTTTTTGTTGAATATATCGAGGCTCTGCTTCTGCACTCCTATTCCAATATTGACCCTGTTGCCCTTCTTCGGGAATACCCAACCATAGCCACCAGGTGCCCATTCCTGGTTGAGGTGTATGAGTGCGTTCTTCGGGTCGTAGAACTTAGGATCTTCGTGATCTACATCAAAGTCATAGATGAACCTGCCGGTTGATTCCATATCAGATACATCTACTGTCTTATCAACATAAGGGTTCTCCGGGAGCTTCCTTCTTAGGGTCGTTGCGACCCCAAGCGCATCTATCACAACCTTCGCGCGGATCTCCCTGTGCTGCATGCTTTTGTCCTTTCCAAAAATGCCTACAAAGTAATTGTTCTCTACGATTGGCCCTTCTATCTCAAACTGCGGGATATATTCCGCACCACGCTTCACAGCCTCTTTCATAAGCTGGTACTCGAACTTTGGCCTGTTGAGCACATATCCCGCTCCTTCAAATGGCACTTTATAATTCAGGTCTGGAGAGAGGACAAGTACTCCGTCTACCTTAACGTCAAGCTCCGGGTACTCGAAGGTTATCCCTGTCTTCTGCTTTATGAACTGGATGTGAGAGTCGGCAACCGCGTCTCCACAGACCCATCCCCAGTTGGTCTTCTTACCGACCTCCTCTTCCTTATTCCTGTCAAGCAGAGCTACCTTTAGGCCTTGTTTCGCTACT
>JASHRX010000061.1 GCA_030037075.1 Microcaldota archaeon | reverse complement strand
ACCTATAAGTAGTACCTGCGTCGTCGACTATGACGATGCACTCTCCTTCGCATTCTATCAGGCAGGCCTGGCAGAGTATGCATGCGCTGCCGTTCGTCGCTACCGACAGTCCTCCTGAACCATTTTCGAACTTTGTCTCGAAGTGCCTGTGTCCGTCCTTCACGTCCTTCCACTTCGCGAGCAGCGGCCCGTCCGTCTGCCCTTTCCACTTGTCAGCCTCTGGGGCATGGTCGTTGTTAGCGTCTGGGCTATCCCTATCCTTCATCTCGAATACCGCGACAGGGCACACATCGTGGCAGTGCGCGCAGCCGGTGCATTTGTGCTTCTCTACCCAGACGTCCATAGTCTCAGCTAACCAAAGTGTTCATAATCTATTTATTCGTTGCTTTCTGCAAGCTAACGCCTTCTACAGCTAAGTAAAGGCCATTTGGATGGCATCAGCCGAATAGGCTGGCCAATCCGCTTGCTGCCTCCTCTTCGCTCTTCTTGGCTTCGGCTGCATCCTTCTTCGCCTCTGCCTTCGGGGCCGCGCCTCCTGCGGGTGCTGCAGCTGGTGCCGCTGCCTGCATCTGCATCGTCTGCGCGTTCTTGATCACGTCCTTTATGTTCACACCCTTTAGGGACGCGACCATTGCCTTTGCCCTCGCTTCGTCGGGAGACATCCCAGCCGCCTTTACTACCTCTTCAAGGCCCTTCTCTGTGATCTCCTTACCTGCTGCGTCAAGGAGCAACGCTGCGTATACATACTCCATGTTTTCACCTTAGCGTTATGTTGATTGTTGGCTCTTTGTGACATGTTCTAGTGCACTCGCCTGAGCCGAGGCGCTGCCTATGAGCTGCTCTATGATTCCAGGTTCGTACGCCTTGGTCTCTATCCCAAGGAACTTCGCCTGCATGAATGCCTTAACTATGAGAGGCTTTATCGTGTACTGGTTTACCAATCCTCTCTCGAGCGACAGTGTGTACGCCGAGCTGAATGCGGTTAGTATGTCTGCAATCGTCCTGTTAGGATCTATGTCAAGTATCTCCTTTGTGAATGTCATGCCGCCTGCGATAAGAACATACGGTTCTATCGAGGCCTTGAACGGCATGTTGCCCAATGTCTGCAGGACCTTTGCGGCTACTGTGCTGATCGGCTCTCCCTTCTTTACCAAGACCTTGTCCTTCGCTATTACAACCTTTCCTTTCTGTATCTGAACGTCAATGCCTGCTGTCTTGAGCTCTGTTACAGCTGCGCCAGGCTGCAAGCTTGTCTCTCCAGACTGAACCAATATGTCCTCAGGTGCGATCTGCTTCGGCTTCGCAGCCAGCTTTATCTCGTTCGACTTGAACTTCTTGAATAGCTCGAACGGGTCCGTGTTGCTGAGCACTATTGCTGATGTGCCCGTCATCTTCTCGATGAGCGGCTTCGAGCTCGCGTGGCTCTCAAGTATCTTCACAAGCAGGGTCTTCCTTCCGAGTATCAGCTTCGCCTCGCCCTTCATGCCGTTCCTCGACTTCTGGAGCAGCCTGTCCGGAATGCCCGACAGGTTGACTATGCCTACCGTGCTGTACTTGGTAATCTCCTTGCTCGCCTCCTTGACGAACTTTACCTTTCCATCTCTGTTAAGCATAATCACACCAACTTGAGCGGCTCGCTCATCGTAAATTTAACGTAAACTGACTTGATGTTCTGCTTTCCAACCTTCTTCGCGACAGTGCTTACCACTTCATCTATGTTCGCGGCTATCTGGCTGGGCTCCATCTTCTCGCTGCCCACTACGCAGTGTATTGTTGGCAGGTACTTGCCCTTGCTCCTCAGGTATATCGAGTTGCCCATTCCGCCTATTATCGAGCTTGCGTCTCCGATCAACGGCTTCGGCATCTTGTTCCTGGGTCCTAGGAACTGGCCGAGCTGCTTCGCGATCATTGGCATGAGGCTCGGCTGCGCCAGCATCTCGTACTCAAGCAGTTCATTCTGCCTCGCCTTGTCGTTCGCTATGGTGGCTATCTCGCTGCCCGGCAGCACCTTCGCGCCAGCCTGCTGCGCCTTTGATGCGATGTTTCTATCATCAGCAAAGACGAGCACCTTGCTCTCCTTTCCTCTTCCGTTGGGCAGCTTCACCTCTAGGTTCAGCCTATTGTCTTGCTTAGAGAAGTCTATACCCGAGAAGTTTATAGACAGGTCTACGCTCTGGCTGAACTTCCTCTTGCCCTTGTTGGCTGCTATGAATGAGCCTAATTTTTCTAGCTGTTCCTTTTCCATGTTCAACCCCTCCTGCAACGCTGCAGTAAACGGGAAAAACAGACGATAATGTTATGTCCTTCAGGTTTATAAAGGTTTTTCTGCTGCGGCCTGCTGCGCAGGGTTATAGGCGCTCTCGCCGTGGAGGAACCTCACCTTGGCGGCCCTCTTGGTAACGAACCCGTGTATTTTGTTGGATACAAACCTTGATGCTATGACCACGCTCGAAAAACCGGCAACAGCAAATCCGACCACATAGGTATCGTAGAGGAAGTGCGACAGGGTCGGGTTATGCGCCAGCGCACTCGCAACCCATTCCAGCCTGACCTGCGCCGCAAACGGCTTGTCCTCAAGCTGCACGGGTATTCCTGTTATGGTGCCTGCAAGGGCACCTCCGGCGCCCAGCGCAAACCATTTGTTGTCCGGTATAATAGAATCGAGTATCCTTCCAAAGAGCTGCGATTTGTGCTTCTGCGCGCGGATTATCTTCTTTTCTTCATCTCTTAGCAATGCGAAGAGCATGTTTGTCTCGTTGTCGAAGGCACGCAGATCCCTGCCGAATTCCGTCAAGGAAGGAGACCGGTGGACCCTTGAGAAGTTCCTAGCGTGTATGACAAGCGCATCGATGTCGCCAAGCAGAGTCCTCTCTTTTGTTATGTCCCTCCTGAAGCGCGCCAAATCCGAATCCGAGGGGCGCGCCTCGCCGTAGTCTACTGCGTGCAGTTTCCTGTATAGTTGTACCGAGTCCTCGCGCCTTGCCCTGAACCTCTCCAGTTCCGGGTACAGCTGCGCGAGTTCCCTACCAACTGCGTTTCCGGGAGCTAAAGCTGGCATTCATTATCAATTCCAATCTGTTTGTCCAGATATTTATACTTAATTTGCGCCCGTCTCTCGACGTAAGAATGCGTTTACTTCTTCTTAAAAATGAACCAGTGGGTGCTCCTTTCGTACTCCTTCCCGTGCATCATGTTCCTGTGCTCTCTATGTGAATAGGCTACAAGATCGAAGCCCGGAGTGAATTCGGACTCGATGTCTGGTCTGTCGTAGAGTATCATCGATATTGAGTTTACGGGGTCGACAATTACCCTGTCTGCCGGGTTTGGAGATGAGCCAAGGAACATTCCATAGTAACCGTCATCCACTCCAGGAACCGATAGCAGGTAGAGCGCGTTGGGCTTCATTACCCTCTGCAGCTCCCTCCTGTAAGTTTCCTTTTCGGGTTTTGTTATCATGTGTGTGTAGCAAAACGCATCTATGGCTATGTCGAACTGGCTATTCTGGAATGGCCACTTATCGGCAAGGCTCGCGCAGTGGCCGTGTATGCTGTCAGTCAGGTTGAACTCCTTGGCTGATTCCTCAAGTTCCTTTATCGCACCCGGGGCAAAGTCAATGCTGTCTACCTCAAAACCCTGCCTCGCCATGAACAGGGAATTCCTGCCCTTGCCGGACCCTATGTCCAATACTTTGCCATTGCGGACTTCGTTAGCGCGCAAGAACTGGAGGAAGGACAAGACCGCTTCGGACGGGCTGTCCCTGAACGAAGAGGGTATGCCCTCCTTTGAATATTCTGAGGACCACAGTTCTGGTGTATTTTTGTCCATTCTTCCGCCTTTAACCTGCGGATCTGGCGGGATTTGAACCCGCAACCACCGGGTCCGAAGCCCGGTGCGCTATCCAAGTTGCGCCACAGATCCACGTATAATAGCGAGACAAAGCAATAAAGCTTGATGCTAGAACAATCTATGCGCAAATCGATACCCAGAGCGTTGTTGAAGTCGAAATACCGAAAGGAGATGTGGGCCAACGCTACAAGAGTGGTAGGCAAACTGGAAAAGCAATTGCCGATATCAGAGATCTACCTGCGCGGAAGCTTTGTAACAAAGAAAAGGAGACCGGCAGATGTAGACTTCATTCTTATGCTTAAGACAAAGGGTCAAAAGAAAGCGAAGTGGAGTGTGGACTTTGTGGTGATCCCGGACAATAGATTCGGAGACCAGGTAATAAAGGATGCGGACATATGGATGAAACAGAAATACGGAGCAAAAAACTCAGCTTTTATTAGATTGAAGTAGGCGTGTGAATGGATGCTGCACTTATAGGAGTCCTGTTCGCTTTTGCAGCAGTACTCTTCTGGGGCTTTGGAGACTTTCTCATACAGAGGGGCGCACGCAAGGCGCATCGCTGTTGCGATATCCGAGAACTACATAGCGGTTGCGGCGCTGCTAGGCCTTGTTATAACAAAGGAGAAAATACTCCCGCACCAGAAGGCGGGTCTTGTAGTGGCGCTCGTCGCTGCAGTCGCATTGGCTTATCTGACTAAGGCTATTTGAGGATTAGAAATTGGTCAAGCTTGTCTGCTTGATCCTGTCCATTGTCTGCCAGTACTGCCTTATGTGCTGCCTTAATGTGTTGTTCTTGAGGTTCGCCTTTATCGCTTTTATTGTATAGGCGTCTGCAGGGTATCCTGACCCAAGGTCGATGCCAACCTCCTCAGCGATCTTATCAATCTCCCAGTCCCTCTCAACCTTCGCTATGATGCTTGCTGCAGACACAACCGGATACTTTGAATCTGCCTTATGCTCGGCGACTATCTTCGTGTACTGTATGCCCTTGTCGCCCTTGCCCGTTATGCCGGTTATCCTTGTGGGCCTCTGGGACATCATGTTAACCCTTATGCCAAACTTCTCTGCTACAACATCCGGAGAATCCAGATAAAGAGAACTGACATGCCCTTTGAACTTGTCAAAGAGCCTTGCGAAGTGCACGGCTTCGAGCTCATTCAGTGATATGCCTCCTTTCATCGCTTCATTTATTTCCGGAGGGTAGACCTTAGAGACGTGGACATCGTCCGCCATCTTCTTTATAACTTCGTAGAGCTCCTCCCTCTTCCGCCTTGAAAGCAGCTTGGAATCCCTTACTCCTATCTCAGCCAACTTATGCTCGCTGCTCTTCCTTACAGAAACAAGCGCAACTACCAATGGACCTATAATTGCGCCCCTGCCTGCCTCATCACCGCCACAGATTATTATCAAAACACCTAAGTCCTACAGAGCAGCAAGCCTTACAGGGTGAAAAAGAATCAGAGATCCTTTCTGTCAACCACTATGAAGTCATTGACGGCCCTTACAGAGCCATATGGAACGCGCACTACGCCTCCATCCACCTTGACCTTGCCCGCCAGGCCCCCGTCAAGGCTCGGCTCTATGAGCATCGCATTTATCTTGCCTGTTACCTCGCTTATCTCCGCATCTACGAACCTACCGAGGTCGTATCCGTCAGCCGTTACTACGCGTTTCCCTACTAGTTGTTTTGCAATAATGTACTTTACCATGCACACACCATCTACAAGTCGCAAAATCATATCAGAGATAAACTATTAATATCTTTACCTTTTCGCCGAGCATAATCGCAATTTGCGGAATTGAGACTATCATAGGTCTTTTATAGGTGAATGTGAAGACTATTTGCGGTTAAGATGGCTGAACAGAAGCCAGAAGGTAGGGCGGACCAGAGGGCCGAGCCGAGAGTGGAGGAGGTCCTCCTTCTCAAGGACAAGCAGGCAAGGATACTCCTATCACTGACGATAAAAGACCGCGATTGGTACCTATCATCGCTAGCCAAGGCGACCGACACCACTTACGTTCATGCATGCACTTTCATCTCGGCGTGCGACACCAAGGGCATAACCACAAGCGAGCGGCACGGCAAGATAAAGGTGATAAAACTGACAGAGAAGGGCAACCAGCTCGCCGAATTGGTCGCAGGGGTATACGGACTGCTGAACCAGCAGCAACAGAAGGAGAAGGATGCACCGAAAGCGGAGAAGAAGGAGTAATCAGACGACCTTCAATGAGGTTCTCTTCTTGACGGCGTTTATAACATGGCCGTAGTCCCTGTAGTGCGCTATCGCAGTAAGCGATACTGTGTAATCTCCGGGCTCTGATTTAAGTCCGCCAAAGACCTCAACGCCGATTTCCCTCTCTTCGTTTGGGCCCATGTCTCCCAATCGCACTTCGCGTTGCCTTGAAACCTGCAAGGAGTCGAATCCAAGGTTCTGCGGAAGCTCAACAACGAACGATGTGAGCAACGGCTCTGGAGTAATATTCTTGACACGCACGTTCAGTGTTATCGATCCCTTCCTGTTTGCGTACAATGTGTACGGAACCCATGCTGTCGTCAGTCTGAACGGAGAATTTGTTGTCAGTTCGGACACGTCTTTCTTGCCAAAAAGGTCGAAGAATCCCATTTTTTCACCTGGTCGCGCGATTTTTTGCACTTATTTGCAAAAAACTCACACTGCTAATTTACCTTATATGCTTAAATACTCTCCTTTCAATGCTTTATACAGACAAGTTCCAGCCTTGAAGAGTTTGCTTCGCAAACTTTTAGGGGCAGACCATGCCACTGAAGCACAATGTAACAAAGTATGACGTTCTCGCGACACGAATACGAAAAATTGCATTGAAGAACGGAACCAGCGACCTACCACGGGACGAGAAACGTGCAGTCATAATGGCTATTCTCGTTGCCTCATTCTCTTCTGGCCTTTCCTGGAAGACTCACAACGTGCTTATGGAGAATTTATCGAACATGCACAGCGAGGAGATCAAGGAGGAATACAGGCAGGCAAAGACATCAAGATGGAAGTCAATCTCATCGGCTGACATCTGCGAGGTTCTCAACATGGGCGTCTCGAACGCGGCATTCTCGAGCTGGCTCTTCTTCAACGTTGACAACGCCGTCCACTCGTCATACAAGGCGGCCTGGGACGAACTGCAGCACGAGTTCATTGAGGCCTGCGACGACATCGAGCTGGCAGGAGAGAGAGTAGTAAAGTAAACGATTTCTACGACGTCAAACGCATATTCACTATCAAAGTGAGTACAAAGAGATACAAAATATTTTGTAATGGTTTATAAACCTTAGTTATAATAATTTCTACGCGCCACTAGTTTTTTGCGCAGGGGTAAAACAATGGGGGATAAGTTCGTTATAAAAAGAAATGGAATGAAAGTAGGTTTTGATGAAAACAAGGTCGTAAGCGCGATCACCAAGGCGTATTCTAATGTTTATATGGAGCGGCCATATGAAGAAAATCTGAAGGAAGCGAAGAAGGTGGCCGACAGCGTTGTAGAAATAATGAACACAACGAACAAGGAGCAGTGGAACGTTGAAGAGATACAGGACATGGTGGAGAAGGCGCTCATGAAGCACGATGCGAGCGTCGCCAAGTGCTACATACTTTACAGGCAGAAGAGGACCGAGATCAGGCAGTTCAAGGGATCTATGGGAATAAAGGATGATGACCTCAAGCTGCCGATAAACACTCTAATGGTACTAGCTGCAAGGTACCTGCTAAAGGACGAGAATCTTAAGATAGTAGAAAGTCCGATGCAGCTCTTCCAGAGGGTTGCAAGGGCGGTAGCAGGCTCTGAGAAGCAGTTCAACAAGACTACAGAAGAAATAAACCAGGTGGCAGACCAGTACTTCGAGGCAATGACATCCTTCAAGTTCATGCCAAACTCACCAACACTCATGAACGCAGGGTTGGAGAACGGGCAGCTGAGCGCATGCTTTGTCTTGCCGGTTGGAGACTCCATGGAAGAGATCTTCGACGCGGTGAAGTACGCAGCGGTCATCCACAAGACAGGAGGCGGAACAGGATTCGCATTCTCAAGATTGAGGCCTCACAACGATATAGTAAGGTCGTCAAGCGGAGTCGCATCTGGCCCAATCCCATTCATGAAGGTCTTCGATGCCGCAACGGAGCAGATAAAGCAGGGCGGCAAGAGGAGGGGAGCCAACATGGGCATCCTTAGAGTGGACCACCCAGACATACTGGACTTCATAATGCTCAAGGAGAGCGAAGGCGTGCTCAGGAACTTCAACATCTCTGTTGCAATAACAGACGCGTTCATGAAGGCGCTGCACGAGGGCAAGGACTACGACTTGATAAACCCAAGGAACAAGAAGTTGGTAGGAAGGCTGAATGCGAGGGCGATCTGGAACCTGATAGTGACAATGGCATGGAAGACAGGAGACCCTGGCCTGGTATTCATTGACAGGATCAACTCGAGCTTTGCAAACCCCGTTCCTTCATACGGCCCAGTTGAGTCAACGAACCCGTGTGGAGAGCAGCCGTTGTATGCATACGATGCATGCAACCTTGGGTCGATCAACCTGGCTATGATGGTGAAGCAGACAGACCACCACTTCGAGGTAGACTGGGATGAACTGAAGAGAGTAACGAGACTTGGTGTCAGGTTCCTCGATGACGTTATTGACGCAAACAGCTACCCGATAAAGCAGATAACCGATGTCGTAAAGGCGATAAGAAGGATAGGACTCGGCGTAATGGGATGGGCAGACATGCTCATAAAGCTGGGCATAAAGTACAACAGCAACGAGGCGTTGCTGCTCGGAGAGCAGATCATGGCGTTCATATCAGAGCATGGAAGGAAGATGAGCCACGAACTAGCAGAGGAAAGAGGTGCATTCCCTGCATTCAAGGAGAGCATCTGGTACAAGCTGGGTTACAAGCCGCTTAGGAATGCAACAGTAACAACGATTGCTCCAACAGGAACGATAAGCATAATCGCAGGTGGCACTTCACAGGGTGTAGAACCTATCTTTTCAGTAGTCTACATGAGAAACGTGCATGAGAGCCTGGGATACAACCTAATTGAAGTGAACAATGAGTTCGAAAGAAGGGCACTTGAGAATGGATACTACTCTGAAGAGCTGATGAAGAGCCTTGCCGGAAGAGTATCCATACAGGATGTCGAGGCCGTCCCCTTGGAGGAGAGGAAGCTCTTCGTAACAGCGTATGACATTGCACCAGAGTGGCACGTCAAGCACCAGGCAGCGTTCCAGAAGTATGTAGACAATGGGGTATCGAAGACGATAAACTTCCCGAGCTGGGCAACGCCGCAGGACATAGAGACGGCTTACAGGCTTGCTTACGACATGGGCTGCAAGGGAATAACAGTATACAGAGACAGCAGCAAGAACATACAGGTCTTGCAGGCAGTCGACAAGGACAAGCAGCAGCAGATAACCAACTTCACGGAGATGAAGCAGAAGCATGCTGAGAAGCAGGAGAGCAAGGGCGTGACGATGGCGGCAATAAGAGAAGGAGCAGGTAGTTATGTCATGTCATCTTCGGAAGGGATGAGATGCCCTGACTGCGGAACGGTCATGGTAGCAGCGTCTGGATGCTTCACCTGCACAAAGTGCGGCCACAGCGAGTGCGGCTGATATTTCTATAAGGGCGAATTCCTCGGCTGGCAAGATGGAGTTAGAAGATGAAGGTAGAGATGCAAAATTGGAAAGAGTCAAGTGATTAAATGGCAAACCCAACTGAGATAGCGCAAAGTGCTAAAATCAATGGAATAAAACCTATTTTTACTGATGGATTTCTGATTGGTTTTCGTTTTAAGGCTAAGAATGGCAAACAAACAGAGGTAAAACTTGAGGAATTGACAGCCACTAGTGGCCTTCTAGAAATAACCTTTGTTGATGAGAGTATGCAACAGGCTTTAGGGCGATTTATTCTAAACAGAGATGTTGCAGAAGATTTGACAAAAGTATTAACTGAATCGATCAAAAAGTTCGATGAGGCTATGGCTAAAGGCGGATTAGCAAGAGTTATTCCTAAACAAGAACAAAAATCGCCTGATACAACCTACAGGTGAACTTCACTTAGTCAGTATCTTGCATCCGTCTTTTTCTACAAGTACTTCCAGTTCTGCTTGTGAGACCAACCCTTTGCCTACTTCAACTAGTGTAGGATACCTTGTGAGAGCACCAGTCCTTGACAGCTCTGCTATTCCTGCATAGAGACCGAAGCCAGACGGGACGACATTCGAGAGCCATCTTGCTGCAAACGGCTCGTGTGGATACTTCTTCTTTATCTCCTCCATGATGGAGCGCGACTCCTTGAGTCTCACGCCTGTTTCTATATCGAAGCTGTATATCTCGCATATGTCGCTGTCCTTTATTTCTCCTGCTCCGTCCGTTGCGAATGGCTCTATTGCAACAGTCATCCCTTCCTCGAGCTTTGTATCATCTCCGTTGTCGAAGTTCGGTACGAATATGCTTGAATGGAGCTCGTGGGTCTTGACGGTATGGCCTCCCAGGTTGACTATTGGAAGGAATCCCTTTGCCTTTATCGCCTTCTCAACCTCCGCTCCTATCTTGTGGACTTCTACGCCTGCCTTTACAACAGATATTGCATTCTGCAGGGCCTCGATTGTAGCCTCAACAAGCTTCTGGTTGTTGTGCGATAGGTCTACAGTAAGCGCACAATCCCCTAGTACTCCGTTCTTCTCTGCGCCGAAGTCCACCTTAACTACGTCTTTCTCACCAAACACGAGTCCATCATCTAAAGTCGGCGTATAGTGCGCGGCCTGTGTATCAATTGAGAGATTAAGCGGGAATGCTGCGCCATACCCCTGCTCCTTCAGGAATCCCTCTACCTTGTTTGCAACGTCGACCAGTTTTACGCCTGGTTTGACCATGTCCCTGGCCATCGTAAGCGCCTTGTACGACATTGCGCCAACTTCTTCTATCAACTTTGGGTCAGTTTTTTCTTCCATCACATCAGCTTCTTCTGTGTACCTAAGCCTTTCAGCTCATCTTCATTGAAATTAAGCTCTTTAAGTATTCTCATTGTTGCCGGGATTACCTGATTGTTTATGTAGTAGTCGGGATCGTAGTCCTTTGCAAACTCCTCCAGCTCCGCCTTATCAGATATGGATGACCCGTGCTTGGTTATTATGTAGCTTATCACTCCCTCTTCTACATCCTCTTTCTTCTTCAAACCTGCCTGGACGGCCTTCTTCGCTGCACCCAATTCCGGAGACTTTGAATCGTAGCTGTCTATACCTTTCCTTAACTGTGTGTTTATCGCCAGCTCGCTGAGTGGCACCTTGCCCTCTCTCAACCTCTTTACTACCTCCTTCACTACGTCTGCTGCTTTCTGGGCGCTGCCATCTTGGAGTATCGCCTCGAGAACCCTCTTTTGGGTGTCCCTCGCTATCCTTGACCAGTCTCTTCTTACGAGTTCGAATCCCCTTATCTTGATCCTTCCTGCTTCTGATATCATGGCGTACTTCTTCTTTGCTCCAGCTATTCCTGTGTCGGTCTTCTTTCCTACGAAGACACCTCTCTTGTAGAAGTCCTCCAGCTCCAGTTCCATGTTCTCCGGAAGCTTTGAGTTGAAGTTCGCCAGGAAGTTGAGCGTCTCTTGTTTTGTCCTATCGCCCAGAAGCATCATTATGCTGTCCGTGTCGCTGTATAGAACCTTGAAGCCGCTGTTCTCCGCTGCCTTTATCGCATCCTTGATGTGCTGCCTTCCGTATGCTGTGACACTGCCTGCGCAGTCCCTTGAGTACCAGCGCGATCTTGCATAGCCTAAGTATCCGTAGAATGAATTGGAAAGGATCTTCAGGGCCGAGGACCTTGCACCCAGATACTTGTCATCCGGGTTCTTCTTGTACTGCTTCTTCACTGCTGCCCTCTGGTCTATCAGCGTCTTGAGAATCTGCGGGATTATTCCCTTTCTTTTCTTGTCGAACTTTGTGCCCAATGGAGACTCGTAGTACTCCTTGCAATCGAAGCATATTGTTGCGGGGTCTATGTTGTACGATATTATGATAGATGGGTACAGTCCTCTGAAGTCGAATACTGCCAGGTTATCGTAGATGCCTGGCTCTGGTGTCTTTACATACGCGCCTTCTATCGGCTCTGAAAGCCTCTTCTT
>JASHRX010000060.1 GCA_030037075.1 Microcaldota archaeon | reverse complement strand
GCATCTGCAGCCTTGCAAACCTCTGGGGTGCATAGAGCCCTTCAAATGTCTGGTTGACATTCACATAGAGAGGATTTCCTGAAACGTTGAACTCGACCACGCGGTCTGGCATTACCTCTGTCGCGTTTGTCAGTACGTTGTTGTAGTATACGTTTAATGTTGCAGGTATTGCTCCGGTTGCATTCGGCTGCCCGAATCCGGTTAGCTGCACTGTGAACGGCCCTGCCGTCAGGTTCTGGCCAAGGTACACGGTATTCACTGGCGTTAACTGGTTGAAGAGTTCAAGCTTCGCGTACTTCTGGTAAGCATAAAGCCCAGCGAACGTCTGGTTCACATACACTGCGACGCTTCCGCCCGGCAGGTTGAAATCCTGTACCTGGCCTGGATAGGCCACCGATGTGTTTGTCAATGCGCTGAAGTATACATTCACAGCTGCGTTGGATATGCCGTTTGTGTTCGGCTGTCCAAGATCAGCGAGCTGCACCTTGAATGGACCTGAAGTAGTGTTTTGGCCCACGTAGACCGTTGCTGTCGGGCCCAGCGGGTTGAACTCCGTGCCCTGCACGTTCATAGAGGCAATTCCTGATACGGATGAGACAGATAACTTGTAGGTGTTGTTGTTCTGCGTTGATGCAGGTAAGTTGAAAGTGTAGGACTGGCCTGCTCCCAGGTTGGTTCCTGCAAACGACTGGTATAACTTTGTGGAAGGCTCATAGTACCTAAGCGCAAATGTGGCAAGGCCCGCCGGATTGGCGCCCATGTAAACCGTTGAGAAGATATTCGTGTCATTCAGGTACGGGCTTGCGAAGTTAAGCGTAGTCAGGTTACCTATGGGCGCATAAGTTACCTCGCATATGGGGATTTGCCCGCCAGTAACCGTTGCGGGGAGCGCATAAGCGAGCCCCATAACACCTAGAAACATCAGGATACTGAAAGGCATCATAACGAATGCTCGTGCTATATCATTCATAAATTCACAGGAAGCTCTCGCTAATCTAGATATATATACTTTTCTAGGCTACTTAGAACTCCAACTGGCTGCCGTTGCCGATTATCTCCCGCATCGCGCCGCTTATCTCGGCATAGGCGAATGTCCTGTGGATCTTGGTGACCTTCACCTTGTAGCTGTTGCCGATCCTTGTCTTCGCGTTGCTCACGAAGATTACGAGGTTGCCTATCCGGCCTATCCCCTCGCCGCGTGCTCCTTTGGCATTCACCCGCAGGTCGTACACTCCGCCCTCTTCCACCAGTTCTCTTCCATCCATTCTCTACACCCTATTATTGCAACCCTTTGAGAGAAAGCAATTCCTTCCCTCTCCGCCTTGTTTGTTTTTATGCACATCTGCCTTTTTAAATGTGCTCTACAGATTAGGCAAAATTTCTGCAAGTGTCGTAGGTGACCGAAAGTGCTTGCGCTACGACGTCAAAAACTTGGGCTACGACTGCACCTAATTTCTCAAAGGAATTACTCTAATCGCCTTGATCTTACCAAAGTCCTTAACATTATCTGTCAGCACAGCAGCACCGTACTCCATTGCTTGCTGGGCTATAAGCGCATCGTTTATCCTCATCTGAAAGTCCCTAGCGAGCTTTGCTGCCCTAAATATTGTTTCTGCCCCAAGCTCCAGAAATCGGACCTTAGGATGCCCTAGTATATCGCGTATCCTCAACGAAGCACTTTCTCTACCGTTTATAAGCTGTGATTTGTGGAAGGTCTCTGATAATATTATAACGTTTGTGCCCACTTCATCGGCATTTACGGCCTCTTTGTATTTTGATATGGCCATCTGGCGCTCTGGTGCATCTGCGGTTTCTCCAAATATGAAAATGTTAGAGTCTATTATTATCATGGCATCCACATCTCATCCTCCCATTTTTCCAAAAGCTCGCTGGTTACTTTTATTTTGGTGTGCATCGGCCTCTCTACCATGTCCCTGAGGATGAGGTCAGTCTCTGTGCTGACTTCATTCAGTTTTGTGAGCTCTATTTTCCCGTCTTTCACGCTAATCTCAAAGGAATCTCTACCGTTAAGCCTGAGTTTCCTGCTGACCTCTTTGGGCAACCTTATCCTTTGCTTTTGATCCGATTTGACTACGGGCATGATATTCCCACTAATATTGTGGGAATATAGATATATAAATGTTCCTATACTATAGTAAACATTCCCAGACTCGCATGGCACTGCCTAGCCCTTCATAACCTTTAGGCATAAAGCCCGGAGAGGGGTTCACAGGTTTACATCGATGTTCAGCTGGTCCTTCAGCTCCCTGTACCTGTTCCTGATCGTGACCTCTGTCACGCCAGCAACGTCGGCTACCTCCTTTTGTGTCCTTCTTTCACCGCAGAGCGCGCCGGCGATGTAGACTGCCGCAGCGCTCACTCCAGTTGGGCTCCTTCCCGACACGAGGCCCTTCCTCATCGCCTGCCTGAGAAGCTCTATGGATTTCTCCTGCGCCTCTCCGCTCAGCTTGAGCGAGTTCACGTACCTTGGAACGTAGCTTATAGGATCTGTGAGCGGAATCTTGAGGCCCAATTCATGGGATATTACTCTATAGGCCCTGCCGATCTCCTTCTTTGGTAGGCCGGATATGCTTGATATCTCATCGAGCGTCCTTGGCATGCCTGCGCTTCTGCATGCTGCGTAGATGACTGCCTGTACGACAGTTTCTATTGGCCTTCCCCTAATCATGTTGCTCTGCACGCACTTCCTGTAGAGAAGCGCTGCGTTTTCTCTTATGTTGTCCGGCAGACCAAGGTAACTTGACACCCTGTTCAGCTCCGGCAACGCTATCAGGTAGTTCCTCTCGCTTGAGCTCGATATGCTAGCACGCTTGTGCCACTTTCTCATTCTGTAAAGCTGGGCCTGCCTCTTAGAAGGAATTCTCACTCCACGTATGTCCTTGTTGTAGAGGTCTATCTCTGTCACAAGGCCCCTGTTTGGCTTTGTGTACTTTATAGGAGCGCCTGTTCTTGCACGTGCGTTCCTCTGGTCAGCGTCGAATGCCCTCCATTCTGGGCCTGTGTCAGTTGCGTTCTCCTCTATTACGAGTCCGCAGTTGTTGCAGACACGCTCTCCCCTCTCGCTGTCGAATATTATATCGATTGATCCGCAGCTCGGGCACCTCTTCTGCGCCTCCTGCTCGACAGGCTCGCTGCCCGTCATGCCCGGCAGCTGAGGCCCTGGCATGTAAGTGTTCTCGCTGAACTTGCTGCGAGGCCTTCCTCTTCGTCTCTTCATCGAGTTGTCCTCTATGCTAAGCTTGTTGTTGCTGACTACAATCCTCCTTACCTCTGGGCTTGCCTCCTTGCGCGGTTCCTTGCCCTTCTTCTGTATCTTCTTGGATTTTGCCATTTATTGCACCGTTTTTTTCAAAATTTGAGCATAACGTTTGGGAGAAACTTTTTTAAAGATTTCCAAAATTAGCTAAGTATAATTAGGAGGAATAGATATTTAAACCTTTCGGTGGCTTTCCCTCGGTATTTCGGTTTTTGGAGATGGGAAAACCCGAAGAAAAATGGCTACCCGAATGTTCGTCGATCGACAGCCGCTACACAAAACGAATATAAGCAATCCGCTCGCAAAGAAACCGGATTGGAGATGGGAGCGAACCTCCTTGTAAGGTACACTGCCTCAGCACGGCCTGATGTGAGTAATGCGTTTGTTGGAGCCGTAAATGAGGCCCTGAAGGTCAGGCCCGGTGCAGGCAGTGCGGTTGCCCCGAGGCCAGAAACCTCGCTGCACATTATGGATACTGAGCTGGGAGAGCACGAGGTGCGCAAAGTCCTGCGACAGGCCGCCGAGAAGGTTCCTGGAGACATGCGAAGGCAGGCGAGGGAACTTGCAGGCTGCCCCGTTGTGGTTCCACTGCCGGCAGAGCCCACCGCTGAACACTTCCAGTAATGCGCCGGTGCGCAAGATATTTAAGCTTTGTATAATACTCCTATATTGGCGATTAGATGAAGATAAGCGAGATCTACAGCATGGACATATATGGCGACAACGGGCAGTACCTCGGCGAGGTTCGTGACGCTATAGTGGATTTGGAGAGAGGGGAGGTAAGCAGGCTTCTCATGCAGGAGTGGAGGAGCTCGGACAAGGCGGAAGTAAGGAAGATACTGCAGCAGAAGAGCGTGCTCTTCAAGAACGTCAAGAACATAGGCGACGTAGTGCTAGTATCAGGAGGCCCTGCACCGGCAAGCAGGCAGGAGAGCGCATCCAACCCCGAAGTAATAGACCTGTCGAGGTAACCCTAAGGAAAGCCAAAGAACATGCAAAGTATTAAAGGCAGGGCTGCGCAATACTTTTGTGGC
>JASHRX010000059.1 GCA_030037075.1 Microcaldota archaeon | reverse complement strand
CAGAGATAAGCAAGGATGATGAGGAGATACTCCGATTCATCGAGAGCGCAAAGCCCAAGATCTACGTAATAGGCACGGGAGGCAGCGGAAGCAACACGATAACCAGGATGGCCAACATCGGCATACAAGGCGCAACACTCGTTGCAATGAACACGGACGCGCCCCACCTTGTGAAGACAAAGGCGGAGAGGAAGCTGCTTATCGGAAAGAAACTGACAAAGGGGCTGGGCGCAGGCAGCGACATAAATGTTGGAGAGCAGGCAGCCCAGGAGAGCAAGGAAGAGATACGGCACATGATATCAGACGCTCAATTGGTTTTTGTGACGTGCGGCCTGGGAGGCGGCACGGGAACGGGTTCTGTTGCTACGATTGCGCACGAAGCAAAGGAAGCAGGCGCGCTCACTGTCGCAATAGTTACGTTGCCGTTCTCAAGCGAAGGCAAGTCAAGGATGAAGAACGCTCTCGAAGGGCTTTCCAAGCTGAAGAAGGTGACAGACTCAACAATTATAATCCACAACAACAAGCTCCTGTCGATTGCCCCTGACCTGCCGCTCAACATGGCATTCAGAATATCTGATGAAGTTCTTGCGGGCGCAACAAAGGGCATAGTCGAGATGGTGACAAAGCCAGGCATGGTGAACATAGACTTTGCAGACCTGAGAAGCGTGCTGAAGGAGTCGGGTTATGCTGTCATAGGCACAGGGGAAGGACTTCCAGGCGGCGACGGAACCAGCAGGGCCGGCATTGCGCTGGAGAACGCAATAAGGAGTCCGCTGCTTGATGCTGACCTTGCTACCGCAAGCAGGGCTCTTGTGAACATAGTTGGAGGCGAGAGCCTAACTCTAAGAGAGGCAGAGAGCGTCTTCCAGGAGATATCTGGGAGGATAAAGGATGATGCGCTGCTGAAGTGGGGCGCCAGGATCGACCCAGACATGCAGAGGGATGCGCTCAAGGTAATGCTTGTAGTTAGCGGTGTCAACTTCCCGGACTACAGCGATGCCAGGCTTACAAAGAAGATACAGGAAAGCACAGAGATAGACCTTGACGAGCTTATCTGAGAAAGACCGAAGCTGAAGGGTGAAACACATGAATAGTTGGCGCATAGCCGCTCTGGTTCTTGCTGTACTTTTTGCTCTCGATTTCCTTTCAATATTCATTGCGCCTACAACTAGCCTGCTACGAATTTTGTCTCTTTTAATCATAAGCCCTTACATGGCCTGCGTAATCCTCTTGATCATATCGGCATTGAAGAGGGCGAAGACCTTCGGAACGCTATTCATAGGAATAGTTAGTGTGTTCATATACGGAATTGTGATTCTCTTAATCGTCCCGCTGCTTGTATCTTCATTTGTAAATGCAGGCCCTAACCCCATTGCGGTTTACGCTCATGAAACCGGGCCGAACGGCCAGACTGTGCCACAGCTCACGGGCGGTATAGCCTATCTGATAACACCGACGCTGCCGCTGCCTTTTGGGCCGAACCTTGGCGGAATAGGCGGCTTCCGCGCGTACTTCCTTTATCTGGCAACCTCTACCTCTTCCTTGTATCTATCCCAGACGCCCGTCTTTGTACCGGAATGGGCACACCTGCTTATCGTGGTGGTAGTCTCAATTTTGCTGCTAATTCTCTTCCAATCCCTTCTGAAACGCCTGTTTGGGAAAAGGATGGGGATTGAACTCGAAAAGAACGACATACTGTACTCTTCGGTCATCATGGGCGCGCTCGTCTTCCTAGGATTCGGGCTGTACCCTGGGCTCCTTGTATACGTGTTATTGCTTTTGGCCGAGAAGAGATTTGCAGTAAAGAAATAGTTACTTCTTCTCTATCTTCTTCTCCATTACGATGTTCTTCTTGGATATCTTCCTCTTTAGCAGTACATCGTTCTTGTAGCACTTGCTTGAGCAGTAGTATTTTATGGTCCCTATTTTGTGCACGTACATTATGCCGCTTCCCCTTGGCACCTCACCTGAGCAGTACGAGCACTTCATAAAAAGACCTACTTGACCCTGATCTCCTTCGCTTCCCTGCTTGTGTCAGGCAATCGTATCACGTCGCCGACTCTCGCAGGGCCTAACATGTTCCTCCTGATTATCCTTCCCTTGTCCTTTCCTTCAAGTATCCTGCAGCTTACCGAGTATATCTCGCCGTATATCCCTGTCTTGCTCTTGTTGTTAATCTCTACTATCTCAGCGAGGTAACCCGACAGTTGTCTTGCTGGCTGCTCCTCCGCCATCTAAATCATTTATTCCTTTTGTTCCGGCTTTGCCTGCTGCGGCTTTGGCGCTACAGGCTTCTTCTCCTTTGGCTTCTGCTCCTTAGGCTGTGTAGGCGCTGCCTCCTTCTTCTCAGCGTGGTGAGAGCTTCCTGTGACCCTGCTCACAACGTCCTTTATTGCATTCGATGCGCCGCCCTGATTTTCTACCGCTATGGCCGCGCAAGGAACAATAAGACCTATCGACTTGCCGAGGTCCTGTTTTGTCGGCACGAATGTGTATGCGATCTTCTTCTGGTCGCACAGCATAGGAATGTGCATTACAACCTCTTCGGGTTCCACATCTCCTGCTATCAC
>JASHRX010000058.1 GCA_030037075.1 Microcaldota archaeon | reverse complement strand
TTTTGAGAGTAGATCCTGATGCGCTCACCATCACATTATATAGAGTTTTCAGCCTAATGTGTTTATACCTATTACCCCAGAGTATCTGATGCAATGAAGGTATTAAATGCTATGCCACCATACACGCTCTTCGGTATCGAAGATCAGGATTACGAGAAGGCGAAGGTGGTTGTGCTGCCCGTTCCGTACGATTCCACTTCAACGTTCAAGGTCGGATCAAGGGAAGGGCCACACGCGATAATTGAGGCAAGCCGGCACGTCGAATTCTACAGTGAGGAGCTCGGCAGGGATGTAAGCAAGATGGGAATATACACGCTCGATGAGCTCGCGCCCAACTTTGACTCGCCAAAAAAGATGGTTGACAGGATAGCAAAGGAGGTATCACTCATAATGCAGGACTCAAAGGTGCCTCTTCTCCTTGGAGGTGAGCACACAATAGCTGTCGGAGCTGTGCAGGCCGTGGCGGAAAAATATAAGGACTTCAGCGTCCTGCACTTCGACGCCCATTCAGATTCATACGAAGAGTACTTTGGCACGAAGTACTGCCATGCGTGCATAATGGCACGCATAAGAGAGATGTGCAAGAGCTGCTACAGCGTGGGTGTTCGCAGCACGACCGAGGAGCACGTGAAGAAGCACGCGGCAAGTACGCTCTACATGAAGGATATCAGGGAGATGGCAATCAAGCAGGTAATAGAGAGGATACTGAAGAATACAAAGAAGAACCTCTACGTAACCATCGACCTTGATGTGCTGGATCCGTCAGAGATGCCAAGCACTGGAACCCCTGAACCTGGCGGCATGCGCTACAATGAGCTCAAGGACATTCTCAAGGGGGTGCTGAAAGAAAGAAATCTGATAGGAATAGACTTCAACGAATTGTGCCCGATACCTGGAATTACTGCGCCGAATTTCCTTGCTGCGAAGCTGATATACCTTGCATTGGGTTACGCATTCAAATGATCTAGTAGGGCTTTTCCGCGTCTACTTCCTTTACCCTGCTAAAACCCTTTGAATCCAGAGTGAAAAGCTTGCAATTCAGATTCACTGCTGTGGCCCCTATGATACCATCCGCAAGCGCCATGCCATAGTCCCTTTTGAACCTCCCTCCCAATTTCGCTATGCTTTCGTTCACATCCACCTTAGTGAACAGCTCCAGGAGTGCCTCAAGCATATCATCCTCCCTGCCTCCTGCCCTTTGGCCAGCAAAAAGCTCTGCTACTGTAGCTGTAGATATATATCCAGTAATCGCGCCGCTTTCTACCTTTTTTATTAGCAGGGTTGCACTTTCTACGTCCCTCAGGTGGTCCACCAATATGTTTGTATCAAACACCGCTTCGCTCATTCCACAGCCTCTTCAACCTTCTCTCCTCCTCCGCCCTTATACGCCTCGTGTATTCCACCCCCGTTTCCTTGGTTTTCCACATGCCTGCCGTCCTGTCCACGATACTGCCTTCCTTCTCGTGGATTTTCTTCTTCAATTTTTCATTTATAACCCTGGAGAGCGTTTTAGTCGTTCCATACCTCCTTACGGCCTCTTCGACCAGTTCTCTATATACTTCAGTATCAAGATTTATAGTTGTCTTTACCATGCCATTTCACCATATATATTGTTAAATGGCTAAATATAAAAGGTTTACCCTTGGAAGACTGCACAAAAACTATATATACCATGTCAAGCGTACATGATGTAGATTACGATGCAAACGGCGCCAAGTGCAGCAGCAACTCGTTCTTGCACTAGCGCCAGCTTCACAGGCTTCAGGCAGCATTGCTGGAAGCCTGCGGCCGCATAAACATAAAGTTTGGTGATTTATGTGGGCCAGGTTTCCAATAACAATAGTAGATATGATGCTTTTCCGCAGCGCCAGCAGCTCTTCGATCCGTCGAAGGTGGTGGCCTTCGGGCTTAACAATTACACTGCAATGCTGCTGAGGCCGGACGCGCTGGCGCCCAAAATCGCTGACGGGGCCAGCGCAAGGTATGGGTGCCAGAGAAGATTGATAGAAACTATGCAGGGAAACCTGCTCTCGTTGAGGGGCTTCGAGCTTGGCCCGGCAGCCTTCAGGCTCTTCGGGGAGAAGCAGCAGGTGGACGCATACTATCCAGAGCTGCGCATCGACGGTGTCAGCTACTACGCTCACGCCACCACGCCGTTCAACAAGCTCGGAGACATACAGGAGAGGGCTGTGCAGGTTGTAACAGGCCCGTGCCTTTTCGGCACGAACTCCACAGAGGCAATACTGCATGACGGCAGGAGGGTTTCGCTGACCGATCCGTTCATCAAGCCGATAGACTATCCGGTGGCGCAGCTCCAGCTGAACCAGCGCCTTAGCCTTTACGAGATCGAGTTCATCTACCGTATGGGATCCTTCCTTGGCAGATACGCCAGGGAGAACCCAAATGTGGACAAGGTATTCCTGAACATGCCCAAGTACGAGTACTACACATATCCGCTGCAGGCCTATAACCTGGGTCTTATGCCGAAGGAGCTCATGCAGGCGTGGATGGCCGCAGTTGACGCAAGGTCTAATGCAATGGCCAAGCTGTACTCAAGGGCGGTCACAGCGGTATCTGGCAGAAGCGATTTAGCATTCCAGGAGCTAACTCCAATGGAGGCTCTAGGCCAAGAGATTAGGCGACGCGCAGCGGACGGCACTAGGGTCACCTACCCCGAAGCAAAGGAGATACTCGAACAGGACGCAAGGTTCGGCGGCCTCTGGTCCGCCGCGCTAAAGGAGATATGCGAGAAAGGGGCAAAGGAGGATCCCATGAAATCGCTGCCGCACGCCAGCTATGCAGTAGCAGAGCTCTTCGCGGCCCAAAGTTCGCAAGAGAGAAAGGTGATAGGCCTGCCGGTAGAGGACGCTACAGAAGAGAGGATAATGGGCAGCGCCCATAAGGTTCTCTCAGGCCAGCTCGCGCAGCAGGAAAAGAGCTACAGGCTTGCAGGCATACATGTGCAGTCCAGTCTTGTGCCGAGGGTTTCGTTCACCGCAAGGGGAGGGCACACCAGGCTGTATTTCCTTGACGACTACAACCCTACCGAGCAGACCGAGCGGATGCTCGCAGAGTACTACAGGATACCCAGAATCGGCCTGGTCGGCGATGGTCTAAAAGATTTGCTTAGATAAAATATGTGATGGCATGCGAATGAGACTGAGTAGGAACGGGTTCGAGCAGGTGCTGAAGGGCGCATCGATATACTCCACGGGCGGGGGCCTCGAGATGGGAATGCAGGCGAAGATGCTAGGCTCAATCAAGCGCATGCCGGAGATAGTCAGCATAGACGAGCTGGATGGCGGCGACTACGCTTGCGCCGCATACGGCGTCGGTTCAACATCCGTCACGAACCTTGACCCCGGTGAGCCCCTCAAGAAGGGCATATCGATACTCGAAGGCATACTGGGCAGGCGGCCGGCCGCGTTATTCGCAGGTGAGACTAACATAGAGGCGCTTGTTGCAAGGGCGGCAAGCTCGCTGGGCATTCCAATACTGGATGCGGACAGCACAGGGGGGAGGGCTGTCCCCGAGATACAGATAGACAACTTCTTTGTGGCAAACAAGGCGATACTGCCATTGGTTGCGGTGAACATGGACGGAGAAGCAGTCTCCGTTACCAATAGAAAGGAACTGCCCAGGATAGACTCGATAATAAGGAAGCTCGCGACAAGGTCGAAGAGCGGATCCGCAGCAGTCTTAGACCACACAATACGCATAAGCGATGCGAAACGCATTCTCACGAAGGGCATCTTCCTGAGGTCGTACGACACTGGCAAGATGGCGTCAAGGCTCGTAGGTAGAAGCAATTCCGCCGAGCTGCTGAGAAGGTACCTGAAGGCTAGGCTTGTGATCAACGGCACGATAACCCGGGTCAGCTTGAGGGACAGCGGCGGCTTCCTGAAAGGCTTCTACTATGTCAGCGACGACAATGGCAATGAAGCAAGGATATTCGTGAAAAATGAGAACATAGC
The DNA here is from genome assembly GCA_030037075.1 of Microcaldota archaeon. Classification (GTDB taxonomy): domain Archaea; phylum Micrarchaeota; class Micrarchaeia; order Micrarchaeales; family Micrarchaeaceae; genus JAJZAB01. Next base: position 576 of record JASHRX010000058.1, on the reverse strand, counting down.
CTGCTGGCTCAACGGCAGGCTGATGGTCGAGCCACCGGATTCGATAATGACAATAGATGCGAGAAGGCTTATTGGGGTCCACAACTCCAAGATTAAGAACGGAATGCACGTATCGGTAATGAGGAAAAGGGCCACTGCGCTGTGGCGCACCCAGAAGGGCAGGAGGATATTCGGCCTCGGCGCATTCAAAAAGGACTTGAGGGAGGTCGCGTGAAGCCCTCCGTGCGGCTGTACAAAAGTAATAAATACCGCCTCGGACTCACCCTTTCAGATTAAGATGGAAACTGCGCTAGTAGTCACAGCAATAACTCATTCTAGAGCTAGCGCCAGCCTCAGTGATTCTGCCTACTACTGCTGGGCAGGTCTGACTGCATAGACATACTGCTAAGTAAGGGTGGTTTATGTGGTCGCTTTTCGAACTCCTAGTAGGCACGCTGCTTCAGGCAGCGCAGCCCCTTTTCCTATCGCGCTTGAGATGATGCAATGAGACAAACAAACATACCTAGAATGAAGAATGGATGCGACAAGTGCACGCAAGCAAAGCCTATTCCGATAGACATACGGCTCCTCAGGACC
>JASHRX010000057.1 GCA_030037075.1 Microcaldota archaeon | reverse complement strand
TCCTGTTCGATGTGACTAAGCGCGCAATTATGTCATCAAACCTTGTCCGCCTCTCAAGGACCCCTAGGTCCACCTTGTAAAGTTTCGAGACATAATAGGAGAAGACGACGCTCTCCGCGGTGAGCTCCTCCGGCAGCGACTTTATCGAGGTGCTCCTGCTGTCCGATTCGGCAAGCGGGTGGTGGACAACAGCCCTGTCGAACCATATCGGGATAAATCCCCTGTCGAGTACTTCCAGGGCGGCGGCGGGCTCGTTCCTGCCTCCCTGCTTTGTGTAGCCCGGCAGCCTGAACCCGTGCAGCGCGTCCCTCTTCCACGACATGTTGACCCCGTGCTGCTTGAATGTCTTTATCAGGTTTCTTCTTTTTCCAGTATCGACGAGCATGCCCGACTTGCCTATGTACATTCCGTAATCCTTGAACTTCGGGTCGATCGGCCTGTCGAGTATGGTGTGCTTGTTCATCAGCCACTTCCACTCGTTTATCGTCCTTGTCAGGAAGGGCAGCGAGCTTCCGTCAGAGAAGGTACTCTCGTCAACCATGCCCGTTATCAGGCCCGCGTTCCTGTTCTTCTTGTGCGCGTTGATGTGGTCCTCGACCCACCTGGAGGAGACTCGAGCGTCGTCGTCCGTGTGCACGACTATGTCGCCGTCCGCCTTCCTGTACACTGTGTTGAGCGCCTCCTCGAATCGCCCCTCATCCTGCCTCACCATCTCGATCTCCAGGCCGGGGTAGTCCTTTATCTTGCCGAGCACCTGCTTGCCGCCATCCCACTCCTTGTAGACGGCCATTATCGTGAAGCCCTTGTAGGACTGCTTCCGCATGCTACCCAGGAGCCTGAATACCGTGCTCCCTGTCTTGTATATCGGTATGAAAACTGTGACCTCCAGGAAAACACCCTTAACGTTTGATGACTCGCCCGTTTATTATGGTTGTGTCTACGTTGCCGCCCTGAGCTGCGAAGACGATGTTGCTGACCGCGTTATCTCTGGTTGTTGGCCTCATCGCAGCGTCGTCGTTTAGTATTATAATGTCGGCCTTCTTGCCCCTCTCTATGCTCCCTATCTCGCTCCCAAGCGCACGCGCCGCGTTGACCGTTGCGGCGTCGAGGACATGCTGCGCCGGCAGTCCGTTCATGAGGGCAGAGAATTTCATGGTCTGGAACATGTCGAGGCTGTCATTGGATGCGGTACTGTCCGTCCCCAGTGTGACATTTATCCTCTTCTTGATCATATCCCTTACATTCGCGCTGCCGCTGTTGAGCCTGGCGTTGCTGATTGAGTTGTTGACCACTGTAGTTCCAGACCTTGCGAGCAGGCCGATCTCCTTGGGATTGGCCCAGACGCAGTGAGCAGCCACAAGCCTTCTCGAGAGGAACCTGTTCCTTCCCATCCATTCTATCGGTCTTTGGGAGTACTTCTTTTTGTGGCCCTCTACCTCCTTCCTTGTTTCCGAGAGGTGCATGTGCACCACAGTCTCGTACTGCTTCGCCAGCCGGTTCGTCTGCTCTATTGTTTCTTTTGAGCAGACATAGACGCCCTGCAATCCGAACGACGGAGTCGTCATCTTCTTGTTCCTGTACCTCTTCACAAAGCTTTCGGCGTTCCTTATCGGCTCTCCCTTCTGCGTGGTGTACTCCTTGTCGAGCACAGCCCACGAGAGGAATGAGCGCATCCCTTTCCTTGACATCTCGTCTGCTATTACGTCCTCTGAATAGTAGAGGTCGAGGAAGGATGTTGTTCCTGTGGAAATCATCTCTTCGGCGGCCAGCCTCGCTGACCTCCTTATCTTGCCTTCCGTGTTCTTTGAGTCGAAAGCGGTTGTCTGCTCCAGGAACCTCTCCAGGCTGCTGCAGTCGACCATGCCGCGCAGCTCAGTCATGCCCACGTGGGTGTGCATGTTTATGAGGCCGGGCATCACAATTCCGTTTTTTGCGTCGATGACGATGTCGGATTTGTCTGTGGCTCCGCCAACTTCATCTATTGCATCGCCGTCTATCAGGACGTTCCCCTCGATGACCCTCCGCCTTTTGTCCTGGGTGACTACCAGCCCGTTTTTTATCATTATCATGCAGAACCCACAGGATATGCCCTTTAGTTCGCTTTATATTTATTTAGTTACAAATTAAAATGAGTGTATTAATTAGGGTAATTCCCGTAGTCGGTCAGAATTATGTCAACGGTTCTGACGGTAAAACCACCACACCACGATAATAGGCAATATCCTATAATATATAGTTTTAGAAGGAAGCCCTCATTCCAAGCCCTTATATCCAAGCCCAAAGAGGGAGGAGAGCTATGCTGCTTTTGATTTTGTCTTAGTATAGAGAGAATGAGTCTTTTCCACAAATTCCCTAAAAGTTTTGTAATCACCATCTGCTATATGCCCGTAACGCTCGCGCATAACGACCATTTTCTTCCTTTCGCTCTCCTGCAATGCCTCTCTTTCTTGTGGGCTCATGCCTATTCGAGCTTCTTGAAGCGTAATTGGATAGGCGCTCCCGAAAGCTTTTTGAAAGAAATATCCTGCGCGCTCAACGTGATAATCAGAAGTTATCACTACTATGCTATCAACGCCAGGTAAGCTGTCGACTACTGACCTGCAATACATAGCATTGCCTACTGTATCTCTGGACTTTTCCTCCTTCAGTATATCGCCTGGAGGAACGCCCTGCCTGATCGCATACTCTCTCATGTTCTCCGCTTCGGTTGGTCCGTTTTCAGACCCTGGCGCATGCCCACCTGACATTAGCAGTTTATCTACCTTCCCAGTTTTGAATAGCTCTACCGCCTTCCTTACCCTCTGCTTGCCCTCTTCAGAAAGGTTGCCGCTTTTATCGTTCGCATTGCTTAGAACAATGGCTACTGTAGTCCCCATTCATACACAATAAGTATTGGTCTTAAGAGATATATTAAGCCTCCTAGCCAGTCAAGCAAC
>JASHRX010000056.1 GCA_030037075.1 Microcaldota archaeon | reverse complement strand
CTGCTTGATTGCCTCCTGTGCTGTCAGCCACTTGTAGCCGCTGTGCTCATGAGATATCTTAACTTTTGAGTTTTCGGGTACGCGAGCAAGGAATGTTGTCACTACTTTCTTTTTTTTCTCCCCATTTTCGTTCACCCAATAGCTGAATGTATATTTGAAGAATGGGTTGGGAGCGACATCGAGGCCCGATTCTTCCTTTGTCTCCCTTATCGCCGCCTCCTTGACGCTCTCTCCGTTGTCAACATGCCCCTTCGGAATGTCCAGCCACCCTGCCGGATTGATGAGGAAGAGAAAGAGCCTCTTTCCCCCTTTGTACAGGTAGACTACTGCGGCCCCATCATAAACGAATTTCATGCACTACACCTCGTTCGCAACAATGTAGGCGCTGCAGAGCACATCGCCATACCTGTTGTTGAAGTTCCCTACAAGCAAGTTGTAGATACCCGATTCAATGTAATTGACCGCACCCAGTGCGCTTTCATCTGGAGCATTGCACGATACGTTGCTTGTGTTCGCGAGCGCGAAGAACTCGTAGTTCACTGACACGAACTGGCCCGATACCGAATAAGGCTTCGCAAAATAGTTTATTTCGAATGTGTACGGTCCGGAAACGAAGTAACCTGTCGTTATCCTTATGCCGTTCTTAAGCAGGTATGAATGCTGCCCGAGCGGTTTCGTGTAGTTTGTGACGAGCCTACCGATTGCAGGAGACGTGCTTACCGATGCCACTATGTAAACGGAATTGTTAACGTTTGGGCCATTCAGTATGGCAAAAGAATAATTGTAGTTCTCCTCGCCGAGCTTAATCGCGTTTGTACCAAACGGCTCCAGGTTGTATCCGATGCCCTGGTATGTCGAGCTCTGGTTTATGGTGAGAACATTCCCGTAGTAGAACACAGGCGACGCGTATGTGGCGCCTATGTACGCGGTTGAGAGTGCGCCTGCAAGGATTCCGAAGAGAAGCGGCAGCACCCAATAGGGGCTGAACTTGCTGATCGACGCCGCCAAATCCTTGCCCAGTGTCGGTGCCTGGCCTTTCCTGAGCCTCTCAAGCTGCATGCCGTACTTCTTGGCTATCAGCAGCATTATGATTATGGTGCCGTAGAAGAGTATCTGCCCCGCGAAGAGATGGAATACCGCTACGGCCTGTCCTATTCCAGAATAGGCCCAATAGTACGCTATGATGAACATTCGAATGAAGTTGAGGAGCAGCATAATTAGGAAACCGGAGAACACCCAAGCCACCTTTCTTGATATGCCTCCCTTGTAGAGATAGGCCACTGGAATCAAGAACATAATCAATGCGACAAACGTGCCGATAGGTGCGCACGTCCCGGCGATCGATATCGATGTGTTTGCCGCGGACACGATGCTGATGCCATTGAGCGTGACCGGCACGCCGAACGCTTTAATCACATAATAGACAAAGATGGCGTTTACCTTTGCGAACGTGGAGTTCTGCAAAAGTATTGGCATAAGCAGGAGCGGCGAGGCGAACAGCGAATACAACGTGACAGGAATGAATTTCGCCAGGTTGCGCAGGCCGAAGAGTATGGTAGCGAATGATATTATTATCAAAGGGATAAGCAGCGCGTCTATCCTGAAGGTTAGGAATGCGGACGAGAGCCCGACTCTCAAAGATGCGAGAAGCAGAACGTAGAGAACGAAGACGATTACCCCTATTGCTGCGTCTTTCCTGTCCTTTGTCAGGTGGAGATCCTCTTTCAGCATGAAGAAGAGGAAGATGGGAAGCATCAGCATTACCACAACCACGTATGTGGCAACGTCCGTGTCAAGTATCGAAGGGCTGGTGATGAGCAGCGTGCCTACCATGGAGAGCAGAAGCGCGACAACAATGACTATTATTCCGAATACCTTCCCAGGATCGGTTCGCATTCAATACACAGAAAATTAATGTCCTCGGCCGAAATGGTCTTCATCATTTTTCAGTAGTTACTCTTGTCTTCATCGGACATAGAATACTTGCAAGCAATATTAATAAGGAGTTGCCTTAATGCAATAAAGTGTTCCGATGCAAAGGAAGGGCTACTCTTTTGTCAACCATACGGCCGATGTAGAGCTTGTTGCGCGCGGCAAGTCCCTAAACGAGGCATTCAAGAATGCAGTGCTTGCGCTTTTCGACACATCTGCAGACATCTCAAAGGTAAAAAAGTCCAAAGGCAAAATAAAAGTGATTAAAATTAAGGAAAAATCCGACAAGCTTGAGGACCTACTCTGGTCTACCCTTCAGGATGCGCTTTCAAACGCGGATTCTATGGGCGTCTACGGTTACGCAGTTAAGAAAATGCGGATAAGCCATGCGGACGAATACAAACTCTACTGCGAGTCGGAGGCGAAGGAGCAGGATCCGAAACTTTCTGTCATTTACGTCAAGGGCGTGTCGCGCTACGATCTAAAGGTCACGAAAGAGAAGAGCGGATTCAAGGCAACTGCCGTTCTGGATGTGTAAGCCAGGAGGGGAAGTCGAATCCCCCTTCTCCGCTCTGCAGGCGGGCGCATAGCCGATCTGCCATCCTGGCTCTGATAGAATTTTATTGCTTGCTATTTATACTTTGTTGTACATGATTTATGAGAGGGCGCTTTGATGGATACGACCAACCTTAACATACCAAAGGAGCTCATATCAAAGACCGTTTCCTTCGATGGAAAGACCCCTGTTTCTGAAATTTTATCGGCGATAGACAAGTACGGAGCGGTTGTGATAAACAAGAACTCGGAGTACTTCGGAATAATAGACAACCGAACGCTCTACAGGTCCGGGGCAGCTGCCAAAGGGACGCGAGTGAACGCTGAAAAATTCGCCATAGCGGTGCCCACGATAAACGACAGCACGAGCATAGATGAGGTACTTGTAGGTTTCCACAAGAGCAGGGCGAAGGCGCTTCCGTACATGTCTGGCAGTCGCATAACAGGGATAATAAAGAGATTCACGGTGCTCAAGGTGCTTCTTTCGCTCAAAATGCTCTCCGACATAAAAGCGAATGACGCGATGACAACCCCTGTCATTGCGATAGACTCCGGGGCGACCCTATCGCAGGCAAAGGCCGCAATGCGCGCCAACAAGGTTAACAGGCTCGTTGTGCTGCAGAATGGCAGGCTCTTTGGTATAATAACAAACCACGACCTTGTCTTCACGTACACAAGGAAGGGCGACAGGCTTCCTGAGATGAAGGACAAGTCCTATGGCTCGTATGACGCGCAGCTCAGCGCAGTCGCGAACAGGAACCTCGTACTTGCGGACTACAGCAGCAACCTTGCGGATGTCGCGCGCAACATGGTTGAGAAGGACGTATCATCGGTCATTGCGACAAGGAAGGGCGCGCCTGTAGGCATGATTACGGTTTACGATATCTTCGGCAGCGTGATATCCTCAAGGAGCGCGGAGGAGCAGAAGATACTCATATCAGGGATAGACAAGGAGACAGAGGAGTACGAGGAGGACATACGGAACAGCATATCCGCATTCATGGACAAGATATCGCGCATGAGGGGGTCCAACCCGCAGTACATATCAATCAACATAAGGAAGATAAGAAGCCGATTGTACGAGATGCGCGCACGCCTGGCCATAGAGAACCAGAGTACCCTTTACGTGCACGCGACGGACTACAATGTGGAAAATACGCTCAACGAGCTCCTCGGCAAGATGATGAAGGAGATAAAGAGGAAGAAGGAGAAGGGCATGGCGATAAGGAAGGTAACCTCATTCAAGAAGGGCATGGGAGAGGAGGCTGACTATGCGGCTTAAGATGATAAGGAACGTGAGGGCGCAGTCGAGTTTCGAGCTACTGATCACAGTCTCGTTCGGCCTCGTGATGCTTCTTCCTATAGTGACGCTCGCATTCCTCCAGATATCCACATCGAGCTCATCGCTCGCTTCAACGGAGGCCCAGGCTGCCGCAAGCAAGCTTGCAAACATAGCTACAACGGTAGGCTCGCAGGGCTATCCCGCAAGGCAGCTCGTCCTTATCCAGATACCGCCGAGCGTGGAGAGCGTCTTTGTGGGCACGCAGCAGAATAGCGTAGGCCACGAGATAATATTCATAATATCAACTTCGGCGGGCCCGAGCTACGTTACGGCATACACACCCGTGAATGTGAGCGGATATCTTGGCGGAGTAGCATCCCAGGGCGTCTACCTGATAAATGTGAGCGCGCAGAACGTCTGCCCGTCCAACAACGCAGTTCCCTGCGTGTACGTGCAGCAGTCCTGACTAGAGCCTTAGCAGGTAAATGTTTCTGTAGACCTTCTTGCCACGCCTTGTCCCGTAAAGTGTGTATGACCTTTTGGGCTTGAGATCGTAGTACTGGAAGAAGTTGGTGGCGATCTCCTTGTTGCTGCTGTAGATATCGTAACCGTTGTCGAGTTCGTCCACCCTTGAGGCGAACGCGCCCCTTGTCTCTATGAAGTTCAGGAACTTCTTCATCATCCTGTCAGCCGGGTCCCTCGGCCCCCTGAGCTGCAGGACCGCTTCATAGTATCCCGATGTCTTCCTGTAGCAGTCTATGCACATCGTCCTCTTGAGCTCTATCACGATCTTCTTGTCGAACACCGCCTCGTTGCCGTCTATGTCGCACGTGAACCTAACGAGCGCACCATGGTCGTTGAAGTCCTCTATCTTTATGTCGCACTTCGAATGAAGCGCCTGCGCGGCCGCCTCCCTAATAGAATTCTTGTCGGCTGGCTGGTAGCCCGTTGGCGTCCTGATCCTGTCGCAGGACTTGCACCTCTCTATGAGTATCTTGTCGGGTATTTTCTCCCTTACCTTCTTGGTCGCGCACACTTCGCAGAACTCGCCTATGAACTTGAAGTCGGCGCTCGACCTGTTGCAAGTTGGGCAGTACTTTATCATGCGGTCACCTCACGCATAGTGCTTGCTGAGTATCGCGCCGTAGGCGGGCCTCGTTATCAGGACGCCGAGGAGCGCGCCTATTATGGTGGACTCAGAGAACCCTATGACGGTTACCAAAGAGGTTGAGAAGAAGAGCGGCATCATGGCTAGCACCAAGAGGGCCGCATCCGCCCAGACTATGTAGAATGCATGGCCCAGCAGCGTCTTCGCCGAGGCCTGTGCGTTGCCGTGCGCCAGTACTTCATCCGTTATGATTATCTGCGCGTCTACACCTGTGCCCACCACGGCTATCATTCCCGCCACGGCTGCCAGGTCTATCGTTCCGATGAGCCCTATTATCGAGACTATTATGAAGAGCTCCATGGCTGTCGTAAGGAGTATTGGGGCCACAAGGAAGAGCTTCCTGTACCTCACCATTATGAACGCAGATACGAACACTATCGCGATACCCCCTGCAAGCACGCTGACATAGAGGAAGTGCGACCCCAGCGTCGGCGGTATGGTTGTCGGCGTGCCTGAGAACACCGCAACCGGCAGTGCGCCTCCGCTTAGCACGCTAGCTATCTGCTTGGTCTCCGCCTGCGCGTACGTCAGCTGCGCCTCCTTGGAAAGACCCGCGGGGGCAACTCCGGTGACCTGGTAGCTGTCGCTGACGTTCCCGCTCGTAATTGCGGGGTTCAGCACAGGCGAAGAGAGAAGCCCTACAACTGGCCAACTCTCGACTACTGTCTCGTTAAGCTCCACCGCGCTGAATGCGGGTGTCATGTTCGTCTTGCTCTCCAGCTTTACAGTGTAGTTTAGAGATTTCATGTAGGCCAGGACCGTGCTGTTGATTCCCTCGCTCGCTATTATAGTGGTGTACTTGGCCCTGTTGTCCTGGAGGAAGCTCTCCGCGGCCTGCACGCTAGCGTTCGTGTTGTATACCTGAACAGTCGGTATGGTGGAGTTGCCGTCCGCCAGGGCCTCCTGTACCGCCAGTATGGCCGTCTGCTGCGATACAACAGATGTGCTGTTCGTGGGTATGGACCCGTTGAAGAATATCGCAGTGGATTGAGGCCTGTCAAGGAACATGTAGAGGGGCTTGTTGCCCTGCCCGAAGACAACCGTCGCGAACTTCGCTGCTGCCGCATCGGTTATGAAGAACGTGACGGTCCACTCGACGCTGTCGTTCAGTACTGTCGGGGAAGGCTGCCCTATGCTGCCTGTCAGTATCCCTGTACCGTTCAGCGCCTCCTTTCCGCCGACTATTCCATCGAACCTTCCCTGGCTCTGGATTATGCTTATCGTCTGGTTTATCTCGCTCTGCGAGACCGTCGGGATTGTTACATACACCTCGCTGGTCCCTATGCCCTCGACGGTCACCTCCTTCAGCCCGAAGGTGGAGACACGCTGCTGCAGCGATGCAAGCAGGGCGCTCATGGCGCTTGCGTTCACGCTATGTTCCAGCGTTATGGGTATCTGCGTTCCTCCGGCGAACTCTATTCCAAGGTGAAGGCCATAGTGCAGGTCCAGGACCGCGAGAGCAACAGCTATAACTATCAGGACGATTATCCTCCTGTCCTTCAGGTAATCTATCTTGCTCATCTTCCCAGCTCCTTCCTCTGCTTGTACGCCAGTACCATCGGCGTGTTGCCAAACCATGTTGTGAATATGTCAGCGATAAGCCCTGCAAGAACCACCCCCGCAATCTCGTAGTATGTCGGTATGAACGCTATGTAAGATACGGCAAGCAGTATGGCAAACGTGATTATTGCGGCTGCCGTCATGGTTATCCCGGTCTTCATCGTGTTGAATGCGCGAACCACAGGCGTGTCCTCCGACCTCTTCAGTATCCTTATTGACGAAAGGAGCGAGGTGTCTATGGAATAGCCTATGAGCATGAGTATGCCTCCTATCGATGCCGTACCCAGGGGTATCCCCACCATGCCCATGACGCCAAGTGCTACAAGTATGTCATTCGCGGAGCTGAAGACCACAGCCATTGCCGGCACCGGGCTCCTGAAGATCACCAGGACTGCAATCGCCACTATCACGAACGCCGCTATTATTATCTCGCGCATCTCCGAAAGGAAGAAGCTGCCGAGCGTGGGGGTCACATCGTTGTATGAGTAGGTGGTGAAGCTAAGTAGCTGGTGCAGCGCGGTAAGCACGTTCGTCTCGTATATCGCAGAGGCGTTTGCGTATGCGCTCTGCGCCAGGCTAGTCATCGCCTGCGCGTCGCTTGAGTTGTATACCGGTGTCTTCCCGGTGAAGACTACTAGAAGTGCAAGTTCCTTTGTAAGGTTGCCGTTCATTATTGCAAGGTACTTGGTCTCATTCAGCTTCGCGGCATCTGCGGCCGCCATTGCGGTTGCATTGTTAGGCTGGGTCTGCAGGACGGTCTGGTACGAAGCGTACAATACTGAGGCCGCGGAGTAGTTCCCATCCGCAGTGTATACGTACGAGGCGAACTGCGACGCGTCGGCCAGCGTGGTGTTAGCATCCAGTGTTATCGATATCCCTCCCACGGATTGCGATACGCTCGCTTGGGCTCCAACTATCTTCGCATCGATCTGCGAGGTCAGTGCGCGTACGTTCACCGACGCGTTCGTCTGAATCTGTATGTCTACGCCGCCCTTGAGCGTCTGGTCGAGCTGTATCTTTGGTATGAAATACAGGCTGATTATGAGCAGTGCTATCGGTATGATTACAAGAAGCTTGGAGTTTTTATTTTCGTAGATGTTCTGCAATGCAATCAATCATTTGCCAGGAGCGCGCAAGCAACAGGATAAGAGGCTATGCGTACTTCTTCATGAGCTTTAGGTGTAGGGACGCAGCGAAGCCGTAAACGACAACAAAGAATGACAATAGTATCAGCGCCCAGCCGAAGAATCCGGTATAGTCCAGCGTGTTAGGGACTACAGTGGTAAGAAGCACGCCCAGTATGAAGAGATAGATGCCCCAGTATATCGCCCTGAATATGTGCCAACCAGAATGCCTCTCCTGGTAGTGCAGGTGCCTCCTGTACGAAAGCTCAGGATCTAGGAGGATAACGTTCTTCTTGGCCGGCATTGCTTCACCTGATATATATGACAGGAAAAGCATTAAAAGGGTGTTGCAGGGCAGGTTTTATATCCTAAAGAGGAAAGATGAGCATGGCAAGAATGAGGTCGAAGAGGCACAGGCTCGAGCGAGAGGAGATAGTGCTCAAAGAACGGAGGAAGGTCGACCAGGGGATATTCGATTCGAAGACGATGGTCTACCTGAGCAAGTTCTACAACAAGGGTGTAATCAGCTCGCTCAGGACACCGCTTGCGAGGGGCAAGGAGGCGGACATCTACCTGGCGGACGCCGGAGAGGCCGAGGTGCTGGATGGCGCGAAGTACGTTACCATGAAGTTCTTCAGGATTGCAGCATCGGCCTTCATGAACCTAAACAAGTACATTGAGGGGGATCCCAGGTTCTCAAGGCAGATTGGGCGGACGAGGGAGAGCATAATCAACACATGGTGCAAGAAGGAGTTCGGCAACCTGGTGGTCGCAAAGGATGCGGGCGTTCACGCGCCTACCCCGTACATGTTCAACGGCAACATAATCGCGATGGAGTTCCTTGGGGACAACGAGACGATAGCGCCTTCGCTCAACGACACAGAGCTGGATGACCCAGAGAAAGTGCTGAGGAGCATAATCGGGGACATGAAGAAGCTCAATAATGGGGGCATAGTCCATGCTGACGTGAGCGAATACAACATACTGATGTACAACGGCATTCCATACATGATAGACTTCGGGCAGGCGGTATCAACGAGGCATCCAAACTCGCAGGAGTTCCTCCAGAGGGACGTGACTAACATACTCCAGTACTTCGCAAAGAAGTACAAGATAAGAAAGAACCAGGATGAGGTCTACAGGCAGATTACTTCTTCCTCCTAGCGCCTGTTTCTGGCTTTGCGGAACGGATCATATAATAGAGCCCCACTCCTGCAGCCCCCAAAAGTGCCAAGCCACCCACCAGCGGTGCTGCCGGCACAGCGTGTCCTGTCCTGAGCAGGCCCATCAGGTGCTCCTGGCCGACTCTCTGTGCCTCCTGCAGGTCTATGGTACTTCGCATTCAACTAAGCTTGTTAAAAGAACTATTTAATTCTTGCTGCAGCTCATCAGCTCAATGGTCCTCTTCAGCGCAAGGTCCAGCTTGCAGCTCTTGTACAGCTTTGACACGAGCCTCTCGTTCATGTTGGTCGAAGGGTTGCTGACTCCGATGGAGCAGACATCCTTGTAGCTCTTTATCGATATTTCGTAAGTGCCCAGTGCCCTGGCCTTCTCTATTATCTCCATCTTGTCAAATCCGGTGAGCGGCCTTATTATAATCGGCTCTATCCCGTGCTGCGACGCCGCCATGTTGCCTATCGTCTGTGATGCCACCTGGCCCACGCTTTCGCCTGTGACAATAGTGGTTGCCTTCTCCTTTTTTCCAATCTCCTCGGCCAGCCTGAAAAGAAACCTTCTGAAGAGCACCAGCTCGTACTTCCTTGGAATCTTCAGCGTAGCAGACTGGAAGACATAAGCAGGTGCATAGTACACTTTGGAGCTAGGGCTGTACCTCGAAAGTATTTCGACAAGGTTCTTCATCTTCGACGACTCGGCCTGCTTGTTGTTATTGAACGCATGCATGTGGAGGTACACAACGTCAAGTCCCCTCTTCATCGCGTAAAACGATGATACAGGAGAATCTATCCCCCCAGAGAGCAGAGAGACTGCCCTTCCTGACGAGCCTACAGGGAGCCCTCCTACGCCCTTTGTTCTTTCTGAGGAGAGCAGCGCCCCCTCCTTTGTCACGTTTATCATGAGCTCCTTCTTCGCGTCCTTGTCTATCTTGAACTTCAGGCCCTTCGACTTCTTTATGAACCCGCTCACTATCTCATAGGAATTGAACTTTGTGCCCTTGTACGACCTCTTCGCGTTTATTCTTACTGTATCGCTCTTCTCAAACATCCTGTTTGCTGTTTTGATTATGCTGTCTATTGTGTTCTTTGTGAGCGCAACCTTGCCGAACCACGATATGCCCGGTATGTAGGCGAGCCTCTCTGCCGCCTTGTTCAATGACTTCTCGTCCTTGAAGTAGAGCAGCAACCTGTCGCGATTATCTACCATCCTTGCATTGCAGCCCTTCAATGCTATCCTTATGTTGTCCTTCAGCCTTCCGATAAACGCGCCCCTGTTCCTGCCCTTCAGCCAGAGCTCGCCGTAGTGCACAACTATCGCTTCGTATTTCATGGCTGCACCGAAACATAGTTATTTAAACGTCAAGATGTTAAAAATGCTCGTATGAACATAATCAGCAATATTCAGACTTTCATCAACAACGCAAGGCACATACTTTACGTGAGCTACAAGCCCACGAGCGACAGGTACAAGCGCACTGCCAAGATAATCATACTTGGCATAATGCTCGCGGGCGTGCTCGGCTTGATTATAGCCACGATAGTATCCCTGCTTGTCTATGGCAACCTCTCATTCATATGATCATGAAGGTAACAATCGATTTTACGAAATCGGCGCAGGAGAACGCCGACCTCTACTACAAGAAGAGCAAGAAGCTGCTCCAGAAGAAGGCTGGTGCTGAGCAGGCGATAAAGGACCTTGAGAAGAAGCTCGGCAAGGTATCTGAGACGACGAAGACGGTAGTAAGGACAAAGATGGTTGTAGCAGAGAAGGAGTGGTACGAGAAGTTCCACTGGACGACCACGAGCGACGGCATGCTTGTTATAGGAGGAAGGGATGCGCACCAGAACGAGCTGCTCAACTCGAAGCACTTCGATGATAATGATCTATTCTTTCATGCGAACATATTCGGTGCAAGTGTCACAATACTGAAGAACGGGATCAACGCAACGAAGGAGGCCATGGAAGAGACCGCCCAGATGGCGGCATGCTACTCGAGCGCGTGGAAAGAGGGACTGCATACCGTTGACGTGTACGCGATGCGCAGGAATCAGGTGAGCAAGTCCACTGGCAAGGGCTCAATAGCTACAGGAAGTTTCCTTCTTAGCGGGGAAAGGCAGTGGTACAGGAACGTCTCATTGTCACTCATCTTTTTTGTCAAGGATGGGAAAATTGTCGCCGCACCCGAGATTACTTTCTACAGATTGAAAGAGAAGGGTAACTCGCCTGCAAAGTACGTGAACGTAAGGCAGGGCAACATGAAGAAATCTGACGCTGCAAAGAAGATCTCGAAGGCACTGGAATTCACCGAACTGGATACTATAATGCAGCAGCTGCCTGCCGGGGAATTCAAGGTAAGCTAGACGTCGCTTACTCTAATCCTAACTAATAAATATCTGGAAAAGCCTCCATATCCTAGATGCTTATGCAAGCAAGTTCAATCACCATGCCGCTTCATTCGCAGAAGCGTGTACAGTTGGCAATGGCGACTCCGAAACAGTTGGAGCAGGTTAGGGACCTTGCCAAGGAGGCCGAATCGCTACAGTATCGCCAGATAAGTCCATGGTTTGATAAGCACTGGACCGAGCTTCTGGATCCAGAGAAGAGGCTGGTGTGGGTCGTTCTGGATGGCGATAAGGTAGTCGGATACCTTATAGCGAAAATCAATACTGATAGCAGAAGGAAAAACAGCATTAAAGTTAGCAGGCTTTTTGTTAAGCCCGAATATGGTGATGAGGTAGAATCTGCACTTCTTACCAGGCTTGAAAAATTCGCCGTAGATAACGGGAAATCTACCATCTACGGCCATATTTTTGTAGGTAACGAATCAAGGGTGCAACTGCTCCAGAGGCATGGATATACATTCGGAAAGCGAAGGGGGGAGGATGCAGAGAAAAGGATAGAAGCATACTTTATGGTCACGCATAATGTGGGGGCAAGCAGGGTACCCGCCGATGATTCACCCAAAAGGTTTCTTTATGATTACGCAGTTGCTGATTCTAGAATGAAATTTGAAGCCGCATTGCCATATACCGTGCTTCGTGCACGCCTGAAAGAACTACTAAGAAAATTTGAAGAGGGGCGCGGAGTGGCAGTGGGCCCTGAAATAGGACTCCAGGACCCTGCATCTACGATTGGTAAGTTTGAAGCACGAAATGCAGGGAGTGAGATTTGAACTCACGAACCCCTAAGGGACGAGGCCCTGAACCTCGCGCGTTTGACCAAGCTCCGCGATCCCTGCACGTTCCTACAATAGGACTTCAATATTTAATATCTAGCATAATAAAGTTTGCTAGGTACCCAAATGAAGGATGGTAAAATAGGCCTGGCGTTCGCAACTGCCGCGGGCCTCGCCGCTATAATAGGTGCCGGAATATTCGTGCTGAGCGGCACAGCTATAGCGCTTGCAGGGGCAAATGCGCTCATCGCTTTCGTGCTCGTCGGAATAGTTGCCGTGATAATTGCCCTCGAGGTTGGCGAGCTTGGGTCCATATTCCCCAAGACAAAGGGCGCGTCATATTCCTATGCGTACAAGGCGTTCGGGAGCGAGATAGGCTTCATCACAGGGATAGTCCAATACTTCAGCTACTCCTCCGGAATAGCCGTCATAGCAATCGGCTTCGGCTCCTACCTCGCCGCAATACTCGGAATAGCGGCCTCATTGAGCATACCGTTCGCCATATTGCTCATAATAGGACTGTCGGTGGTAAACCTCGTAGGAATACGCGGTGCGCTTGGCACGGACTTCGTCCTTGTGGCGATAAAGGTGGTCATACTCCTCGCCTTCATTGCATTCGCGCTCCTCTTCGCGTTCGGGCACCACCTCAGTGCCACCAATTTCCTTACCAGCCCTGAGCAGGGCACGGCATCCTCTTTGTTCGCAGCTAGCATCGTCATCTTCTTTGCGTACGCGGGTTTCCAGACGGTATCAACGTTCACTTCTGCCGTTCGTGGCGGGCCCAAGAGGGCTGCACTCGCCATACTTCTTGCTGTTGTAATCAGCATAGTCCTCTATGTCCTTGTCGTATTCGCTCTGATACTCCTGCTGCCCACTAGCCAGTACTCCGTGTCCGCAGACCCGCTTGCATTTGCGCTCTCAAGGGCGTCAGCCCCCGAATGGCTCCTCCTGCTTACCGGAATAGGCGCACTCATCGCTACTGCTTCTGCCACCATCGCCAGAATACTATCGTCATCAAGGGTGCTCTACCAGATGGCGGAAGACAGGCTGCTGCCTTCCAGGATCAGGGACTTCAACAAGGAGAGGGACGTCGCGCCCACCGCCATAGTCATATCGGCTGTCATAGGAATAGTCATGCTCTTCGCGGGAAACATATACACCATAGCATCGATCAGCAACTTCGGGCTGCTCTTCGCGTACATTATGGCGGGCCTTGCGCTGATACACTACAGGAGGGCGGGAAAGATAGGAGAGTTCAAGATGCCCGGATATCCGATCTTGCCTGTGATTGGAATAATTGCGCTGCTTCTCTTCATGATAGGCATGCCCATCGAGTCATTGGCGATCGGCGTTGCCATACTGCTGGGCTCACTGCTGGTCTATTATGCGCTTGTTGAGAAGTACCGCAAGAAGATAATACGAAGAAGGCTTTTCAGGTGATTCGTTGCTAATAGGAATCGTCGGCGCGCCAAACAAGGGCAAGAGCACGCTCTTCTCAGCAATGACCATGAACGACGTTGAGATAGCAGACTATCCATTCACCACAATAAAGCCCAACAAGGGTGTAGCCTACGCGACAAGAAAATGCGTGCACGAAGAACTGCACACAAAGTGCGACCCAAAGAACCCTCAGTGCAACAACGGTACCAGGATACTCCCAATAAACATAACTGATGTGGCGGGGCTGGTGGAAGGCGCAAGCGAGGGAAAAGGCATGGGAAACCAATTCCTGAATGACCTGTCGCTTGCGGACTGCCTGATTATTGTAACAGACGCTAGCGGAAAGACCGATGCGCAGGGCAACAAGGCCGAGAATGCTGATCCGATCCAGGACGTTAAGATGATCCAGAGCGAGATAAGCAAATGGACATCCGGAATAATCGAACGAAACAAGAAGACGCAAGAGATATTCAAGGAAAAGCCGATGATAATTGCTGCAAACAAGTTTGACGTACCAGGATCCGAAAAAAACATAGAGTTGTTGAAGAAGGCATTTGGACCTGATAAAGTGATTGGGTGCTCAGGTGCGATAGAGCTAGCGTTAAGGAAAGCGGCAAAAACTGGCGTCATATCTTATACGCCTGGGTCGAAGAGTTTCGAATGGCTCGACAAAAATGCATCTCCCGAAAGGATCCGCGCAATAAAGTACATGGAGGATTTCCTCAAGAGCAAAGGAACAAACGTGCAGGAGCTGATCAACAAGGCGGTCTTCGAACTGCTGGAGCTGATTGTTGTCTATCCGGTCGAGGACGAGCACAAGTACTCAGACCACTCCGGAAACGTCTTGCCGGACGCAATACTCATAAAGAAAGGCTCTACGGCTATGGACCTTGCGGCAGCGATACACACGGACATTGCAAAGGGCATGCTCTATGCAGTTGACGCAAGGACAAAGATGCGGATAGCGAAGGAGCACGTACTGAAGGACAACGACGTGATAAAGATAGTCAGCGCGGCTAAGCCGAAGTGACCTTCTGCTTCGGATGCCTAGCAGCGGAGACCAGGCTGAGCACAGGCACCACAGCAAGTACTATCGCATCCGGTATTATGATGAGATTGAGGCCGAAGCCCATCAAGGTGAATGATGTTGGCAGCCCCGCTGGGTAGATGTACTGCAGTAGCAGGTATATCACAAAGATCGCTATTGAGTAGATGACCGCAAGGTAGACGCCGTTGACTACCCCAACCTTCGCGACCGGCATCTCCTTCTCGCGGTATGCATGCCCGACCTTCGCTGCGGTCCAGGCCGCCATTATCAGCGGCAGTATTATCGCTCCGGGCTGGAAGAGTATCAAGTTCGCTATAGTTTTGAGGCTAGAAGTGGCTGGATGCAGCAGCGGTATCACCACGAATTCTATCAGCAACCCTATCACCAGGATGGCAATCCAGGTGCCTACGGGCCCTGCTATGCTTATCTCGCTCTCTATTGTGACCTTCTCGGTCGGCGCTTCTTTCTGCATTCCAGTGAACTCCATCCTATCGATTCCTATACAACTCAGGTAAGGGATATAAACATGTAAGGTGCAATACCATTGATTCTATGGCATTGCTCGGATCTCCGCAGCAGTCGGCAGGCGTAATGAGCTTCTATGATGCGCCAACGAAGGGTCCAAAGGTGAACCCGAAGATAGTGCTGATACTGGTCGCATCATTCGCGATAATAGTGCTGATTATCAACCACTTCATCTTCGTGTGATCACGCCGCCTTGAAGATATCTTTCCTTATCTCGGTCACGTCCCCGTTGTCCGCCATTATGTAAAGGACCGCGCGCACGCCGTCCTCATCTATCCCTGTCTCTTTAGAGATCTCGGATACGCTGGTGCCCTTCGGCCCTATCATCTTCCCGATCTTGGGCAGCGACTTCGTTATGAAGGCTTTAGTAGCTATGTAGAACTTCTTGTTGAACGACCTTATTCCAACGACAATGCCCCTTCTTACGCTCTCCTCCAATGCGGCAGATGCAGCTGATGCCTCTGTCTCGCTCCCTATCACCAGATAGCCGTTTGCCTCCAGGCCTGTCAGGTAAGCGTTCTCTGCCTTGATGGTCTGCTCCCACCTCTTCGGCTTCTGCTCCACAGGCCTGGCCTGCGGCTTCTCCTCAGCTGCCTTCTTCTCCACCACAGCTTTCTTGCGCATGAGGAAGCTGTCATAGATGGTCTTTGGTATGCTGTACTTGAAGTCAGCATCGCCCTGCTTCTTGAACAGTGTTACAAACCTCTTCTTGAGCATGTCAGCGAGAACCTTCCTTTCATCAGGGTTCAGCAGCGCGTTCACCTTCTCTTTGGTGCGCTCATTGTACCTAAGCGTGTCCATCTTCTTGAGTACCTGTATCTCCATCGCAGTTAGCGCAGGCATCCATGGAGTGGCTTGCGGCGCAGAGCTCTTCGCTGCAGGAGCTGCGATCTGTACGGGTCTCTTTGTTATCGTGTATGAATCGCCCTGCTTCACGATGTCGAGCTCATCCGCTTCCTTCAGCTTCATCGAAGCTACCATATCTGTCGGCAAGTACAGGAAAAGCTTGCCACTCTTCGTCTTGTTCACTTTCGGCACGTTACCCCCAGAAGATAGGAATTTATACTTGAACAAGGATATTACGTCATGCAAAGCTTAAAAGAGTTCGCAGCGTACACCAAAAAGACTTTTTCTGTGAAGGACACGTACGCATTCAAGGCGAACGCCCATGCGCTTGGCATAACGAACGCGGTGTTCGTGACCGGTGCGGCTTATGCAATATGCGAGGAGCTGAAGCACAGCCACAAGGACAAGAAGCTTGCAGTTGTCTGCGGAAGCGGAGACAAGGGCGCAACCGGCCTTGCAATAGCCCGCCGGCTTCTACCTTACCTTGACATCACCACATACTTTGTGGGAGACCCTCTGAGAATAAAGAACCAGATGACCGGGCTGACCTACAGGTTGCTGAACGACATAGCGGAAGTAAAGAACATAAGCGAGGAGAACATCGACGAGACGGAGAAGGAGCTGAAGAA
>JASHRX010000005.1 GCA_030037075.1 Microcaldota archaeon | reverse complement strand
GCAGCTCCTCCTTCTGCCTGAGCTTCTCCATCTTCTCATCGAGCCTCTTCTCGCTCTCCAGCCTTGCTAGCGCGTAGTCGTTCATGTCAACGATGAGATACTTCGCCAAGGCAGGATGCACAGCTTGTACTTCATTCTTCATCTGCTGCGCAATCTTCCTGTAGTCAGGGTGGCCAGCCTTCTGGGACCTGAGCTCTGTCAGGTGGTACACCTCTCGTAGGTTGAGCTTGATGTAGTAGCGCATGTGGAATGCCCTTGGCACTGCATACTGCGCCTCGATTGGCATATCTCTTGCGATTTCGTTGTAGACCTTCCTTGCATGCTCCATTACCTCTCTGTACTCCTTCTCTATGCCTATTGGGCCTAGCTCAACAGGAGTATCGTACCCCAAATTGGCAGTGAGCATCTGCTTCTCGATGCTAAGCACCCTGTGCCTGTGCAGGTCCCTGAACATGCCGTAGTTGGAGCATATCTCAAACGTGTAGTAGAGGTTCTCGAGGGCCCTGCCCACCTTGTCCCTCCTGTTCCTCCTCTTCGATATGTATGTTGAGACCAGCTCTATCTTCTTCTCCCTGGGCATGGACCTGACATGCTTGATGAGCTCTCCCATCTCTATTGAAACATATGGGTAGAGCATTGCTGCGAGCACAGAATCCTCCCCCTTTGCATCGTATTCGACCAATCGGACATAGCTTTCGGTCGTTGGAGTCTCCGGAATCTTCTGCTGCTTTGCAAATTCAATCATGTCCTTCCTTCGATTGACTATGTACTCCGATTCCTGTGCCCTCTTCACGAACGATGGCAGCACCTTTGCCAGTTCTGTGTGTATCTCCTTCCCTACCGCAACAGCCTCTGCCACTCCCGAGGAGTACAGTTTCGTTATCAGGTACTCGAACGCGCGGCCGTTTCCGTACAAACCTATGTTGGTCAGCCTCGATGCTGTGAACATGTTCTTCAGTATATCGCAGGCCTGCGCCCTGCACGCTGTCTCGAACGCCCTGTCAGATGCCGTTGGATCCCTTGGCGTTACCTTCTTCACATAAGCGATAGCTATGGGCATCCACTGCGAATACTTGTCAAATATCTCATTCATGAGATCAGTGTACATCTGCGCGTACTTCGACTGCATGATCTTCGGTTCCCTGTACCAGAGGTACTCCCCATTTACCTTCTTGTCGAAAAGAACGTACCTCGCAGACTTCTCCAATGGCGATATTCCGATTCTGGAATCGGTCAGCAGGTCCCCCACAAGGCTGGAAACCTTCTCGCAAGCGATGTGCGTTCCTGCGAGCTCCGCAACGGAATCGTCACCGTACCCAACAAGTACCCTGTCATAGAACTGCTCCGCCTTCTCTGTTGCGAGTATCGGAGCCGTGCCAATCTTATTGTCCTCCAGCGTGAAAAGGTCCTTGTTCTTCATGAACTCGTCGATGAGCAGCCTTCTCACGCTCTTGTCGCTCCTGCTGTATCTGGAGAAAAGCGTGCCCATAATCACCTCCGGAAGGTTCACAAGCACGAAAACATCCTTGTCGAGGTTGCTGAAGAATGGTCTTATCAAGTCCTTCTCCGCGTCGGTGAGTGCTTCTGGAGTTGGGTTAACCTGGTCGGCCAAATGATCACACAATCAGAGGTTCGGGTACAGCGGAAACGTGGAGCAGAGCTCGAGTACTCTTCTTCTCACGTCCTTTATCTTTTCGTTGGTCCAGAGCTCCTCCCTGAACTTCTTGAGGTATGCTGTCCTCTCGTCCTTGTCATCCGGCAATTCGTAGTGCTTTACCGCATTTATCACTTCTGACATCAGGTCCGCTATCAATCTCATGTCCTTCTCCTTCATTTCCCTGGTTGTCAAAGCGGGCGTACCGGCGCGTATGCCGCTCGGGTAGAACGGAGACGCTGGATCGTTCGGCACTGTGTTCTTGTTTACTGTTATTCCCGCAGCATCAAGTCCGTCCTGCACAAATATTCCCTTCCCTTTGCCAAAGGGCGTGAGGTCTATCAGCACCATGTGATTATCGGTACCGTTCGTCACAAGCTTTATGCCGTCCTTCATGAGCTGGTCTGCGAGCGCCCTCGCGTTCGCGACTATCTGCTTGCCGTGCTCCTTGAACTTCGGGCTTGTTGCCTCCAGCAATGCGATCGCTATTCCTGCCGTAGTATGATTGTGAGGGCCGCCCTGCATTCCTGGGAAGACCGTCTTGTCAACCTTGTCCGCCAACTCTGGATCCTTCTTGAGGCCCTTCTCTGTAACCATTATCATTGCGCCTCTTGGTCCTCTCAGTGTCTTGTGCGTTGTTGTCATGACCATGTGAACATAATTTACAGGGCTCTTGTGCGCTCCTGCTATGACCAGGCCGGATATGTGCGATATGTCGGCCGCAAGGTACGCACCGCACTCATCGGCTATCTTGCCGAATTCCTCGAAGGGAAACTCTCGCGAGTAGGCCGTTGATCCTACCCAAATGAGCTTGGGCTTGTTCTCCATCGCAAGCCTGCGCGCCTCCTCTATGTCAAGATAACCATCAGGCTTGACGTGATACGGCACGCTCTTGAAGACCTGGCCCGTAAGGCTCGTCTTGAAGCCGTGCGTGAGGTGCCCCCCATCCTGCAGGTTCTGCCCCATTATCACATCGCCCGGCTTGCATACGGAGAAGTACACGGCCAGGTTTGCAGGAGAACCCGAATACGGCTGCACGTTCGCGTGCGGGACGCCGAACACCTTTTTCGCCCTTTCGATTGCCGCCCTTTCGACCACGTCTATGAAGTTGTTGCCCGCATAGTAGCGCTTTCCAGGATAGCCCTCAGAATATTTGTTTGTAAGTATAGAGCCCATCGCCTGCAGCACAGCGGGGCTTGCGAAGTTCTCCGATGGTATCATCTCGAGCCCGTCGCGTTGCCTTGATAGCTCGTCCCTGATGGCCTGATAGATTTCAGGGTCTTCATCTTTAAGGTCGCCCAAGAATTCCACTGTTACACCCCAGATAGTATTGTGTATGCTGTATTTAATTATTACCAGAATCTTTGTATCAAACTGTCTTCAAACCTATCTTTTTCGTAATGCCGATTATCTCTTTTTCCTCCAAGGCATCCGCTTCCTCGCGGCCAAGTATTCCTAATGATACAAGCAGCCTCTTTGCGCCCTTCCTTCTGATCCTTGCACCAGTGAGGTTCGCACCCCGCAGGTCGGCGTTATCGAAGTTCGCCCCAACAAGGTTGGTGCTCTTGAGGTCTGCACCTCTCAGGTACGCCCCCTGAAGGTTTGCATTGGATAGGTTGCACCCTCTCATGAAAACGCCCCACATGTACGCGTTTTCAAGGTCTGCACTTCTCAAATCTGCGTAACCAAAGTACGCGCCGCTCATGTTTGCGCCCTTCCCGTCTATTCCCACGAGCTTTGCGTATCCGAGGTTTGCGCCACCGAAGCAGGCGCACTGGACGTCAGCTTTTGAGAGGTTGGCGTAGCCGAAGTCTGCCCCGCCGAAGTTGGTTCCCCTCATCTTCGCATTTCTCAGGTCTGCATCACTCAGAACCGCTCCGCCCAGATTTGTCCTTGATATGTCAAGCCTTATTCTCTCCAGCTCTTTCCTGAACGCCGATCTGCCGTTCTTTGTGCCGAGCTCATAGAAACCGTTCCGTATCTTATGAATCACATCGGCTTTCATCACATCACAGATAGAAGCTATTAAAAATAAAGGAATAATAATACGAGCATGCGCAAGCCGATAATAGGAGTAATGGGCCCTGTGAAGGCGACCAAGGATGACGTGAAGAGCGCGTATAAACTGGGAAAACTCATAGCCGAGAAAAAGTGGATCCTGCTCACTGGCGGTGGAAACGTGGGCGTGATGGAGGCCGTGAATAGAGGTGCTGAATCGCAAAACGGGATGAAGATAGGAATCCTGCCGGATGATGACAAAAAGAAACGGTACGAAGGACTGGACATAGCGATAGTCACGAACATGGGTTTCGCAAGGAACGTGATAAACGCGCTCACAAGCGATGTGATAATAGCCTGCGGGATAGGGCCTGGCACTACGAGCGAGGTTGCGTATGGACTGAGGTTCGCCAAGCCCGTGGTACTGCTTGGATACAGTAGAGGGGATGTTGCATTCCTAAAAAAGATAGGCAATACGCTCCACGTTGCCAGTTCTCCGGAAGAGGCGATAGAGCTTACAGAGAAACTGCTTGCAAAGAAGCGATAACCCTACAGAGCCCTGAGCGCGTCTATGGGCTCCAGCTTTGAGGCCCTCCATGCGGGGTATATTCCCGCTAGCACGCTCACTATAACAGCGACAAGCAGCGCGGCCAGCACGGTGCTAGGTTGAACGTCCGGGGTGAAGCTGAACGAAGACGAGCTTGTGCTGGATGAGCCTCCGCCGCCTGATATGAACACCGCGCCGCCACCTCCGCCTGCAGGCGTGCCGCTGAACCCGCCGCTGCCTGCGGCTGCTGAATGCGACGAAGTCGATGCTGCGGAGCTCGCGCTCGCTGCGGAGAGCACTGCTGAAAGCCCGTAGGACGCACCTGCGCCGGTGAGTATTCCCACAATTCCTCCCAGTATTCCTATTATCAGGGCCTGGAAGAGGAATATCATCAGTATGTCCTTGCCCTTGAAACCTATCGACTTGAAGATCCCTATTTCATGGGTTCTTTCATAGACAGATATGAGCATTATGTTCATTATGCCGATTGCGGCGACGAGAAGCG
>JASHRX010000055.1 GCA_030037075.1 Microcaldota archaeon | reverse complement strand
GCCGCGTTCGCTGGCATTGCAGCCGGAGCGAATGCCATACTAGTGCCAGAATTCAAGGCTAATGTGAACGAAGTAGTCGATATAGTGAAACGAAGGTTCAAGGGCGGCAAGCGCAGCGCTCTGATAGTTGTTGCCGAGGGCGTAGACCTGGGCAGCAAGGGCGTTAGCAAGAAGGACGACTTCGGGCACACGATACTCTCCACGGTGCAGGAGGGCAACGCCGCCAAGCTCGCAAGGTACATAGAGGAGAAGACAGGCATAGAGGCCCGCGCCAATGTGCTAGGCCACAGTGTGCGCGGCGGAATACCAAACTCATATGACCGAGTGATGACAACTATGCTGGGCACAAAAGCGGTAGAGGCCCTGCACAGGAAGAGGTTCGGCGTAATGGTCGCGGTGCGCGGCACAAGGATCGTAGAGGTGCCAATCGCGGAGGGCTCAAGGAAGAAGTTCCTTGACAGGGAGACCTGGGAGGTCGCCAAAGGCCTTTTCGGATAAACTTCTTGCAATGGTCTTATGGAACACTCAGAGAGGATAAAGATTGCCAAGGCGGCTGCCAACAAAATTGTTTCAAAGTACAAGAAGGACATCATCTACATATGCATCTATGGCTCCACTGCTAGGAGCGAAGATGTAAAAAACTCTGACATAGAATTGATCGTAGTATCTAAAACTAAAGACTCATGGAAGCCGTATCCGCTTAAAGATGTCAACCTCTGG
The DNA here is from genome assembly GCA_030037075.1 of Microcaldota archaeon. Lineage (GTDB taxonomy): Archaea > Micrarchaeota > Micrarchaeia > Micrarchaeales > Micrarchaeaceae > JAJZAB01. The sequence continues at coordinate 2,767 of JASHRX010000055.1, read as the reverse complement.
GTTGCGTTCAAGACAAAGAAGCAGCTCTACTCTGAGCTGTCGCACCCCGGCTGGGGATGGCTCTACCGTGCAGGCCAAGTATTGTATGGAATCACTCTGTATGATGAGGATAAATTACTGGAAAAGATAAGGCATAGAATTGCGATGTTGGAAGGTACCAAGTTTAAGGACGCAGCAAAGGATCAGTTTCAGGATAGCATCGAATTCAAGGATAAGATTGCAGATGCTGTTGATATGAGTAGTATAGAAAAGGCCAGGCTGTACATCCCTGCATTGCTCGATGCCTGTAACGCGGTGATATTTCTAGTTAACAAAAAACCATTCCCTGGTAACTACCTAGTAAACATCAATTCTGTAAGAAGGCTTAAACTTGCTCCGCCTGGATACTCCGAGTTGGCTTTGGCCATGCTCAGAGCAAACACAATAAAAGAGGTAGGGAGCCTGAACGAGAAGATTTGGAGCGCCTACAGCAGATTTGCAAATAAAAACGGGATAAAGACCAAAAGGTACGGAACTGTTGCGGAGGTAAATTTCTAGTAACAAATATAAATTTTACATGATTACTTTAGTTTTCGTAGACTAGTGATTCTCTGGACCATCAGAAGCAAATCCTTGTAGTACTAGTAATAGCCATCATAATGGCTGCGGCAGACTCAACGGTAGTGCTGCTCGCATTTCCTGACATGACGCAGACGCTGCACACGAACGTCTCCCTGTCTATCTGGACGATACTCGTCTATCTGCTTATTGCGGCGGTCATGACCACACAGCTCGGCAAGATAGGCGACATATACGGAAGAGGTAAGCTCTTCAACATAGGCCTAGTAGTATTCACAATTTCGTCCGCGCTCTGCGGAGCCGCCCCAAGCATCTTCTTCCTCATAGGCTTCCGCGTAGTGCAGGGAATAGGCGCAGCCTTGCTCCTAGCAAACTCCGGCGCGATAGTGGCTGATACATTCCCGAGGAAGAGCCTGGGCAAGGCATATGGATACATAGCATCGGGCTGGGGCGCAGGTTCCGTACTTGGCATCGCTTTGGGAGGGCTGCTCACGACCTTGCTGGGCTGGCGCTACATATTCTACATAAACGTGCCGATAGGCATCATTGCGATAACCCTCGCGCTCAAGTACATACACGACAAGAAGGTAGTGAAGAGAAAGGTGGACATATTCGGAATAGTATTCCTGGGCCTTGGCCTAACTCTTATATCATATGACGCAATAAACGTGGCCGCATACGGGTTCTCGATAACCGATGTGGTGCTCATATCGGTAGGAGTGATAATGGTCGCAGCGCTCCTGTGGAAGGAGCGAAATGACAAGGACCCATTGATAGACCTCGGGCATTTCAGGAACCGTGTGCTGAAATACTCCCTTCTTGCATCGTTCTTCGTCTCCATGAGCTACTTCGCTGTCGCATTCATGATGACCCTGTATCTGCAGGGCATACAGGCGCTCAGCCCGCTGTATGCAGCGCTCCTCCTGTCGCCAGGAGGCGTGATAGGACTGCTGCTCTCGCCAAGGATGGGAGGCCTGTCCGACAGGATAGGCGCCCACATAGTCGCAACTATCGGCATAGCGATGTTCTGCATAACAATAATGCTCTACATGACGATCGGCATAGGCTTCCACGTCTGGATCTTCCTCCTCGCGTCTGCAGTGTCGGGAGTAGGAGTGGCCATGTTCTACCCCGCCAACAACGCGGCCGTTATGGCGAACGCCCCTGCGGGATCGTACGGCAGCACCAACGGATTCCTCAGGAACATGCAGAGCATAGGCGGACTCCTCAGTTATGTGATCGTGATATACACGGCCGCGGCCTCGATACCAAGGCAGGTCGCATTCGAGGTCTTCGTCGGGACCACCCATCTTCTTGGCGGGCTCACTACATCCTTCGTTACCGGCATACAGACCGCTCTGGTGGTCTCCCTCGCTCTCATGATCATAGCGGCCTTCCTTTCGCACGCACGCGGCAGGAAGCTGTAGACCCCAAGGCCGCTGTATAACGTTTTTAAATCTTCCTATTGATATGTAAGATGGTGTAAGAATGGCTGCTTCAAAAAGAAGAAAGACCAGGCGACCTTCAGCGACTCGACGCGCTGCAAGGGCGGGCAGGTCCGCAATGAGGAAGGTTGAAAGGATGGGCGCGATGGCAGACATGCCGATGCGCGCAGGCAAGAAGCCCGGATTCGCATTCACCCTCATACTGGTAGGAGCGGTACTTGCGATACTGACAAGCTTCTTCCTACCGCTAGCCGGCGTCTTCTCCAACACATCTGGTAGGCTCTGGCTCGCAATGATATGCGCCTTCATGATAACTATCTCGCTCTTCTCGATAAACTCGAAGAAGCGCATGAGGGTACGCGGATGGTCCGTCATAGTGCTGGTGTTCAGCCTGCTGGGCTTCCTGTCGGTCAACGGGATAAACTTCCTGTCGATTGGGTTCGCGTTCGCGTTCATCGGGAGCATATTCGGAATAGCGCACCACTGAAAGTGCGCTTTTCCTCTTTTCTTTTTTACTTCATGTAGGATGAGAGCTTCCTCTGCATCAGCATGTCCTTCAGGATCCTGCAGTTCGCCACCCAGTCCTTTATCGGTATGTCCATCTTTGATCCAATGTAGCTGAAGACATCGTCGGTGCTGTAGAGTATGTCCGGTTTGGCCCGCAGGGCTTCCCTTACGTGCTCCCTTACGTTCCAGACTCCAACTGGCATCAGATACCCTTCGTGCACCTCTCTTAGAATAAGAACGACGGCCTGCTTCTTGAG
>JASHRX010000054.1 GCA_030037075.1 Microcaldota archaeon | reverse complement strand
TTCAACAGCGATTTCGTTGTGGTGGACCCGACAGACAGGAACAGGAACGTTGCGGCTAATGTTTCCAGGGAGTCCATCGCGAAGACGATACTAGGAGCGCGGGCCTTCACGAAAAACCCCTCTATACACACATTCTACATCAAGGGACATTCACACGATAACATGCCGAAGGCGATGCTGGAACTGGAGAAGTTCCTCGATGTTGACATATACCTGCTCGCGTTCAAGCTGCCAAACATAACAGAGGACATACTCTGGCAGCAACTCAAGAGGCTGAGGCAGCAGCTCATCCAGCATATCGAGCATGTTGAGTTCAAGCCGATATTGTCCTTCCAGTACATAAAGGACCGCGATGCGATAATCGCATTCTTCATGGGCAGCACAGCGAACAAGATATCTGTTGTAAGAGGACCTAGTGCGGTAGTTGCAAACGCGGCAGAGCAGTTCATGGAAGCACATACAAAGACGTACGTATGGTTCGATGGAGACAGACTTCTTTCAATAGAGAAGCCAAAGGTTCGCAGCGCAAAGGATGCGATGCAGTGGCTGATCTCCAAAAACAATATAAAGTTTCCATCTTATATAAGCAAAAAGGGCGTAAAGTTCTACGTAAACAACTTCCCAGACCGATACGCAACTATGTTGCACGATGCGGTCAACGAGAAGATAGCGCACAGATAGATTGCATGGCCGTTTACCCTATAATAGAGAAAAAGTACTTCATATCTGAAAAGATAGATGAAACTCCCGAAGTCCTCGTGATAGGGCTGAGGCCGGAGGACGGAAAGCCATGGCCGTTCGACCCAGGAATGTTCATGATGGTCTCTGGTTTGGATAAGGTGACAGGGCAGAGGTACGTTGCTAGGGCCTTGTCAATCGCATCGGATCCGTCATCAACGAACATGCAGTTCTTCGTGATAAAGAGCCCAACACACGGAGAGCACATAGGCAGGTCGCACTTCGCCGATGTTGACATAGATGACCCATTCATGCTGAAGGGGCCGAGCGGGCAGTTCAAGTTCGATCCTAACAAGGACAAGAAGGTGCTATTCATTGCAGGAGGAACTGGCTTGGCGCCATTCATGTCGATGCTCAGGCACATGAAGGTGCTGAACTCTGATACAGATGTAGTGATGCTGTACAGCATAAAGTACCCGACAGAGATAATCAAGAGAACAGAGCTTGAGAGCTACTCGCAGGACCTCAACCTAAAGATGACAGTAACGGTAACAAGACCTGCTCCTGGAGATGGGTGGACAGGTCAGACCGGTCACCTTGATGCACCGATGATACAAAAGTATGCGCCAGATTTTCAGGAAAGAATGTGCTATATCTGCGGGCCGTTGGCTTTCGTAAAGGCGGCGAAGGACGCGCTTGCTGCGTTGAATGTTCCCGCTCAGAGAGTCAGCGCAGATGTTTGGGGCTGACGGTTGCAAAATAGCAACTTTTTACTCTCATTTTGGAAGGAAAAGGATAGCATAAATATCTAAAAAACGTACTATTATGTGATTATATGGCACATGCACCTAGAGAAATCAATGTTGGCCCAGGGGCTAACTTGTCAAGCACACTGAGGGCCTTTAACCATTTTAATGACCAGGCGCGGGTAGAGCCTGCCCTTGCTGGTAGTGCGGGTAGAGCAGATGTATTTAGAGGGTACCTAGCTGGTCTACAGAAGGTTACGACCAGGGACGCAGTGCTTGAAATTGCAAATAAAAATAGAGAGTTCAATGAAGAGCTAACTAAGTGCTTAGAGCTTGCCCTGAAGGCAAAAGGCCTCCCGGAAGGAGCAGTATTGGTCTTGGATCAGAAGGGCATGCCATATGGTTATGCCGCTCTCAAGCTCGGACAGGCAGGGACGTATGAACCTATAATTGAAGACCAGTACCTGCCTGGGAGGTTGAAAAAGGGGCTGATAACTGTATATCTGCATGAGAATGGACCATTGGCGCAAAAGAAGTGGTATCCGGAATACGATGGTGATGTTACAAGGCCTGAGAACGTTGCATGGTTGGCCAAGGAGCTAGGAATAGAAGTAGGAAAAGATGTGTTTGCAGGCGCGCCTGGAACACCTTTAGCTTATAGAGGCAATAGCTACTTTTTCGTAGGAGGCAGCTGCTATCTGCCTGAAGATCAGGCGAAAGTACTACTCCGAGATCTTCCACAAACGCCAAAGGTTGCTGATCCGACAGAGATACTGGCCGGATGGCAGGAAGAAGGACTCGTAAGGGATGTACACAGAATTATGTTACTACGAGACAGGCTTAGGCAAACACCGACAGACCTAGCAATTATGTCATAATGCTAGAGTTTGTGTTGTTGAACTAGCTACATCTTAAACTAGACTTAGTGTAACGGCGGCACCAATCATTATTATTACTCCAACTAGCTGCGGTTTTGTCAACTTATCCTTGTAGAATATTCTGCTCAGAACAGCTACAACTCCGGATCCGAGTGCACCTATAGCCCCTCCTATTGCAACCGCTCCAAGGACGGCTAGCAGGCCCAAGGTTGTTGTACCCAAACCGTCTAGTGTGCCCGCGATGAGTCCCATTGCGAGTAACTTTGATGGGACTTTCCTACTACTTTTTTCTTTACCTCTTTTGATAACTAAAAGGTATACTAAAAGAACAAAAATAGTTCCGACCGCTCTGCCTATTGTAACTGGCAGAATGAAGTTATTTGATATGCTCACTGCATAGGTTGCCATTATTACCCATATACCCCAACAGACGTTTCCTAGCAACGCGGGTATGAATGCACGGTTAAAGCTTAGATTCTTCTTTGTGGTCACAAGGAAGGCGCCGATAAGTATCACAATGGTAACTGCTACGTCAATCAAGCTAAAGTTCTCTTTCAGTAGTAGTACTCCGCCCAACAGCAGTGAAAGCGGAGTTATTGCGAATAAAGCGAATGTGTTCGTAGCCTGTTCCGTTTCAAGAGATTTGTAGATAAAAATATAACCTAATGCAAAGAGTATGCCACCAACTGCAGAGAGTTCAACCGATAATGGAGTCCAATGGTACGCTCCTAGAGTAATAAGTATTATGAGCGAGGGCACAAGTCCAAAACCCATAATCAAGAGCGTTGATTTATAGTTGCCAAGTTTTGTAGAAACAGGTTTTGCTATGGTGTCATCAACAGCAAAAAAAAGCATCCTAGCAAAAGACGCAGGTACGCCCCAGATGCTAATCGAAATCACCTAGCTGAATCAGATCTTGTTCAGTCTTGAGTATATCTCCTCCATGTCGAGCTTCGTTGTAAGTAGAGGTATCTTCTCGATCTGCGCGATCTTGATGGCGAGCTTGTCTATTGTAGTTATTCCGTGCAGCACAACCAGCTTTGGCTTAATGGGAGCGACCCTTATCACGACCATGGGCGACCTTCCTGTGGATACCCTGTCGAAAAGGAATGCCCTTTCCAAGGTTGATCCAAATAGCTTGGGGTACTCTGATGGAGACATCTCCAATATGACCTTGAGGCTGTCCACGGTCGTGTATCCGAACAATCGTATTGCGTCTAGGTAACTTGGATTCGCGATTATCTTTCCTTCTATCACCCTGTTGAAATCGACTCCGCTTATCGGAGCCGCGAAGTCATGGACCGTGTAGAACTTCTCCTCTGTCTTCTTGGGCGACAGCTTCTCCAGCCCGAGCACCACGGTGCTGCCCTTCTCTTCATCTATCTGGAAGAGCGCATCCACGAACCTCTTTATGACTCCAACTCCTGGGCTCATCCTCCTGTTGCTCTCGTAGTCGCTTATCGTCGATGTTGATATCTTGATCTGCTTTGCCAGCTCCACCTGCGTTATGCCGAATAATTCCCTCCACTTCTTCATTGCGCTGCCCGGGCTGTCCGACAGTGCAATCTCTCCGGCAATCTTCTCTCTAAGTTCATCCATTTTTATCGCTCGTTTTCTTCTTCGATTTCTTCTCCAGCTTCTTGTACAACTTGTCTATCTGCTCATCACTCATTGCTCCCTTCTCCTTTGGTTGCAGCGGCACCTTCGAACCCTGCTGTGGCGTTGCGGCCTCCTCTGGAGGCTTCTTGATTATTCCATATGCAATCAATATAATACCTGCGATGAGCAGCGCGAAGAAGGAGATGCCAAGCACAACCAGGCCTCCTGCAGCGAGGTCCTCCTTCGAATGCTCGTTCGGCTGCGTCTGCGATGGGTATAGCAGCGAGGCGTTGAAGCTCTCAAGGTAGGAAGAACTGCCGTTTGTGTTGTCCACGACGATGTAATACGTGCCGCTCAGCAGGCCCGTGACCGCGTTGTTTGTATAGAATGGCGTCTCGTTGCCCAGCGTCGACTCGTACGGGATCGTGGCGGTCCTTGCATCACTGTATCCGAAGAGCAGGCCGGATCCCTCCAGAGATAGTGCAGATAGGTAACCCGACGGCGTGTTGCTGCTAGACAGGACGGTCGTCCATGCAGCGAAGCCGCTGCTGTTGAAAAGGTACAGGTTCACGGGCTTCGTTGAGATCATCGCCACTATCATGCTCTGGTTCGCCATGAGCAACTGCACCTTGTCGAAGGACATGCTGCTAACGGTGATGTTCTGCTCCGTAAGGAAGCTCTTCGCTGTTGATGAAAGGACGCTGGCTGCCGCGAATAGCAGCACGAAAGCGACTACAATTAGAATCAGTCCTATGTATATGAACTTCTTGCGCATGAACCCCCTCTACAGTATGTCCTGAAAAGGTATTTAGCCTTATAGATTTCTTGCGGCTTCTCGCGCGAAGCTTACAAAAGGCTTATTAATGAAGGTTACGAATTGGCTTTGGTGGCGTGATGGCCGATGGAGTTGACGGCAGGCTTGCGAGCGGCGTTGACGGGCTCGACAGCCTTCTCAACGGCGGCGTGCCGTTGGACAACCAGGTCGTAATAGCTGGAGGACCTGGCGCGGGAAAGACGCTCCTGTGCTTTGAGATACTTTACCATAATGCGAAGAAGGGCACTCCCTGCGCGTTCATTGCCCTGGAGGAGGAGACCGATACGGTAATCAGGAACTTCAAGAAGGCATTCCCGCAATTCTCGGACGTTGACGAGCTTGCCAAGAAGAACATGCTGCTCATAGACGGGCAGGACGTTGCCCCGAAGATGGAATCCGGGAGCAGCGACTCGGTCTCGTACTCGTTTGTCAACGTGATAGAGGCGATAGAGAACACGATAAAGAGCAACGGCGCGAAGTGCGTCGCGATAGACTCATTGAGCGTCATGAAGCTCATGTTCGACGAGGCCCCGATCTACAGGAAGGCGCTGCTCGGACTGATGTCAACGCTGCGCAGGCTGAAGGTCACGAGCCTGCTTACCCTCGAGCTTGAGAACGCTGAACGAAAGGGCACCACCTTCGGCGCCGAGTTCTTCATATTCGATGGAGTGGTAGTCATGCACCAGGCCGTTGAGGAGGACAAGAGGGTCTTCAGCATGGAGGTTCTGAAGATGCGCGGCACCGCCCACAGCCTTACGTTTTCACCTTACGAGATAACCAACAGGGGCTTCAAGGTATTCTCGATAAGCACTGAAGTCTAGCTCGGGTTGCTCAGATGAGTTTGTTTCGTCCTGGCGATGTACCATCGGTCAAGCGGCCGGAAATGAAGACGACGGAACGCGAAAGAATGTACATAGCGGCGGTGATTGCAGCGGTCCTGCTCGCGCTAGGAGTGATATCACTTGCGTTTGCGGGTTCCGGCACGCCGCTCACAAGGTGCACGAAGATAATAATCAGCCAGACCAAGGACTCCTGCCTGCTTAGCCTGGCGAGCAGCACTCTGAACGCGTCTGTATGCAACTACATGAGCAAGGCGGATGTGGGCAGCTGCGTATCCGCGGTCGCGCTCGCGAGCTCGAACGTCACGGAGTGCGACCGCATAAAATCCATGAATTCCACGTACGCCAGCTGCATAGAAGCGGTCAGCGCGAAGCAGAACGACGCGTCGTACTGCGCATCGCTGCCAGGTTCCTATGTATCATCGTGCGCATACGGCGTCGCAAGCGCGAACAATTTCAGCGACATAAGCGCCTGCGGCCTGATAAGCAACGAGACGCTGCTCAGCGAGTGCAACTACAAGAGCTACTACGTGAGCGCGCTGGACACGCACAGCCCTACTTACTGCGCGTCGCTGCCAGCGACGCAGAACAGCACCCTACTGGCGGGCATGGTGGCGCTCAGCACGCCCAAGTTCGGCAGTGAGAACCTCTCGGAGCTGCAGCTGATCGCAAATACCACTCCGCAGGGCTACTGCTACTACAACCTTGCGCTCCTTTCGAAGAACGAGCAGCTCTGCAACAACCTGACGGGCTCGCTCCTCTACTCCTGCAAGGACAACTTCGGCGTAGGGACCTACACGAACGCAACGGCGCCGGGGAACCTGACGCTGCAGAACGTGAGCTCTGTATGCTCTTCGGAGCCCAGCTCCGTGCAGCAGATCTGCGAGTACGGGGCGCTCACCTACATAGCGATCACGAACGGCAACACATCGATATGCGGCATGATAAGCGACACGACCTACAGGTACAGCTGCTACGCCGCGATAGCGCAGAAGTACCACAACATTGAGGACTGCAGGTACATAAGCAACTCCACGATCCAGTCGCTCTGCGAGAACGCAACCACCTCTTCTTATAATTCAACTCCGTAAGCGTTTGGATGCCCACATACAAGGGAATTGTAACCGCTGTGAAGAAGGCGAGCGACAGCCGTGACAATGTATATACCGTGCTGGGCAGCAAGGCGGTCTGCGCAAAGAGCAGGCTGCTGATGGAGGTGGGCGACATCGTTGCGATAGAGGCGATGAGCGAAGGCAACGACGTCATAGAATCATTCAGCGTAGAGGGTCGCGCAAAGAAGGGCGAGTACGATGCTGCGGTATCGGAGCTCCTGGAAGAGCTCTCGATAGAGAAGAACGTGAAGCTGCTCAAGGAGAAGGAGAAGGGCATGCCATACGGCCCCGCAGTTTCGAGCATGGCCGCTGCGCTCAAGGACGCGGCATCGGTATTCTGCAGGGCGTACATATCGGGCGCGCCGATAATCGTGCGCTTCCACCACGACGGCGATGGCTCGAGCGGTGCCGTGTCGATACACAGGGCGCTGTCGAAAGTGGACAGCAGGCTCTTTGTGGGGCGCAGGGGAGTGTCATGGATAATGAACCGAGGGATAGAGTACGACGCGATTGCCTTCAATGCGGACACGCTGGAGCTGCAGAACTACGAGAGTATGGAGAAGCCCGTGGTGCTGATACTAGACTTCGGCACAGCGCCGGGCAGCGAGACGTCTATGTCGGAGTCGAAAGGAAGGTTCAACCTGCTGATGCTGGACCACCACCCGATATACAAAGGGTTCCCGAAAGATAGGGCAACATGCTACATAAACCCGTGGGACTACAAGTCCGGCACGGACTTCACGGCAGGGCTGCTCGCCTCGGTATTTGCTGAAGTGATCAGCCAGGTGGACACGAACGACATGCGCATCGCCTCGCTGATAAGCGACTTCAGCTCCTACGGCGACAGGAAGGACAAGAAGGGGATGAGGACTGCGGTGATACTGGATTACCTGACCAATGTGGCGGGCAGGTCGGACTCCGGAATCACAAGGCTCACGCCTGGCTACATAGACACCCTCTTGTCGAGCAAGGAGAAGTCGGACGAGATATACTACACTGCATCTAGTTCAATGGACGAGATGATAGACCTGGGAGTGCGCGGGGCGAAGAGCTACAGGTGCATGAACGGGATAACAACATTCGTGCTGAACTTCGACATGCTGCCGAGGAGCAGCGGCGGGTGGCCCCTCCCTGGCAGGTACGCCTCGAGGCTGCAGGAGAGGTTCGAATCTATGAATGGGCCGAAGACCCTCACCATGATATACTATGGAGGGTATGTCACAATCAGGATGTCGAAGGAGATATCACCCGGTGTCGGGATACTCGAGATGATCGAGAGGCTTACCAAATCCGTCGAGTACATTGAATCAGGAGGCGGACACAACGAGGCCGCCAGCATCAAGGTGAAGAAGGAGAACACGAAGGATGCGACCGATATGGTGCTCAGGGAGCTGGGCGCCAAGTCCTGATCAGGATATTGGAGTGACTTCTATTAGACTGTCTACCTCCTTCTCTGACATGTCGAACATTGACTCGAAGAACTCGCAGACCTTCTCCTTGCCGTACTCCTTCACCGCCCTCCTTGTGGCCATGGATATCAGCGGCAGTGTCGTCGACTTTATGTCCCTTACGCTCTGGTGGATCTGCTTCTGCAGCTTCTTTGCCAGGGCCGTGCCCGTCGACCTCTCCGTCTTCGAGCTGCTCAGCGCAGAGATGACCTTCGGGAAGGAGTACCTTTTCGCCGTATCCGGGTAATTGCTCTTTGATAGCGCGATGCCGCTCGACATCATGACGTTCATGTACCTCCAGTATGTGTAGTACTGCTTCCTTGCGGCCCTGTTGGAGAATTTTGTAGCGTTTGAGAGGCTGTCATACGCGGCCTTCAGGTCGCCCGACTGCCTGTACCTGTAAGGTATGTTCTCGTCCATCCACTTTATCATCATGTCGTTGTCCACATCCGAAGTGGATATCGCCCTGAGGGGCGCGCTGAGCGTGTTTGATGTGAAGACCTTGTCCAGTACTGAGAATATGTCGGATTTCCTGTCGCGCATGCCTATCGCCTCAAGCATCTCCGCACCAGACCCTATCATCACCATGAGGTCGTTTATTGCGCTCCTCGCGTCCCCCGAGCTCCTTGCGGCGAGCGCGTCTATTATATCCTTCTCGACGCTCGCGTTCATCTTCTTCGTTGCGTTCGTCAGTATCTTCGCGACGTCCGCATTGGTGAGCTTCTTGAACTCAACATTGTCGGTCTTGCCCCTCAGGAATGATATGCTCTGCTCCCACATGTTGTTCGCTATCAGTATTATGGGGTTCTTCGATGACGTTATCAGCCGGCCTATCGCAGATGCGGCCCCCGCGTCGAACTTGCCCGACAGCTCATCTATCTCATCCAAGAGTATCACGTTCCTCTTCCCGAAGATGCTTCTTGTTCCTGCGGAGACGCCAAGGCGCTTCTCGATTGACTCGGAGTCGCGGTAGTCGCTCGCGCTCATCTCTATAATGTTCCATCCCCTCGTGCTGGCGATCATGTGCGCCGCCAGGGTCTTGCCGTTGCCGGGCGGCCCGTGTATCAGGACGGGCTTCCTCGCCATGCCCTTGTCTACATCTATGGCGAAGTTCTTGAGGAATGTTATAGCGACATCGTTGCCCACGACCTCTTCGATCGAGTCAACGAAGGTTTGGCCAAAATCAGACATGAAGGCAACACCTTTATAATCTTATGTTTCACTTTAAATACTTATAGGTGTCTGGCGATACGGAGATAGACTCTTCTATAGACGTGGTTTAGGTATGGCGAAGAAAATCAGGAAAGAAGGGGCACCGCAGCACATTGCGATAATACCGGACGGTAACAGGAGGTGGGCTCACGCCAATAGGCTCAGGCTGCAGCAGGGCTACAGCATAGGAATAAACAAGATAGTCGATGTCTGCATATGGGCGAAGAGGCAGGGCGTGAAGACAATATCTGTATGGGCGCTCTCTACAGAGAACATCGCCAACAGGAGCAGCACCGAAACCGGCCTGCTCTATAGGTTGTATGCGAAGGCGGCGACCGACAGCCACATAATCAAGCTTCTTGAGAGCAACAAGGCGCGCGTCAAGGTGATAGGCAACATGGGGCTTCTTCCAGAGAGGCTTCGCGAGGCGCTGCGCGGGCTGGAGCAGCGCACCCAGGCGTACACCGAACTTACGATAAACCTGCTTGTAGGATACGGGGGCAGGGATGACATCGCACATGCGGTGAAGAGCCTGAACGCCGAGAAGATAAAGAATGTTGACAGCGAGGCGATAAAGTCGAGGCTTATGACAGCGGACGTGCCAGACGTAGACCTGATAATAAGGACTTCTGGAGAGCAGAGGCTCTCAGGACTCCTTCCATGGCAATCAAACTACTCAGAACTTTATTTTGCAAGGAAGACGTGGCCGGACTTCGGGAGGGAGGACCTGAAGAGGGCAATCGACACCTTCCAGAAGAGACAGCGAAGATTCGGCAGATAGATTAGGCCGTGTTTTGATGGCTTCATCCGGAGACATATCCAAGTATTCTGACATATTCGCAACGAGGCTGCCCGGAACAGCAGGGCTCTTCCTTGTCCTGGCGCTCTTCAGCATAGTGATAGGAGTTGCGTCAGTTGCGCTAGACCACTACAGCCTGATCCATTCGATGCTATTCGAGTACGTAATCATAAGAGGCGTGCTCGTAGGCATGATAGCGATACTCCTGCCGGCAGTGCTGACAGTCTTCATGCTCAAGGCGACGAAGCGCATGGTGCAGATGAAGCACCTTCTCTTCATCTCGATAATAGGGGCGGTCTCCTACTCGATATTCCTGCTATTGGGCAGCATACTCCACATCGCGTTTGGCGCCCCGGCGGCCACGGCCGTCATCTTCGTGGGCGACGCAAGCATCTTCGGCTGGTGGTTCTTCATAAACAAGGTAGTCCTGGGGTTCAGGAAGAGGGCGGTGCTCTTCGCCCTTGTGCAGCCCACGCTGAACATAATACTCTATTTGGTGGTCGCATCATCTCTCTTCACCTTCAACAGGCCGCTCAGCATCCTCTTCCTCAAGCTCTATCTCGGGATATTCGTCTTCATGATAGTGAGCTACATGCTGCTCTACATGTTCGACAGGCCTCTCAAGAAGAACCTTGGCGTTGGAGGAATAGACCTGTTCGCAGGACTTCTGCAGAACTGGCTCTTCAACATAAACACAGCGATGCCCTTCGCCACCAAGCTGGGAATAAAGCCAGATGTTGAGACCAACACGATTGTAGCGAAGAGCGGAAGGGACGCAAAGGTGATATTCTTTGTTCCGGAGCTGCACTACGGCCCTGCGGGCAACCTTGGCGCGAGCGATTTCCCGTACATACTCGAGACGCAGATGCACTCAAAGTACAAGTCCGTCTCGTTTGTGATGCATCCTACTGTCACGGCTGACAGGAACCCGATGAACGCGAGCCAGATATCAAGGGTGCGCTCCGCGATGCTCGATGGGATAGAGAACGGTACGCTGCTGAAGGGAGGCATGACCTACTCAGAAGGGGTGAACGGGGATTCGCACGTGATAAAGCTCTCGTTCAACGGAGTGTCACTGGTGACCTTCACAAGGGCGCCGCACGTCACAGAAGACGTGGCATACGACGTCTCGAGCCTCTTCAAGAAGACATTGGGCAGCAAGTACGGCCACTGCATACTCATAGACGCGCACAACTCGAGGTACGAGAGTGCGCCGAAGAGCGAGCGCAACGGAGTGAGGTTCGATTCCAGGTACATGAAGGATTACATACGCGCGATAGACTCGATGAAGCAGCTTTACAGATCAAGAACGACTAGCATCGGCGCCAAGTCGGTAGAGATCTACAGGGCGCTGGGAAGGCCGCGCGACATAGGAAGAGGTAACCTGAATGTCGCAATATTCTCGTTCGGCAGCTTCAAGTACGGGATAGTGCAGTTCAACTCCAACAACGTGCTGCCCTCGCTGAGGAACGAGATAGTCTCGTACATAAAGAAGAGGTACAAGGTGCATGCGGAGGTGTACACAACTGACACCCATTCGGTAAATTCGCTCGAGTGGGCGGTTGAGAACGTGCTGGGAAGGCACACAAAGTTCAACAGGCTCAAGCCGTTCATAGACAAGGCGATGATAGCGGCGCTGAGCGACATATCGCACGCAAAGGTCTACCACAAGAAGGTGGTGATGAACAAGTTCCCGGTTTGGGGGCCCGAGGTGGGCGACATAATGGTGGAGATGACAAAGGATGTGATAGCCAGGGCAAGGATACTAAGCCCCATCATAATAATATCCGGATTCATCATCGCAGCCCTGCTCATCTCGGTGGTTTAGTTGCAGATAATGAATAAAAAGGCGAACGTGCTAGATAATGTGGTTAAATGAAGATTGACGCTGCGGTAGTGCCTATAGAGAAAGCGCACCAGAGCATAGGCAAGGAGGTCACGATACGCGGCTGGATATACAGGAAAAGGAGCAGCGGGGGCAAGGCCTTTGTAGTCCTGAGGGACGTCAGCGGCACGGTGCAGTGCGTAGTGGACAAGGCAAAGGTCGGAGAGAAGGAATGGAAGGCGATAGACGACGCTTACCTGGAATCCAGCGCGATAATCAAAGGAGTACCGAAGAAGGACGAGAGAGCGCCCGGCGGAGTTGAGCTTGAGGTGCAGGACCTTCTCATCGTGCACAGCGGCGAGCAGTTCCCCATAACGGAGTACCAGAGCGCAGAGTTCCTGCTCGATGTGAGGCACCTCTGGCTCAGGAGCCAGCGAATGGTTAACATAATGAAGGCGAGGTCCCACATGTTCAGGTATGCAAGGGACTTCCTTGACAAGAACGGATTCTTTGAGATAACACCCCCGCTTATTACAAATGCAGGCGGGGAGACGGGCTCGAGCATGTTCGAGGTCGAGTACTTCGGCCAGAAGGTTTACTTGACGGAGTCATCGCAGCTCTACGCGGAGGCGATGGTGCCCGTGCTTGAGAAGGTGTACTCGTTCGCGCCATCCTTCAGGGCGGAGAAGTCAAGGACGACGAAGCACCTGACGGAGTACTGGCACCTGGAACCCGAGGCGGCATACTTCGACAACAAGAAGAACATGGAGTTCCAGGAGAAGTTCGTGAGCAACATAGCCAACACGCTTGCAAAGGAGGATCCAGAAATACTGAAGTACTTTGAGGTTGACCCAGACAAGCTTGCAAAGATAAAGCCACCGTTCAAGAGGCTCACTTACGAACAGGCGCTGAAGGTGCTGAACGAGAAGGGGTCAAAGAAGAAGTGGGGGGATGACTTTGGGGTTGAGGATGAGAGGCTGCTCACAGAACACGAGAAGGCGCCAATATTCGTCTACTACTGGCCGAAGGAGATAAAGCCTTTCTACATGCCGATAAACCCGAAGGATGAGAGAACAGTGCTCTGCGCGGATATGCTCGCTCCGCAGGGCCACGGCGAGATAATAGGAGGGAGCGAGCGAATATGGAAGCTTGATGATCTTATGGAGAGGCTTGCAGAGGTGGAGATGGCACAAGGCGTCAAGTTCGACAGGAAGAAATACTCCTGGTGGATAGATCTCAGGAAGTACGGCTCTGTGCCCCATTCAGGATTCGGATTGGGAATGGAGCGTGTGATAAAGTGGATGCTCAACCTTGACCACATAAGGGACGCGATACCCTTCCCGAGGCTAATAAACAGAGTCGCGCCCTAGCGCCTTGATCGCTGCCTTCCTTGCAGCCTCCATGTTCGTCTTCTCGTTGCCTTCAGGGGTTATCGGGGTCTCCATTATGAAGCACATGTCATGGAAGTGCCTGTTCCTGAAGAGTTCCGTGAAACCTTGTAAGCCGATGTTGCCCTTGCCTATGTGCCAGTGCCTGTCGAGGCCGCTGCCCAGTTCGAACTTCGCGTCGTTCAGGTGGACCAGGCCGAGGCGGTCGAAGCCAATGTTGTCCTCGAAATCCCCGCACGTCTTGTCCACTGCATCTTTGGTGCGCAGGTCGTAGCCCGCAGCGAAGGTGTGGCAGGTGTCAAGGCAGACGCCAACTCGCTTCGATCCTATCGAATCTATTATATTACCGATCTCCTCGAATTTGGAGCCCACGCTGTTGTTGTAACCGGCGGAGTTTTCAAGGAGTATACGAACGCTAGGCTCCTTATCGAGCGCCATGCTCACCGTGTCGGATACAGTCTTGATGCCAAGGTCGAGGCCCACGCCGAGGTGCGACCCTATGTGGACCACAAGGCCTGATATTCCCAATCGGTTGCAGCTCGCCATGTTCGCAACAAGCATGTCGAAGCTCTTTTTCAGCATAATCTTGCTGGGCGAAGAAGGGTTGCACAGGTAAGGAGTGTGAGCGTATGGAATCGTATCTGCACGCTTCGCGATCTCCTTGAACTTCTCCGCGTCATCCTTAGGAACCTCATGATGGTCCCACCCTCTAGGGTTGCTTGCAAAAATTTGGAACGTGCCGTAGTGCTCCTTCTCTGATAGGAGTGGCGCGTTGAAGACACCTCCTGCTATCGACAGATGGAAGCCCAGTCTTATCATTAAAACAGAGCAGAATCGCAACGAAACAATAAATAGGAATACCGCTAATCGCGCAACTTCAGATTGCTTTAAAAAGATTATCTAAAAAATAGACTGGCTGTGGTGTTAGGTTGGCCAGGGGGAGATACTTCAGTCTATACGATATAGAGCAGTTTCTGAAGGAGGCGGGCTCAGAGCGCATAAACGAGAGCGCGGTGATGACCCTTGAGAAGGAGTTGGAGGACACGGTAAAAGCATGGGTGGATGATGCGCAGGTGTATGCCAACTATGCGGGAAGAAGCAGGTTGGTCAGGAGCGCTGACTTAGAGTTTGCAACAGTGCCGCAGAGAAGGAGGGTGCCTATGCTTTTCAACGGGGCAAAAGCAAGAAGGACTAATGGTCACAGGAGGGTAAGCGCCTTGAGGGCGAAGGCCAGGATCACGAATCCTGCTTCAAGCACCCACATGTAGAAAGAAACTTCATATTCCTTGCATCTCTTCATGTTCATGAAGACATGCGTCCAGCTGTATATCTTCTTGCCATACGGCGGTGCGAACGTTCCGTCGTTTCTGAGCTTGCCCAGGTCGGTCACGTTGAACTTTCTTCTAAGGTGGAGCAGGAATTCTATTATGAATGGTATGGAGATTATCACCCCAAAGGCTTCCATGTTACCGAGTATCATGGTCGCGACGATCGCTGTGCCGCCGAAGTAGGTAAAGCTGTCGCCGGGTATCATCTTCGATGGGTACATGTTGAAGAGCAGCATTATGAGCATTGCTGCGAAGAGTATCGATGAAAGGAGAAGGCCCGTGTAGGTTCCGTAGAAGATGCTGTAGAGAACGAGCCCGAAGACGAGTATCGTGCCCGTGCCCGTGAGTATGCCATCGAAGCCTCCAAGAAGGTTGAATGCGTTTGAGGCGAAGATGACAGCCAATGGTATTATTATCAATGGGTAGAAGATGCCGAAGTTTACAGCGCCAAGCAGCGGTATGCGAACAACCGACACTCCCGCATTTATCGCTATGAGGGGTATTGCACCCATAAGGGTAAGCAACGGCTTCTGCCACTGCTTGAGGCCCTTGCGTTTGTCCATCATGTCCGTGCTCTTCACGAAGGTCTTCTTCACATTTATGTCATCAAGGAGGCCTACCACGGAGATGAGCATTACAGAGAGTATCGTTGCGAACAGGAAGCTGAGCGACGCGACGGGCACATACAGGCCGAAGCTGCTGCCGAACACGTATACCAGCGTGCCTATTGTGAACCCTATTGCAGCAGCGAGGCCAACACCCGATGGAACAGTAACGGGTTTCTTCTTGTTGCCATCATGGGCTATCACTCCGGATTCCTTCATGTAACCCATGAGGAAGCGCGTGGCGATGTAGGTTACAACCAGTGCTATTATCACTGGTATTATTATCGTCAGATACGTGTGCGCCACGGAATCGCCAAAGCAACTAATAATAAGGTAGCAAATGATAGCTATTAAAGCTATTCGTTGCCCTTGTAGTATAACTTGGATAGAACACGGGCTTGCGGAGCCTGTGATCCGGGTTCAAATCCCGGCAAGGGCGTTCGATATTTTGCGAAATCCCTGACAGGGCTTTGCTATTAGTCTAAGACCCTTATACTTGGGGTGCTCTTAGGCTTAAGACTTTAAGCTTTGAGTTCAATATCTAAGTTGTGGCTAGTCAACAAGTAGCATCCAATTCCAAGAAGCGTAAGTACGGAGTTGTTGCTGTGATAGTTGCAATCATTGTAATTGGAGTTGTATATGTATCTATTGAGGGTAAACAAATGACATCCGTGCGATCAACAGTAACAACATCTATATCTCCAGCCAGCATTGGTTATGTATACGCCACTTGCGGATCAAGCCTGAGTTGCATGAACAAAAGTGAAGTGGCATCTTTGGTAGGTAGTGGAGGTCAGTATAGTGCACTTTACACGTATAACGTTTCTGCTTTTGCGAGCGGTGCAACTGGATCAAAGCCAATTCAAGGAATTACTGCCTTGTATGAGGTCACATATCATAATGGTACATCTGGGACAAGTTTGACAGAAGATGTATATCAATCCAGAAATGCGCAAGCAGACTACAATTCTTTACTCTCGGGGTGGACAGTAGTTAGTACAAAAGGTATGCTGTATAATGTAACTTATGCTTACAATGCGATAATGACTGCTTATAACAGTCAAGTGAATTTCCTAGGATGGAAAAATAATGATACAGTTTACATCTATGTGGTATCGAGCAATGCCGTTAATGCAACTTCACTAGCAAAGATAGTGGCAGTAGATACTCCGTAATGCTTTATGCAGAACCCAACTAATAGTCAATTTCCACCCAAAAATTGACTCAAATATCATAGCCCCTTACCGAGAGAGACCAATAATAAATACCTCAAAACCACCAATGAATTGATAAAGGTCAAGTCCCTGAAAGGGTTCTCAGAGGACAAGCGAAAAATGTGCAGACTTAGATTCTAATTTAAAAAGAGGGCTTTATAGCTAATGGTTAAGATATTATCCCACCAAATCTATATGGTAGTCAAATGAGCTTTGAGTATGATGGAAAAGTCCTCAAATTCGATAAAATACTGTCTGACCTCGACATGCAAGTCATAGAATTCATAGAGCTGTTGGAGAGGACAAAAATCCGCTACGTTATAATCAGCGGCTACGTTGCTATTCTTCTTGCGAGGAGCAGAACCACGGAAGATGTTGATATTTTCATAGACAAAATAGACTCTGAGAAGTTCTCTGGATTCTTCAACCTACTTATGAAAAATGGCTACTGGCTGATTGACTCGGAATCTATGGAAGATGCGTTTGACCGATTACAGAGTTCCCTATCTATAAGGGCGGCCAAAAAGGACAACGTAGTTCCAAATTTTGAAATTAAGTTTCCTAAGAAGAAGACAGATTTCACTTCCCTAAACTCTCCCATTAAGGTTCTGGTGAATAATAAAAGACTGCTGATATCGCCTTTCGAAGTCCAGTTGCCATTCAAGATATGGTTAGGTAGCGATAAGGATATTGAGGACGCTGTGCATCTATACGAGCTTTTCAAGGAGAAACTAGATAGAAAGATGATGTTAGATGTTTCGAAAGAATTAAAAGTTGAAAAGGAGATGGTTAAATATGGTATTATCTAGAAGTGATTTCAAAGAAAGATTGCGCTTTGTAAGGTTCTGGGCAGATTATGTAAAAAAGACACCTAACAGGGAATGGTCGCGGCAGCAGAACATCCTGATTAATTCTGTTCTCAAGTCGGCGAACCAGGATGCGGAACTTTACTTGAGGGTTAAAAAGATCTTGAGCACTCATGCTTAAAAGCGGGTTTTATCCCTAAGGGCGGAGGCCTGTAAGGGATCTATGCTCATCAGCCTAACTCTCGGCAAGGGCGACTTCGATGACAAAATGCTAGTTTGTCGTCTTAAAATATTGTGTATAGGTTACCGATAGGTGTATATATCAGAATGGAGCAGCATTATTGGTGGTAAAATGGCCTATCAAAATGGGACCGCTTGCCCTACGCTTTCTCTATTTCATATACTTGGAGAAAGGTGGTCAATACCAGTTATAGAGATACTTTATTCTTCAAAAAGCAATATGCAATTCAATTCGATACTTGAGGAAATAGGGAACATTACTCCAAAAAACCTCAGTGGATGCCTGAAAAGTCTCATGGAAAGTGGAATAGTAGAGCGGCACATTGTCACACACCTGAACGGAGCGCAAGGCACTGAATATGGCCTCACACAGAATGGCAGACTTCTTGAGAAGTATGTAATTGAGATAAAAGATATAGGCGCGAAATGGTATAGGCTGAGTAATGTATGCTCAAATAAAAAATGTAGTGAATGCCCACTCTTCTCAAAGTACAGAAACGCATGTATGCTCGCTTAATTTTGCGATTTATTTAAGAAATAAATATTTACTGGGGGAGGAAGGTGCGCCTTTGTGCGCATGGAAGGAGGGGGTGGAGAGATGTTGTTACATTTGATATATTCCCGCAATCTACCTTCACAATATCTATCCTGACTGGAGATATAAATACATAAAAGTATCAATTTGGGTATCTGCTTGTGTCAATTGGCGTCCCATCCGCCATCAACTAGCAATATATGACCCGTTATGTAATTGCCTGCTTTTGAAGCAAGCAGAACTGTCGCGCCTTCTAGCTCCCAAGGCTCTCCCACCCTTCCCATCGGTGCCCTCCCATTTATGTGCTTTACCATTCCTTCATCTTGAAAGACCGGGGTTGTCATCTCGCTTGGGAAGAAGCCAGGGGCGATCGCGTTGACCCTTATTTTGTAAGGGGCGAGTTCGACGGCCAATGCCCTCGTCATGTTTGCTACACCTCCTTTGGCAGAGTAATAGGATATGGCAGGTATCATGTCTCCATGTACCCCGTATATGGAATCAACGTTGATTATGCTCCCTGCAACCTTATTCTTTATCATGCTCCTTGCTGCCGCCTGAGCGCATCTAAACACACCATTAAGATTCACATTTATAACATCAAGCCACTCCTGCTCGCTCATTTCGATGGTCGGTTTCGCTACAGCTATCCCAGCATTGTTCACTATGATATCTATTCTTCCGAATGTCTCTTCGGCGAATGCTATAAGTGCATCAACATCCTTCTGCTTTGTCACGTCGCAAACAAACGGAAGGATCCTTCTGCCCGTTGATTTTGCAATAGATTCTGCATTCGCCTTTAATTTATCCTCACGCCTAGCACAAACTACCAAATCTGCTCCAGCCTCAGCCAGGGCAGTCGCAAATGCAATGCCGAGTCCGCTGGAAACTCCAGTCACTATGCCAAATTTTCCATTCAGCTTAAAGAGGTCTAAAACTGCCACAATCTCACAAAATAGTTTCTCAATATGATAATAGAATAGATGCTTAAAAACATGTTACTATCCGTTTGGAAACTTGTTGCTTTTCATCTTTAGAATAAAAAGATTTTAAGATCTAATAAGCAGCAGAAAAGAAGGGAAGTTTGTATCACAATACTACTTCCCGGCAAGGGCGTTATGTTTGCAGAATAAGAGCTTCAAAATGAAAGCAATAACGCTTTTCAACGAAATTATAATAAGGTTCTTGTTCTTGTATGCGAGCACCACCAAATTCTAACAAGCCTTAAATATGTTAGTGCCTAGATATCATCCTCAGACACAGCATGGGGGCAAAAGCATACATCTACCTTGAGGACGGCACTACTTTTACCGGAGAGGGTTTCGGTTCCAGCAACACCGTAAGGTGCGGCGAACTTGTCTTCACAACATCAATGAATGGGTATCCTGAGAGCCTGACAGACCCTTCGTATGCTGGCCAGATACTGATTATAACGCATCCGCTTGTTGGCAACTACGGCGTGCCGAAGAAGATGAACGACAACGGCATACTAGTAAACTTTGAATCCGAGAAGATACAGGTTGATGGACTCATTGTAAGCGAACTGACAAAGAGCGACAAGTGGAATGGGAAGCTGAACCTGGGCAGGTGGCTTGATGATGAAGGAGTGCCGGGTATAGAGGGCATAGACACGAGGCTGCTCACAAAAAAGGTGAGGGACCATGGAGTCATGATGTGCGCAATCTCCACAAAGGGCAGGCTGAAGAACCCGAAGGAGGTACTGAGCAAGGACTACACGAAGATAAACTTCGTCGAGCAGCTCTCGCCCAAGAAACCCATAGTGCAGGACGTTTACGACAAGAATATTGTTGTTGTGGACTGCGGGGCAAAACACGGAATACTTAGAAGCGTATCGAAGCTGAAGTACAACGTCGTGAGGGTGCCGTACAACTACACGGCCGACAAGATAATGTCCTATGATCCCGTAGGGATAGTGTACAGCAATGGTCCAGGAAACCCGAACCTCCTAACCGATGTCGTAAAGTCGATGCAGGATCTCATGCACTACAAGAAGCCGATTCTTGGGATCTGCTTGGGCCACCAGATCGCGTCTCTCGCGATGGGAGGGAAGGTGAGAAAGATGAAGTTCGGCCACAGGGCGGTAAACAAGGCCGTTGTAGACCAGATCAGCAAGCGCGCTTACATAACGAGCCACAACCATGGCTATGCAATGACACCGCAGGACATGCCCAAGAAGGGCAAGATCTGGCTGATGAGCCCCGATGACAACGTGGTCGAAGGCGCAATCTACAAGGAGAAGAATATGATAACGACACAGTTCCATCCGGAGGGAAGACCGGGCACCAACGACGCGGGCTTCGTCTTTGGAATGTTTGATGAGATGATAAAGAAAGGTAAGTGAGATGGAAGGAAAGAAGAAGGTAATAGTGCTGGGCTCAGGCGCCATAAAGATAGGCGAGGCAGCGGAGTTCGACTACAGCGGGAGCCAGGCGCTGCGCGCGCTGAAGGAAGAGGGCTATGAGAGCATAATGATAAACTCGAATGTAGCGACAGTGCAGACCACCTACGAGATGGCCGATAAGGTATACCTACTACCGGTCAGCCCGCCTTTCATAGAGAAGGTGATAAAGAAAGAGAGGCCCTGGGCGATAATGGTAGGATTCGGGGGCCAGACAGCGCTCAGTGCTGGCGTCACACTCGGCAATGCAGGCGTATTCAAAAAGTACAACGTGAAGGTTCTCGGAACAGGAATAGATGGAATAGAGAGGGCGCTCAGCAGGGAGAAGTTCAGGGAGACGATGCACAAGCGCAAGATTGCTGTGCCTCCGAGCGTCAGCGCAAAGAGCCCAGATGAGGCGGTAAAGAAAGCGAGGAAGCTTGGATACCCGCTCATGATGCGCGTGAGCTTCAACCTTGGTGGAAGGGGCTCTGCCGTACTATGGAACGAGAAAGACCTAGTAAGAGAGGCGCCAAGGGCGATCGCGCAGAGCTCCATACACGAAGTTCTGCTGGAGAAGTACCTGCACGGCTGGAAGGAGATAGAATATGAGGTAGTGAGGGATGCGCTGGGCAACGCAGCCGTAACAGCATGCATTGAGAACCTTGACCCCATGGGAGTGCACACAGGAGACTCTGTTGTGGTAACTCCTGCGCAGACGCTTGACAATTACGAATTCCAGAAGATGCGCAGCACCGCGATAGAGGTTGCCGAGGCGATAGACCTGATAGGAGAGTGCAACGTGCAGTTCGCGATAGACCCGAAGGGTTACGATTACTATGTGATAGAGACGAATCCGAGGATGTCAAGGTCGAGCGCACTCGCGAGCAAGGCGACAGGCTATCCGCTTGCGTATGTTGGCGCAAAGATTGCGCTCGGCTACGACCTCTATGAGATAAAGAACAGCGTCTCAAGATCCACAACGGCGTTCTTCGAGCCCAGCCTCGACTACATAACGATAAAGATGCCCAGGTGGGACCTCAACAAGTTCGACTTCGTAGACAAGGGCATAGGCACCGAGATGAAGAGCATAGGTGAGGTGATGTCCATCGGCAGGAACTTCGAGGAGGCGATGCAGAAGGCGATACGCATGCTCGACATACGCGAGCCCGGCCTTGTGGGCGGCCCGATATACAACTCAGACATGGGAGTCGAGAAGATAAAGGAGGTATTGAAGGCCAGGCATCCATACTGGCAGGTATATGTTGCGAAGGCCTTCAAGGAGGGGATGACGATTGATGAAATCCATGAGATAACAGGAGTCGACCTCTTCTTCCTGAGAAAGATACACGCGCTTGTCATAAAATATGAGAAAAGGAGCAAGCGCATGGGCCCAGATGAATACAATGAGTTCAAGAAGCTGGGCTTCAGCGACGAACAGCTGGGCGTGAGCAAGATTGGCGGAATGTCGATAAAGCAGATAGACACGCTTGCGGGAGAGTGGCCCGCGCAGACCAACTATCTCTACACGACAAGGGTAGGCGAGGAGGACGACATAAACACCAAGGAGGACAAGAGGAAACTTCTTGTCCTTGGGGCGGGCGGGTTCCGCGTTGGCGTATCGGTGGAATTTGATTTCGGTTCGGTCGCCTTGGCGGAGAGCGCGAAGAAGTACTTCGACGAGGTGTCGATGCTCAACTACAACCCTGAGACCGTCTCGACCGACTGGGACAGGGTGGACAAGCTCTACTTCGACGAACTCACGGAAGAGACGATAATGAACATTCACAAGAAGGAGAAGTTCGAGAGCATAGCCACCTTTGCAGGGGGCCAGATAGGCAACACCCTTTCGCTGAGGCTGGAGAAGAGGGGCATAAAGCTGCTGGGCACCAGCGGCAAGAACATAGACATTGCTGAGGACAGGAACAGGTTCTCCGCGCTCCTTGAGAAGCTGGGCATAAAGCAGGCGGCATGGTCGAGCGCGGCATCATTGACGGATGTGAATGCGTTCATAGAGAGGCACGGTTTCCCCGTTCTGATAAGGCCCAGCTACGTGCTGAGCGGATCCGCAATGAAGATTGCGAACAACATGCAGGACCTAGCGACATACATAGAAGCGGCGACGAAGATTTCGCCCAAGTATCCGGTCATACTTTCGAGTTTCATAAAGGAGGGCGTGGAGACCGAGCTGGACTGCGGCGCGGACGGCAAGAATGTGATAGGCGTAGCGCTCTGCCACATAGAGGAGGCAGGTGTCCACAGCGGCGACGCAACGATAATGACGCCTTACCTAGATGGCAATTCTGCAGGAAAGATGAAGGAGATAGCGCTCAGGCTCGTGAACGAGCTAGACATAAGGGGTCCGTTCAACCTCCAGTTCATCATAGAGAGGGGCGTTCCACTTGTTATAGAGCTCAACCTCCGTGCAAGCAGGTCTATGCCGTTCTCATCCAAGTCTGTTGGCGGCAACATGGTTGACTATGCGATAAAGGGGGTATTTGGTAGGTATGACTGGAATGGGTTCTACGAACCTCCACACAGCGCGTTCGCCGTTAAGAGCTCTCAGTTCTCCTGGGGGCAGCTGAAGGGCGCATACCCGTATCTGGGGCCTGAGATGAGAAGCACTGGAGAGAGCGCAGCGCTTGACAGCACATTGAACGGAGCTTTGCTGAAGAGCTGGCTGGGAGTGCAACCCAACAAGATACCGCAGCACGGCATACTTATCTATGGTGACAAGGACAAAGGAATACTCAAGGATACTGCAGACCTGCTATCGGAGAAGATAGAGGTGAGCACCCTTGCAGTAGCACCTATGCACAACCACCCAGCGCTTGAGGTCGACCGTGCTCTGGAGCTCCTGGGCCAGAAAAAGATAGACATGGTGATAACGAACAACGACATGCGCAGCATAGACTACGAGATAAGAAGAAAGGCTGTCGACCTGAATGTTCCGATTGTGCTTAACGCAAGGCTCGGCAGGGCGCTTGCCGGCGCGCTTTTCCTGGGAGAACCCGAATGCAAGGAGATGAAGGAACACTGGAAGGGTAAGCCGCTACACGAAATTATTTAAAGAGTTCCAGTGCAGTTGTTACAGAGAAAGGAGAACCTGAGAGATGGACAGAAAAGAATACGGCCCGAAGGACGTCAAGATAAACAAGCGAATACAAATACCAGCGTACCATTTCACGACGATATTCAAGGGATTCGACAAGATCGCAGCAGTGCACCAGCTCTTCGGCAGCCAGACAAATAGGGTGCTATCAAAGCTGAAGGTGAAGCTTTACGTAGGCGAATGGGGCTACTTCTGGATAGATGACGACGAAAGAGCATTGGTATGCAACCTTACGTACCTGAAGAAGGGCGACAAGAGGCACATCTACCTTGATGTGATCCACGAGCTCGTGCACATAAAGCAGCACATGAACGGCAGGGAGCTCTTCGACATGGACGACGGTTACGTTAACACGCCCACAGAGATAGAGGCGTACAAGTATGCGGTTAAGGAGGCCAAGAGGATAGGGATGACAAAGAAGCAGATAGCAGACTATTTAAAGATGGAATGGCTAAGTGATAGTGACTTCAAGCGTCTTCTGAAAGTCACGGGAGTTCAATAATAAGTTCAACTCTTTTTAATTTAAATGCTTTAAATATGCACGATAAACATAAGGTATAAAAACTTAAATTACCAAACAAGATAATGAAGATTAATGAGGATCTAGCAATCATTCATGCGTATTTATGTGCTGATGGTTATGTGACAAGAAACCCTCCTACTCAGAAACATAAGTCTTATAGGATTGGTCTCAGGAATACGAACATTGTATTGCTGAGGGATTTCCAAGAGAGATTCGAGAGAATTTGGGGCGTAAAACCGCACTTACAAGAAGGGCAGAGGTGTTCAAAGAACTCAAAGCAGATTTATGAGTTCCTAAACCAAAATTTTGGTAGCTTTTACTCTTGGGAGTGGAGAATGCCCAGACTTAACAAAAAATTGAGCAGGGTCTGGTTAAGAACATATTTTGATTGTGAAGGTTGGGTTAGCGTAGAGAGGCATAAGAGTAGGCTTATTGGTGCTGATTGTGTTAATTCATTTGGTCTTAAACAGGTCAAAGAAGCACTAGCTAAAAACGGTATAGTATCGCACCTTAAAAAGAAGAGTGGTAGGGAAATCTTCCGTCTTTATATCTATGGTAAAGAGAACCTTATAAAGTTTAAGAAGTATATTGACTTCAATCATCCTCAGAAAAATGTTAAATTGCAAGAAGCATTAGCTGATTATGTAATTTATGACTGGCCATTTCCAGATAATAAAACAAAATTGAAAAAGTTTATAAAAAGCCTAATGCGCCAGAAGGCAAGATTAAGAGGCGATAATGGAGTAATAAGAGTCATCTCTAAGAAAAAGAAGAATCTTATAATTTTGAAGAGAGAATTAGCTACTTTCTTTATGCTCGAAACGAGAATAAACGGGATGGTTAATGGTATTGGGACACGGTATTATCAACTTGACATTAATAAGAGGCAGGAGGTTAAAAAGGCTGTAGAAAATAACTTATTGAATAAGGTAGAGGAGAAGAAATGGTTAAACTTCAGAAAATAAATGAGTTCCTTTGGGAATTTGAAAAGGATAGCGGAAGCGGCATGAACGTCCCTATCAGGATCTATGGTAACGCTGCCATAATGGAGAATATGAAAAGGGATAGAACATTACAGCAGGCTATAAACGATTCTACTTTGCCGACCATTGTAAAAAACATGTTGATTATGCCTGACGGTCATGAAGGATATTCATTTCCAATAGGCGGCGTGGCAGCTTTCGAAGGAATAATTTCGCCAGGAGCTATAGGATTCGATATAGGATGCGGAGTCAGGTTAGTGAAGACTAATATGACAGAAAAGGAAATCAGACCAAAATTCACACACCTAATGGATGCGCTCTTCAAGAACGTACCGAGTGGAGTAGGAAGCAAGATGCAACACGGGCTTACTCAGAAAGATATCGATGGGATAGCAACAGAGGGCATCGGTTATATCATAAGCAAGGGCTATGGCTTCCATCAAGATATAGAAAGGACAGAGGAAGGCAGTCACATGAAAGGAGCCGATATGAGTAAGGTAAGCGAACTGGCAAAGACGAGAGGCATGCCGCAACTTGGAACACTTGGTGCGGGTAACCATTTCGCTGAAGTGCAGAAGGTAGAAAAGATATTCGACCAAAAACTCGCTAAGGCCTACGGCCTGGAAGAGGGAATGGTTGCGATGATGCTGCACAGCGGATCGAGAGGATTCGGACACCAGATATGCAGCGATTACCTACGTGTTCTGGTAGATTATCAAAAGAAACATAATATCAAAGTGCCAGACCCGGAGCTCGTATATGCTTATGTGGATTCTAAGGAAGCGACAGACTATTGGGCAGCGATGTGCGCGGGAATAAACTTTGCGTTTGTTAACAGGCAGATTATGACGCACTTCATAAGGAAGAGCTTCGAGGAAGTATTCGGACGAACTGCAGAGGACATGGAGATGGAACTTGTCTACGACCTCTGCCACAATACGGCAAAACTGGAGGAGCACAACGTTGACGGTGAGAGAATGAAGCTGTATGTACACAGGAAGGGCGCAACGCGCGCCT
>JASHRX010000053.1 GCA_030037075.1 Microcaldota archaeon | reverse complement strand
GCATGCAGGCACGTTCGGAGGAAACCTGCTCGCGATGGCAGCAGGAAATGCGTCTCTGAACTACGTGAAGAGGAACAGGAGCAAGCTGGAGGGCATGGCAAAGACAAAAGGCAGGTACATAATGAAGAGGCTGAACAGGATGAAGGAAGAGTACGAGATAGTGGGGGACGTGAGGGGCATAGGCCTAATGATAGGACTGGAGTTTGTGAAGAGCAAGAAAACGAAGGCCTACGGAACCGCCGAGAGGGACGAGGCGCTTGACAGCTGCTTCAACAACGGGCTGCTTCTCCTGCCCGCTGGACCGTCGTCAATCAGGATAATACCCCCATTGACAATCGAGCAAGGTCGCCTGGAGTCCGGAATGGACATACTTGAAGACGCAGTGAAGAAGGCCAACACGGGAAGGAAGTAATTGCTCTTTTTATATTATTCTGCAGCAAACTTACTCTGAGCGACAGTAGTCTAGTCTGGTAGGACATTGCCTTGCCAAGGCAGTAACCCGGGTTCAAATCCCGGCTGTCGCATACCTTATAAACCCGTTTCTTACGAGAGCATAACCGAAGCGTCTCACAGGCTTTAAATTAAATTGTTCCGATATCGGCTCGTGAGAGGATGTCTGGCGTGTCCAGGGCGATGGCCGCCTCGAAGCTTGGACTGACAGCAAGCAGGGTAGCCGTTACTCTACTCCTTGCAAGCGGCATGATGTCGCTGCTCACAGTGTCTGCAACCGCGCAGGGCGCCGTGGTAAGCAGCATCACTCAGACCGCATGCTCGATATACGAGACAGTCCATGCGGTGGTATTCGTGATCACGCTGCTGCTTGTGGTGGTCGGCTCGGTGATATACGCCGGCGGCTACATACTGCCGGGAAACCTGAAGGGCGCTGCGCATGGATATGGAATGGGCATGGTGGTTGGCAGCATAGTTGGTACGCTTCTAGCCCTCTCCGCGCCGTTCATACTACAGGCCGTCACGGGCAACAGCGCAGTGGGAGGAATGTGCGCCGGGTACGCGCCACTCTGACGAAAAGGATACCTTTTTATTGTTTGCATACAGAATAGAAGAAGAAAATACGGCAGCTCCTTTTGCGGCCTGCTCTGTTTTTCTTTCTTGCTGTAGGTGAAGGACTTGAAGATTGTATACTCAGACCCAAAAAGCGGCAGGACGGGCCAGCTTGAGCTCCCGAAGGACAAGTCGGCGATGATTCTCAACTACAAGATAGGCGACGTCGTGGACGGAAGCGCGATAGGCCTTGCGGGATGCAAGCTCAAGATAACTGGCGGGAGCGACAACAGCGGGTTCCCGCTCGACAGGAGCATACAGGGTACGATAAAGACAAGGGCGAAGAGGAGAAAGCACTCCGGGAAGAAGGCGGGCATGCTGAGCATGCAGACCGTCAGGGGCAACATGATAAGCGCAGATGTCGAGCAGGTTAACACGGTCATAGTTGAAAGCGAGAGGAACCTGGATGAACTCTTCCCTAAGAAGGAGAAGAAGGAAGAGAAGAAAGAGGAGGAGAAGAAGTAGGGATGGGATTGGAGGATTTCCGCCAGAGCACAATGAACATAGGCACACTGGGCCACATTGACCACGGAAAAACATCTCTTACAAGGGCTATTACTCACACATGGACCGATAGGCACAGCGAGAGCCTGAAGAGGAACATGACGATAAAGCTGGGCTACGCGGACACGATAATAAGGAAGTGCCCGAAGGAGCAGGGCGCGGCCGCATACACAACGGAGGAAAAGTGCAAGATTTGCGGGTCGGCGACAAGCCCCGTGATGAGGATATCTATGCTTGATGCTCCGGGCCACGAGACGCTCATGGCGACTGCGATTGCGGGGGCGAGCGTCATCGATGCGATACTCTTTGTCATAGCGGCGAGCGAGCCTTGCCCGATGCAGCAGACCAGGGAGCACCTCATGATAATCAACCTGCTGGGCATAAAGAACGTAATAATAGTGCAGAGCAAGATAGACATCGTAGGGAAGGAGGCAGCGGCAAAGCACTACAAGCAGATAAAGGACTTTGTCAAGGGCAGCGTGATAGAGAGCGCGCCGATCATCCCGGTCATGACGAACCAGGGGGTCAACCTCGACGTGCTGCTCGAGATGATAGCCAACATGCCGAAGCCCACCAGGGACATGGATTCCAGCCCCATCATGTATGTGGTTCGATCCTTTGACGTTAACAGGCCTGGCAGCGATATATCAAAACTCTCGGGAGGGGTACTGGGAGGCGCGATAAAGCGCGGCATGCTGAAAACCGGGGATAAGATAGAGATAAGGCCCGGCGCGAATTTCGCCGAGGCGGGGTCGAAGAAGGCTGCGTACAAGAATCTCATAACTGTTGTAACCGGGATAAGCAACGGGACGGACAAGATGGACTCGGCAAGGCCCGGGGGCCTGATAGGGATATCAACGGAGATAGACCCAACATTCGCGAAGGCGGACAGCCTCGTGGGCAACCTGGTGGGCCATGTGGGCAAGCTCCCAGAATCTGTGACCAGCCTGAACATGAAGTACTACACGATACATAGGAACGACATACCGTCGCAGAAGGTTAAGGAGAACGAGCCGCTCCTCATGGGGATAGGCACAGCGACCGCGATCGGCTACGTGAAGAAAGTGAAGAAGGATACTGTTGAAGTAGAACTCAGAAATCCGGTCTGCGCCGAGAAGAACACCAAGATAGCCATACTGAGGAACATCTCGCAGAGATGGAGGCTCACCGGCTATGGTGTGATTTCCTAGTTACGGTCTTTGTTTTTCCCGTAGCCTGCTGGAAGTAAGTGAGCTTTGGGCCGTAGAGCCTGGTTATCCGCTTCCTTATTTCATCTGTTACCCTTGCCCGGCCTGCAGGCGTGCTGACATCGTGGCCGCTTCCCTCAAATGAGAATCCAGATGCGAGGGGGTGTCCTCCGCCATCCATGCTCTTAGCGAGCGGGACTATGTCAAGGCCCCAGCTCCTCTGGTCTCGCTTGCTCCTTATGCTGCCGTGCAGGTTCTCCGCGTTTATGTAAATTCCGACATTGCACCTCTTCTTCTCCATTATAGCGTTGCATGCCTCCTGGTTCGATATGGATTCGCCGAAGCCGATTCCGAACCTAACGCCGTTGCAGTTGATTATAGTGCATTCGCGCAGCATTCGCGCGAGTAGCGGCCTTGTAATCCTTGAATACTCCCTGTAAGCGTCCTTGATTATCTTGTTATCGAGGTTACCGCGTGCGATTTCTGATACAAACGCCTGCAGCCTCTTTCTCCAATCAGGGTAACTCCTTATGTACTTCATGCCGTATGATATCTTCTCGACAAGCCTGTTGTCCTTCTGGGACTTTGACCTCACCCAGAAGTCTGCTAGGTGTGTTATCCTCGTAAGCTCATCGCCAAACTTGTCGGGTTTGCAGAGCGTCTTGTAGACCAGCTCCGTGGCGCAGTAGCTTATGTTCTCGCCGACGATCATGAGGTCGCAGTACTCCTCTGCACTTCGCACCGCCTTATCGCTCCATGGGTGGTGGTCCAGCCAGATTATCCGATTGCCGTTCCTCTTAAGTTTCTGCATGACAGAGGATACCTTTGCGACCTTTGAGCCTTCCAGAGCGAAATCGGTTGCAATAATGAGGTTACCGCCGCCCTTTATTTTCGACAACGATACCATTGCCTGGTCAAACTCCTTGCCGCTGTAGTTTGCGAATATGACATTCTTGGGGCTCATCTTCAGGTTCCTGGCTATCAGCGCCGCGCTAGCCATGCCGTCAAGGTCCGTTGAATGCGTCAGGTTGTGTATCATGGAACCGTCAGAACGTAATCTATCTGAGGCAACCTATTAATATTTATACTGCGCAAGATTTATCATGGGGGGTTCTGTCTCTGGTGCGATAGACAGGAGGCTCGTAGCCGTTTCTCCAGATGCATCACTTGGCGCCGCTAGGAAGCTCGCCAAAGCGTCTCGCGTGAGCGTCCTTCCTGTCATCTCAGATAACAGGCTTGTCGGCGTGCTCGATATCGAGGCCTCTTTGGCAGGCAACGACGGCGATAAGGTTAGCTCTATGATGGTGAAACCTGTGTTCGTTGAGGCGAATGCGAAGAGCGACGAGGCAAGGAAGCTGATGATAAAGCACGGCCTAGCAAGAATACCTGTTGTTGATTCTGCAGCTTCGATGAAGTGCATAGGAACAGTCAGCTCCACGGACCTTATCTGACTACTTTGCTATGTTTATCTGGATGGAGCTTACCTTGGACTTTGTCCCGTCCTCGTTCGACATCTCCTCAGATTTTATCGATATGCTGTGGTTGCTCGGGTCCTTGAGGTCTGGGAGGAACCTGTGCCTCACGATCTCGACAACGTCAACCGCCTTCGATATGGAGTTGCCGCGCGCCTTTATGACCACGCCAGGCATTCCGCTGTTTATCTGTGTCACGACGGCAAGGACGTAATTCATTGTTGGCTTCTTCCCTATGTAAATCGTGCTATCCTGCGATGCGCCGTTCACCCTTCCCTTCCCTGTCGACGCATTGATCTGTATGTAGCTCACCTTTGATTTTGTCCCGTCCTCGTTCGCGAGCTCCTCCGATCCTATTGTTATGTTCTCCGTGCTCGGGTCCTTGAGGTCCATTATGAACCTCTTGCGAACTATGTCGGCCACGTCCACCGCCTTAGATATGGAGTTGCCCCTCGCCTTTATAGCCACCGTGTGGACACCGCCGTTTATCTGCGTGACAACGGCTAAGACGTAGTTCATCGTAGGCTTCTTGCCTATGTAGATGATGTTGTCTCCCCCCTGCCCCTCTGGAGTTTCTTGCATGTCTTCACTTTTCTAAAGCATTACTAGTACTGTTGGTGTTACAGTGTACTATCAGGAGGTTAAGCTATTTAAACTATTTGATTCTCTTTGCTAGCGTGCCAATCCTCTTCATCTCCTTATCGACATCCAGGCCTATTCCCAGCTCTTGCAGGCTGTGGAGCGGGTACGCGACAGAGATGTCCCTGAGAAGGAGCGCCTCGCGCTCTATCCCCGCCTTCTTCGCCAGAATCCGCTCGGCCTCCAATGATCTGTATATCAGGGCAAGCATCCTCTCCGCCAGGTCGAGCACGTGCTCCTGAGTAAGGGCACCAATGCCTATAACCCTCTTTATCTCCCCGATCGCCCAATCCTCCTGGACGTCCTTCGGGACAAATGCCTTGCCCAACGACCTCATGAATTCCGGAGATACTGGATAGAAGACCTTGTAGAATATGAAGCCGAAGGGCTTTGAGTACGAGTCCTTGATTATTACCTCTGTTGCGATCAGCCTGTCGGGCCACTCATCCAGGCCAGCCAGCGTGTCGAATACCTTGGTAATCTCCTTGGTGGGCCCGCCCGTCTTGTAGCCCAGCCCCTCAACGAGATTCTTCAGCGCCCTGGAGTGCTTCTCCCTCGTCTCTGCGACGTTCCTGAAGTGCTTTGTGAAGTTTGCGTGGTCGTAGTCTGTCTGCTCCTTCGACCATGCGGTTGCTATTTCCGCCTCTCTCTCAGTTCCGTAATGGAACTGGTTCAGTATGTGGATTACCGCCTTTATGTCAAAGACAACCCCGTTAGGCAGCGTCACCTGCTTGCCCGTTATCTGGCCCTTCTTCCGCCTCACGTTTATGAAGTTGATCGCCCGCTTTATCGTCTCCAGGTCGCTGCCCTTCGCGTACTTGTATATGTAGGGCTTCAGCCACTCCGGCACTCCGTACCGCTTCATGGCTGCGCTTATCAGGCTATCGTAGAGTATGCCCATAGAATGCCTACGATTTTTCTATTTCTTCGAATTTATACCTTTCTTCTTCATCCTGACCCTAACGACCCTCACCACTATCAGGACCACTATCACAACGCCTGCGATGATGAAGTAGTACTCGTTGCTCGATGAGAGCAGTCCCACCTGTCCCTTTACGGGAACGAAGTAGTTGCTGGAGCCGGAGAACTGCTGGTTTGCCGCGCCGTTCGGCTGGTTCCACTGCGCATAGAGGGTTATCGGATACTGGCCTGTGTTCCCGTTGGAGTTGCCCTGCACGTAGAACGTCAGGTTGGCGGTCTGGCCTGCACCCAAGGACGCAAGGAAAGCATCAGGGCTGACCGGCGTTACAGGATACACGGTCTGGAGGCTGAACTCTATGTTCGTAGCCTCCTCATCTCCCGTGTTCTTCACAGAGAACGTGACAGGTGTGTATGTCGCGCCTGCTGCCACTGTGCCAGTGACGTTCGTGATGCTGAACTTGGCGGTGTTCTGCAGAATGTTTATCGGCACCTGGACTATGCTGCTCTCATTCACGCCCTCGTTTGTCGTGTAGCTCACCTTCGCATTTAGGTAGTTCACCCCACCAGTTATGTTCTGGTCGGTGAATATTGTTGCGGTAGCGCTTGACGAACCTCCAGAGCTTATGATTCCATAGGAGAAGGTGTCCGCGCCGTCAGGGGCGAAGTACGTAGAGTTGAGTAGCTGGACCGTTACGTTTCTTGCTAGGTCCGTTCCCGAGTTGACTGCTGTCAGAGTTGCCGTAAAGGCCTGCCCTGGGGTTATCTGCCCTGTCGGGTATATGTTCAGCGATATCTGCGGTTTCCCGTACACATATATGTAAATCGGCATTACTGACTGCCCGGCGGTAGTAACTGTACCCGACTCCTCGGAGGTCTGGTAGTTCGCTATCACGTCAAGCTCGTAATCGCCTGCAGGGAGCGTTGACGGGATATGAAGCACATAGGAGAACCTGTCGTTCGAGAGGCCGCCATACTCTCCGGTGCCTATCGAGTTGATGTATGTGCTGTATGCTGGTGAAACATTTATTATCGGGTTCTCGGCTGAGACCCAGAGGCTGACCTGCTGGAGGTTCTGGCTGTACGAGTTGAACAGGTTGAACGACACTGTTATGTTGTCTCCAGCAACTACCGGCGTGGGGCTTACCGTAAGCCCCTGCAGCGAGAGCGAATCCGTCGCGACGGACTGCGCGCCAGCGATTCCGGCCAGCAGCACGAATGCCGCAAAGGCCGCCATTATTCCGAAGGTTATCCTCTTGTTCATGTTTTCACCATTTATCATCATTCTATTGTGCTCTTGAAGAGCGCTATGCTGAGGCAGGTCGTGGCGATGCCAAGCGCGCCAAGGACTATAACATCTGTAAGCATGCTGCTTATCGGGAAGAAGCCCTGCAGCACTATGTACCTGAAGCCATTCAGCGCGTATGTCATCGGGTCGCCTATGCTGAGTATCTGGAGTATCTTCGGGAAGCTCGACGTTGGGACAATTCCGCCCGCCATGAACCAGAGCGGCAGGCCAACTGTCTGCCCGAATATCTGGAATGCTGCCATGTTCCTCATGCGCGATGCAACGATTATCGATATGCCCGTCATGACTATGCCGAGCATCGTGCCCAGTATTATTATCCAGATTATGCCGGTTATGCCCATGAGGATCGTGTTGCCCAACAGCAACCCTATTACAATGACCACGAAGACCGAGATGACGGACTGGACGGCGCTGAAGAGCACCTTGCCAAGCACTATCGCCGACTTGTTTATCGGGGTTATCAGGAAGGCCTTTATCTGCCCTCCCTGCTTGTCCGTCAATATGCCTATTCCGGCGTTGAAAAGGGTGCTGAAGACTATTATCATGCCCAACACTCCTGAGAACAGGAAGTCGCCGTAGTTGCCGCTTGCGCCGGTCACAGGCGTAACGGTTGACGGGTTGCCAGAGGAAGAAGGCAGGTACTCCTGGCTCTGGAAGTTGCTGCTGGAGCCGAAGAGCTCAACGTCCTTCTCTATTGCCGGCAGTATGATCTCTGTTGTGCTGAACTCGAGGTTGTTGTAATAGACCTGCACGGTCGGGCTCCCACTCTCAGATGGGAATGTCGGGAGTATCACTATTACGAAGTTGATCTGCCCGGCGGAAAGCATGCTGAGCGCCTCGTTCTGGTTAGTTACCGCCTGCACTTTCATCAGGCTCTGCGAGCTCAATGTGCTTATCAGCTGGGCCGCCTGGTTGTTGTTCGCGTAGTTCACAACCGCGACAGGGACGTTTGTGACCGCCGCTCCAATGAAACCGAAGAAGAGGAGTATCACAAGCGGGAATATGGCCGTTCTAATGATGTTCGACCTGAGGTTGGCCCTGAATATCGCGAGTTCGCGCTTGAATATTGATATAGAATCCTCAAGAACGCTCATTATCTCCACCTAATGTTAGCCCTCCCTCCCTGCATGGTCCCTGAGGTGTCCCTCATTCCCGCACCAGTTAGCTTTATGAAAACGTCGTCAAGAGTGGGCAGGTGCGCACCTATCGACAATATCGGTATGTTCATCTTCTCTAACGTAGCGGATATCCTTGTGAACTCCGCTTCGTCATCCTTGTCAAGCGGCGCGGTTATCTTGTCG
>JASHRX010000052.1 GCA_030037075.1 Microcaldota archaeon | reverse complement strand
CTTTCTCATCGAGAAGCATGCCATCCAGCCCTATGTGCCTGTACGGCTTTGTTCCGTACGCCATCACGCTCACCTTTAGCAGGTAGGAGAACCAGCCGCGCAGCTGGTCCTTGCCCTCAATTATGTAATCGACAGGATACATTCTCTCAAACTCATCCGGCGTCATGCTAGCCCTGAAGGATGACCCAGCGTCGAACCATACGTCTATCACGTCGCTGACCCTCTTCATGTGCGACCCGCACTTGTGGCACTTCAATATTATCTCATCGATGTATGGCATGTGCAGGTCCGTAAGCGCGTCTACTTTCTCTTTGTTCACCGCGTGCTCCTTGAGCTGCTTCAGCGAGCCTATCGTTGTTGTGGAATCGCACTTCGTGCACTTCCATATGGGAAGAGGGGTGCCCCAGTACCTCTGCCTGGATATGCACCAATCAGGGGAAGTCTTCAGCACGTCGCCCTGCCAGGCCTTCGCCTCCGCGGGATGCCATGTGACCTTGTCGTTCTCGCTAAGCAGCTTCTTCCTTATCTTGTCGATGTTGAGGAACCACTGCTCCGTCGCGATGTATATGAGCTTGGTATCGCACCTCCAGCAGTGCGGATAGCTGTGGCGTATCGTTCCCTTCTGTAGAAGCGCTCCCGCCTTGGCGAGGTCCTCGAGTACCTTCTTGTTCGCCTCTTCCGGAACCTTAAGCCCCTCATAAGCGCCAGCCTCCCTTGTGTACAATCCCGCTGAGTCTACAGGAGAAAATATTGGAAGCTTGTTCTTTATCCCAATCAGGTAGTCGTCAAGTCCGTGCCCCGGGGCCATGTGCACTATTCCTGACCCTTCGCTCATGCTCACCAGGTCTTCCGCCAGCACGACCTTGTGGTACTTCCTTAGCTCTTTCTGCATCGGCACCTTCTCCTCCAATGGGCTAACGTATTTTATTCCGACAAGCTCGTTGCCATAGAATTCGGACTTCACGGCCACGCTCTCGTTTATCGCGGAGACTACCGCGTCGAGCCTCTGCTTTGCGACTATTATGTCATGGTCGCCAGC
The DNA here is from genome assembly GCA_030037075.1 of Microcaldota archaeon. GTDB lineage: Archaea > Micrarchaeota > Micrarchaeia > Micrarchaeales > Micrarchaeaceae > JAJZAB01. Next base: position 3,635 of record JASHRX010000052.1, on the reverse strand, counting down.
CCTAGCAAGCACGTAGAGCTCCTTGGGGTGCACCGCAACGGCAACGTTTGCAGGAAGTGTCCACGGTGTGGTTGTCCATATAATTAGATAAGCGTTCTCGCCAACATCGATTTTCGCCGACTTGTCCTTCAGCACCTTGAATGCAACATACAGAGAGGGATCGTCCGTGTCTGCATACGTGACCTCCATGCTGCCCTGCGCAAGTGCGGTCCCGCATCGTGTGCAGAACGCAGTGGTCTTCTTCCCTGGGTAAAGGAACCCATTCTCATCGATCTTCTTCAGTATCTCCCATTCTGTGTTCATGTACTCGCTGTTGTACGGAAGATAAGGGTCAGAGAAGTCCAACGATATTCCGAAACGGTCGTAATCACTGTTCATCTTGCCCTTGTACGAGTCAACGTACTCCCTGCAGCGCTTGACAAAGTTCTCGATTCCTATCTTTGTTTCGATCTCCTTCTTCGAATTTACATTGAGGAGCTTCTCAACCTTGTTCTCTATCGGTAGTCCGTGAACGTCATAGCCCGCGCGGTCCCTGACATCGAGGCCTCTGTACCTCTTGTACCTCAGGAAGACGTCCTTGATGGTCTTGACCCACATCTGCCCTGGGTGCAGGTCCCCGGTCACGTAAGGAGGCCCGTCGAGGAAGTAGAACTTCTTCTTACCCTTGTTCTTCTCTCGCACCTTGTTGTTGGTATCGTGATCTTTCCAGTAGGCAAGCACCCTGGCTTCCCTCTCGTTAACATTGATCATCAAACCAGACAAGGGAGTATGCACAGCTCCATTTTTTAACCCTGATGTTCGGAAATGAATTTATAGATGAAGCGAGAAATACTATAGGTGGAATGGAGTCGTGGAAGGAGGAGGGGTACAGCGGCAGTAGCGCCTATCTCTACATAGACAGGATGATAAAGAGCAAGGAGCCGACCTTGGACATAGTCTGCCCGTTCATAAGTCCATACTATGCAAGGATGCTGATGAGGCAATCCTCCAGGAAGCGTATCCGAGTCATAACATCCAATTCAAAGATAACAGAGCAAGCCGCAAAGATGATGGAGCAAGGCGGCGTTGACCCCGGATACATAAAGCTGATAATCTACGCCGCCATACTGCTCGCGATCTTCGTGGTACTTGACCTCTACTTTATCTACGTGGCCATGATACCCGTAGTGATGGTACTTGTTGCGATACCTATATTCAGGATGGGAAGGAAGAAGCGGATACAGGTTAAGGTGGCTCAGCAGCGCTTCATACACGAGAAGTTGTACATATCGAGCAACTACGCGATAACGGGCAGCGCGAACCTCACGTACGGAGGTACGCACAAGAACGTGGAGCACATAAGCGTGGTTAAGGACAGAGAGGAGATATCCAAACTCAACAGGCATTTTGAGGAGCTATGGAAAAGTCCGGAATCCTAGACTCGCGTCGCACCTGCCAGTAATACGTAAATACCCCTAGACGCCAGTCCAACGTGTTTTAATCCGTATATATCTGAGAAGCTGTAGTTATAGTGTGAAGAGATGGCAACAGCATTAGCTGCATCGGCAGGAAAGCCCGGGGTAAAGCTGCTTCGGGTCTGGCAGGATGCCCCGATCAAGCCTGCGCTAGAGGTCCGGCTGCATACCGCAATAGGAGAGTTGCTTATGAGTAGAGACGAGCCCATAGGCAATGATCTCACCTATAGGGTATCTGTTCTCGAGGAAGGCTTTGCACCCAAAAGGATAGGCACGATCCAAGCCACTATCATTCCTCCTAACGCACATCCGATAGACAGATTAACGGCTAGTTCATTAGGCTTCTCCGATACTGAAACTGCCGGTCACATCACTGGATTCTTCCCCTACCAGGATTACGAATTTCCGGAGAAGCTGATGGGAAAGAAGGCAGGCTCGGCGATACTCGCCGAGGTTGAAAAAGACCTCAAGGGAATGGACGCTGTGGGAGCTTATCTCTACCCTAAAGATGAACGCTCTGAGAGGTTCTATGTGGCGAACGGGTACACACAACCTGCGCCTGAGTCAGAGCTCGTGAAGAGGTTCGACTAGTCGTGTGTCGTATGGCACCAAAAGGATGTGCAGCTTTCTCTGATAAATGATGATGGCCAAAAACACTGCATCGAACGCCTTTCCAGTTTTGTCGTCGTAATTTTTCTACGATTAAAATGTTCTTTACATGTGCGAGCCCGAAAACGGCATTTTTTCCAAATATATGTTGGAAAGTTCTCCTAAAGCTTTAAATATAAAGAATCCGTAAATTCTATCGGGTTGGAAAAATATTAGATGGGGGGAATATGGGAGGAAAAAAGACCGATGGGAGGGATCTCGCCATCCGTGTAAAGGAGAAGGCCGCAAGAGCATTGAGTGACAGCAGCGTTTCTGATGTATTCAGCGAGCTAGGTGCTCCTGGATGCGATGAGGCGGCAGGGTCTGCGCTGAAGGCAATCCTCGCAGAGAAGACCGCAGAATATGTGGTACGCGCCATGAAGGAGACAAAGAGGCGCGGAATGAGGTTCGGCGCAGCAGCCCTGATAATTGCTGCAGAGAAGGACAGGTGGTAGAGAATAGGCAGCGGCCCGGCTGAGCGGATTAGCTATGACGCGGGCATTATTTTTTTATTCCCCTGATAAGGTGCTCTATTAGCGCCTCAGCGACGTTTATCTTCGTGGCTGACTTGAAGCCCTGCCACGACATCGTCGGATTCATTTCCAGTATGTGGTAACCATCCTTATCCTCTGCTATGTCCACCCCGGCATACTCGAGCCCTAGGCACTCGGTGGCCTTTATTGCTATCTCGGACATTTCCTTGTCGGCCTTGGCAGGTGTTGTCTTTGCACCTTGAGCCACATTGCTCTTCCATCCGGTTCCTTTCCTGAATTCGGCACCAAGTACATGGCCTCCTATGACAATTACTCTATAGTCGCCGCCCTTCTTCTTCTCCATGTACCTCTGCATGTACATCGGCTTGTTGACATTCGCGAAGTAGCTGAATATGTGCATTGCCACATCGGGGTCGTTCAGCCTGAAGACCCCGTAACCCATAGCTCCCCTTATCTGCTTCACCACCACTTCATTCATGCTCTTCATCGCTTCATAGGCGACGAACATGTCCTCAGTCACATAGGTTTCTGGCACAGGGAGGCCTGCCTTTGCCATAGTCGTGAGCGCGGCGAACTTGTCTCCAGCAAGCAGCCAGCTCATCACCTCGTTCATGACAAATATGCCGGTCTGCTCTATCGCCCTTACAGACCACAGTCGCCCGCAGAACTGCTCGAAGTCTTTGAATATCCCCAAATGCCTGAGGAAAGCACCATCAACAGAGACCTTTTCATTCTTGCCCCTTGCAACCATCTGAGATACGTCTATCTTGCTCTTCTTGAAAGATATGCCTAGCTTGTCAACGTATATGCTGACAGGCTGGTGGCCCATCAGCCTCATGGATTGCTCCAGGTCTATTATGTCCTGGTTGTTGTACTCTATCTCGTACGGCTTTATGACCCCTATCTTTATTGTATCACCGAAAATCAGACCTATCCATTTCTACTCTCACGCTTTTATTCCTATTCCTTCAAAGCTATGATAGTGCGATCGTAGTCTAGCCTGGTCAGGACTTTGCCCCTCCAAGGCAAAGACCCGGGT
>JASHRX010000051.1 GCA_030037075.1 Microcaldota archaeon | reverse complement strand
ATCCTGGTGCAATCGGTACATAGGTAATTTCATATAGGCTTTCTTATCCATTTTCTTATACAATTTCAACAAGTCATTTGCGTTTTCAAAGAAATACTTTTCAAATTCATTCATCCTTTTCTTCTTTTTCAACCTAGTTAGGTGTTCATTTATGCTCTTTGTAATTGCTTCTTCTCTGAATGGGTCATTAATTTTCTTGTAGAGCCCTGCTTTTACTAGTGCATTATGATAAGTAGCATAGAGCTTTGCAACTTCCAGATAATCGGACATTTGGAATTTGAATCTTGGCTTCATATCTCCTTCCACGTATTCATAGAGCCAAAAGAAGCCGCCATTGTATTTTACAAAGAATTTACCCGTTTTAGTTTTAATCGCTATTGGCGCGCTGTAAGGAAAACCCACCCTCTTAATCTTGGGTATGTAACTCACTTCAAATTGAAATTCCTTTGGGTTAAGAAAGACGGCTCTTCTGAGTATGTACTTTTTGTCTTTGGTTTTAACAATCCAATTGTAATTAGTAGAGCCATGCTCTATGAAGTTAAACGACTCGCTTTGTATGCCCCAATTAGCAATCACCTTTTTTAATTGACTTTTGCTATATTTCATGAAACCAGCTTTGCCGCATTTTGTCGTCGATTTGTCGTCGTAAAATATCCTTTGGACTTGGCGGGATTTGAACCCGCAACCTTCTGCATGCCATGCAGACGCGCTACCGTTACGCTACAAGCCCAGTAGAAAGAGGTCTGTAAAGAAGCTATTTATTGCTTGCTAGATCAAGCGGGCGACACGAAGATTATGTTGCCTCCTCTCAGGAGTATCGTTCCTAGCTTGGCCTTCGTCTCTCCGCCGTCGAGCTCCACCGCGTCCTCCATGACAATGTTCATGTGCGCATCGAAGGATGTTATCCTTCCTCTTATGTTCACATTGCTCTTCAGCCTTACCAGCACGTCCTTGCCAAGCACCTTGTTCAGCAAATCAAAGGGTCTTTCCTGCATAAAATCAGTCTATCTTCTTCTTTATCTTCTTTAATTCTTCCTTTTTAATTGCAAGTCTCACTCTTCCGGTTCCTACGCCTATCTGCTTGCCAATGAGTATGTTTTCGGCTACTCCTCTAAGCGTGTCAACCTCTCCGAATACGCTTGCATTGGTGAAGTGCTTCACCGTCTCTTCGTAGGCAGCCCTTGCGAATACCGACTCCTTCTCTCCAGCTATTCCGTGCCTGCCCACGCTCTTTATTACACCAGTGTGAGTCATCGCGTCAGCCACGAGGCCGAGGTGCCTGAAGCTCACCTTGATGCCCTCCTCTTGAATCGTCTTCATAAGCTCGTTCGCGATGAGGTTCCTCGCAGACTCTATTCCGTATACGCGCATGACCTCGAATATGTCGTTGCTGTATATCCCGTCCTTGTCAACTCCATCCACCTGAAGCACTCCTTCGATATTGCTACCAGATGTCGTCAAATAGAATGTCTGGTCGTCATCCTGCTGCACTACTACCTTCGCTATCCCGTTGACTCCTCCAATCGTTGACCCGAGAACCTTCACGAACCTTGTCCTGACGGCCTTTATCTCCTTGTCCTTCACCTTCACCTTTATGGTCTCGCCGTCGCCGTCAACGCTCACTCCCTCAAGCTTCGACAGCCTGCTTGCTACCGTCCTTCCAGTCATTCCATAGTGCTCCAGCTTCTCCTTGCTCAGGTAAAGTATCAATACACCAGACTTCAGGTTCTCCTCGAACCTCTGCAGCACGCTTGAGACCTTCACCTCCTCGATCTTCTTCCATATCTCCTTAACCTTTTCATAGTTCTTGCTCGCGCCCTTCTCAAGCCTTATCTCCATCATGGGGAACTTTGGCTTCTTCCTTGCATCGACTATCTCTATGATCCTCGGAAGACCTGTCGTTGTGATTACTGACGCTATTCCTGCCGAGTGGAATGATCTAAGTACCATCTGCGTTCCAGGCTCTCCGATTGACTGCGCTGCGACTACTCCAACCGCCTCTCCGCGCGCCACCTTTACCTCCTTGTCATTCATTGTGAACGCCTCTTCTTTGATATGAGCTCGTACATCGGGTCGAGTCCGTCCCCTCCATATATCGTCTCGATGAGTGCGCCGCTTGCGTCCTTGACGCTCGCCTCATCCGAAACGTACAAGTCCTGCAGCGCGTTTATCAGCCTGCGCTGCATGTAACCGCTAACTGCGGTAATAAGCGACTTTGTCATTGCAGAGTCCCTTGCTCCCATCGAGTGCATGTAGAGCTCTGTCGGCGTGAGTCCCTCAAGGAACGATGACCTTATGAAGCCCTTCGCCTCCGGCCTCTTGTCGTTCCTCCTGTAGTATGGCAGGATTCTTCCGCTGTATCCTCTTGAAGGCCTCCTTCCGCGTACTGCCTGCTGGCCGAGCAGCATGCTTGTTTGAACGAAGTTGAGTATGTTTCCCTTTGCCTTCACCATGGCCATAAGATATGCATTGTTGTCAGGCTTCAGCGTCTTGAGCAGGAACTTCGCCGCAATCTCTCTTGCGATGTCGAGCTGAACACGCATCTCCAATTCCAATGTCTCCCTTCTCGTGTATCCCGGCAAGGCCTCCAGCTTGCCCTGCTTGTAGCTCTCAAGCAGCACCGCTGCCTTGTCGTCAGCCTCCTTGATTATCCTCTCTTTCTCCTTTCTGATCTCTTCTGTTTCGTAGTAGTCCCTGACGCTTATCGTCATTCCCGCTGCGTAGACCACCCTGCAGGATATGTCAGAGACGTCCTTCAGGAACTTCTCGCAGGCCTCTGCTCCGCACTGCTCGAATATCTCAAGTATCATCTGGCCTCCGAATCCTATTATGTCCTCTCCAATCACTCCGCTCTCGAGTTCGCCGTTCTTTATGATGACCTTCTGGCCGAACGAGTTTGCAGTGTAATTGAAGTTCCTCGGCAGCATCATCGAGAAGATCGCCTTTCCGTTGTACGTCCCGTTCTTCTCCTTCTTCGGCATGTCTTTGACTCCAACGGCTGCAAGCATTATCGAGGTGTCCTCCTTGTTGAAGAAGGCGCCGTCCCTGGTAAGCATGTAAATTCCTTCTATCTGGTCCTCTTCCGTGAACATTATCGGGCGGCCGTCCTTCGGCGACAGGATAGAATTCTTGGGCTGCATGAGGTACCTTGCCTCTGCCTGCGATTCTATCGACTGCGGTACGTGTAGGTTCATCTCGTCCCCGTCGAAGTCAGCGTTGTACGGCACTGCCACAGATGAGTTGAGTCTTAGGGTCTTTCCTGGAAGTACTCTTACTGAGTGAGCCATCACAGAGAGCCTGTGCAGTGTCGGCTGCCTGTTGAAGAGTACAAGATCGCCATCGATAAGCTGGCGCTCTAGAACGAAGCCAGGCGCCAGCGCCTTGAGGAGCTCCTCCCTGTTCGCGTCAGTGACTCTCTTCCTTATGC
>JASHRX010000050.1 GCA_030037075.1 Microcaldota archaeon | reverse complement strand
GCAGGTGGAGAAGCCGCCGATAGACAGCGAGATACTCAGGAAGTACATCGCCTATGCCAGGAAGAACATATTCCCGAGGATAACGCCTGAGGCCTCAAGGAGGATCCAGGACTACTACCTCGAACTCAGGAAGATGGGAATGAAGGCGGGCGCCACGCCAATAACGCCTAGGCAGATCGAAGGGCTCATACGAATGGCTGAGGCGAGCGCAAAGGCGAGGCTCTCCAGCCTTGTCGAGGTACCAGACGCCGAGAACGCTATCGCGCTCAACGAGTACATGCTCAAGACGCTTGCTGTAGACAGGGGAGGCCGAAGGGACATAGATGCGATCTTCACTGGAATGCCGAGAGAGCGTGTCGACAAGATAAATACGGTGCTTGGCATAATAAAGAAGCTCGAGCAGGACGAGGGCAGCGCCAAGACCCAGAGGCTGCTTGAGGAGGCTGAGAAGACAGGCATGGATGCGGCCACTGTAAACAAGTACATAGCGGATCTCGAAAGAAGTGGTGACATATTTAGACCTAAGCCGGGTATAATAAAAACGATAAAGCACGAGAACGAATAGGTGTACCGTTGCCCGTAAGAGTCGTTGAGAGCCGGCAGATCGCCCAGATACTGATAATGTTCATGATTGTGCAGTTCTTCGGGCTCTTCCTTGCAACCCAGTACTTTTCTGGTCTAACCTATGCGCAGGCGACTAGCACACAGGTAATAACAAATGTGACGAGCGGGTTCATCTACGTGGGCTACATAGTTGTAGCGGCGGCTGTGCTGCTCTTCCTGCTCAAGGTATACAAGGGTGACAAGTTATTCATAATACTCGAAGCGGTGCTTGTTTTTATAACTTCATACTTCGTATTTTTGGTGCTTACTTCGATTTTGCCGTTTGCCGAAGCTACTCTCTTCGTTGCCTGGGGCACTCCGATAACTCCTGGACTTCTCATATCTATAGGGGCTGCCATAGCCCTGATTGTCGCGAAGAACAAGTACCCGAGGTTGAGGAACACGACGGCCATAATCGCATCTGTCGGGGTAGGTTTCATTCTTGGAATCGCCTTCGGTTTCTTTGTGGCCATCATTGTCATGATGGTTCTTGCTTTGTACGATTTTATCGCGGTCTTCATTACAAAGCACATGGTTACCATGGCGAGGGCCTTCTCGGCACGCAACATCGCTTTTCTGATAGGCGTTAACGAGGTGGAAGCGATACCAAAGAGCAACTTCAGTTCCAGTGAGATAACCACAATAGAGAAGGAAAAGAACGAAATCAACAAGATACCGATTTTGTCAAAGCTCTACAAGGAGAACATGCTGCCCGCGGTTGCGAGGATGGAGCTGGGGAACGGCGACCTCGCTATCCCCCTCATGGTATCCGTTGCTGCGTACAAGGTTTCGCTCAACTTCGTGCTCAGCTTCTTCGTCACCTTTGGGGCCATCCTTGGTCTCTTCATAACATCGCTCATACTCAGGAAATACAAGAGACCGCTTCCCGCAATACCACCCCTGCTCATGGGCATTGCGATAGGGCTTATCACGTATATACTTCTATTCGCCGTTCTCAAGGTCTGAAGAAAAACCGAACGATAGATAACCTATTTATAGATTAATAAAGGATTATTAGCATCGATTTGATGAAGGCTATTTTGTACAGCATAGTAGCAGTGCTCCTTGCCGTGGCGACCTTTGCGCCAATCGCATCAGCAGGGCATGTCGTGGGCACTGCGGCAATCTGGGCGCCCGCTGTGCTGACCAACAACACCGGCAGCCTCACAAGGATAACACTGACGGTGACAAACGGGACAGGCCACACAGTAATATCCGTGCCGCGCAACGTCTCGAGCGACACCAACCAATCAGCGGTTTCTGCCGCGATGTACGCCACGCAGTACCTCAATCTCACTTACCAGGACTACAACTTCACGTACATGATTGGCGTAGAGAACGAGAGCGTCTCTGGGCCGAGCGCAGGCGCGGCCATGACGGTGCTTGCAATATCAGCGCTTACCGGCACTCCAATCCCAACCAATTTCACTATGACAGGCACGATAGCTGGCGGAACAATCGGCGCCGTGGGCGGAGTCTATGACAAGTCCTCGGCCGCGGCAAAGCACGGCCTGAAGTTCATACTCGTGCCCGCAACCCAGAACGGCAGCATAGAGAACATGCTGTACTACCTGACGCAGACGAAGTTCAACATACCGCTGATAGAGGTGCCGAACATAAGCACCGCGGTGAAGTACGCATTTGACCAGGTGTCTACCGCGGGCCTCGGAACCAAGTTCAACTTCTTCAACGACTACCATGCAGGAACGCTGCCGCAGGCGCCTGTGACGTGCAGCAACTCCTGCGACCTGGCGCAGTTCGCCGCGCTTGCAAACCTCACCAGGAACTTCACAACATCGCAGATTATGCAGATAGGCGGCTTTCCAAATGCAACGAAGGAGATGCTCGAGACGGAGAACCAGAGCCTTGCAGCAGAGCAGGCCGGATACCTTTACTCGTCTGCAGACATAAGCTTCCTCAACTACCTTAACGCGGTCTACATGTCGGGCAGCAACGCAACCGTAGGCAGCGGCCTGCTGCAGTTGGACCAGATAAGCAACTTCTGCTCCGGGCTCAGCGCGCCACAGCTCACCTCGCAGAACTACGAGTGGGTGCTTGCCGGAGAGCTGAGGCAGACATGGGGCAATTACACTATAGGGCAGACGATCTCGTCGTACAACACGAGCGATTTCGTCACAGACGACGTGCTCTCCGCGCTGTACAGCGGCGCAGAGGCGAACGGATGGTGCCACGCCTCCAATTTCATGTACGGCCTCGCGCAAGAGAGCGGCGGGATACCAGTAGTGCAGAACGCCAGCCTAGCGGCGGTGGCGCAGCAGAGGGTCAACAGGGCATTGAGCACGGGGTCATCTGTTTACACAAGCACGGCGCAGGCAGCGCTGAAGCAGAAGAACTACGCGCTCGCGATGTTCGACTCTGAGTATGCGTACTCGGGGGCGGTGGCGGGTCCTGCGGAGAGCAGCCTGAACACGTCGCAGCTGCTTGCGGCAGCTGCCGGAATAGCAGCCAATGCAACTTATGGCGCGTGGGCGACCGAGCTTGCAAACAACGCATATTTCTATATCCATGAATCGAGCAACACGGCAAACAGCACGATAGCGAAGGGGATTGCGGAACAGGCGTACTCGTCGGCGGTGCTCTCCTCGCTGATAAGCAACGATACCAGGATAATAAGCCAGAACCTTGTCCAGGCGCCTTCAACGCCTACCGCGCCAGTGACACCGGCGCAGTATAGCAGGTCCGCCCTGCTCTACCTGATCATCTTCCTGATAGTGGTGATCATAATACTTGACGTAATCATACTCTTCATACTGCGCAGGCTCGAGCGAAGGCTGAACGCCATGCAGGGCAGCGGCCAAAGGCGGGCCAGAAAGGGCGGCACCAGAAGGTAATTTATTCCTTGATTTCCATATTTACGAGTGATTAGATAGCAGCATTACCTGGAAAAACGTGCATCTCATGCGGCAGGCTTAGCAGCGAGTATACAGAATTCAAGTGCCCCAAGTGCGGCGCAGGAGTGATAATACGCTGCTACCACTGCAGGGAAATATCCAACATATACAAGTGCAGCGAGTGCGGTTTTGAGGGACCATAATGTCGCGCGTTTCCGTTATCTTCAAGATATACCCTACGGACGATGGGCTCGAGACCGCGATGAAGGAGATAAAGGAAAAACTAAAGCCTGTTGCAATGCAATCAGAGGAGGTCGCCTTCGGAATCAAGGTGATAAAGGCGCGCTTCGTCTACGACAACGAGAAGACAAGATCGACCACCATAGAAGAAAGCATAAGGAAGGTTCCAGGAGTGGGCGAAGTGGAAGTTGAAGAAGAGACAATAATGTGACTCATTCTTACGATAACGTTTTATAGCTGAAAGGCTCTATGCAAGTGGTCCGATGATAAAGGAGATAGAGCTCCGCAACTGGAAGACCCATTCTGACACAAAGCTGACGTTCCAGAAGGGGGTGAACGTACTTATAGGGATAATGGGGGCTGGAAAGAGCTCAGTCATGGAGGGCATATCCTTCGGATTGTTCGGCACGTTCCCCGCGCTCAAGCAGCGAAGGATAAAGCTCGAGGATCTTATAAAGAGCAGGCCGGCCAAGGAGAAGGAGGCTGAAGTGAGGCTGACCTTTGCGGTCGGCAACGACACATATACGGTGACGAGGACGCTCAGCACTGCAGGAAGCACCACTGCGAAGCTGGAGAAGAATGGGGCGTACCTGCAGGCGCAGCCCGCGAGGGTTAGCGAGGAGATAGAGTCGCTTCTGAAGGTTGACTATGACACGTTTGCGCGTGCAGTCTATTCGGAACAGAATGGCCTCGAGTACTTCCTGAGCATACCGAAAGGTGACAGGAAGAAGCAGATCGACAACATGCTCGGCCTAGACCAGTTCGCAACCGCCGAGGAGAATTCAACATCACTGATAAACAGCATAAGGTCGGTGATAAGCGGGGAGGAAACTGCCCTGGGCAGCATGGACGTCGGTTCGATGAGGAAGCAGCTCGAGAAGCTCTCATCTGAGAAGGACAAATTGACCAAGGAGCTTGGCGAGCTTAAGTCGAAGGAATCCTCGGAGCGTGCGGCAACAAAGGCGATAGAGCAGAAGATAGAGGCGCAGCGCAAGGAGTACAACAAGAAGGAGGAACTATCGAGGCAGATAGTAGAGCTTAAGGGGAAGATAAGCGTACTCGAAAGCGAAGCAGCAAAGATCGAGGCAGGCGTGAAGGGCGCAGAGGAGGAGCCGCTGAAGAAGGCCCTTGAAGAAGGGACAAGGAGGGAGAGCGATCTCAAAAAGAATATTGCAGAGGGAGAGAGCAAGGTGAAGGCGCTCACAAAAGAAGTGTCGGAGTTTCAAGCAGCACTGAACAATGACCAGAAAAGAACGAAGGACCGCAACCTGCTTCTTCAGCAGATGAAGGGCAAGAACATCGACGAGATTGGGAAGAACCTTGAGGGGACGGTGAAACTTATCAACGAGGCTGTGAACCAGGGGGCACTCGGCAAGACGAAGATGGAGGAGCTTGATTCCTCGATAAAGGAGCTGCAGAAGCACCTGGCGAAGTGCCCGGTTTGCGAGAGGGAGCTCGACCAGGAGATGAGTGACAAGCTCATATCCAGCAAGCGCGCAATCGCAGACTCGATGAAGATGGAGGTGGAGAAGGCCGAGAAGGCGCTCGAAGTGGGCAGGCGGCACCTACAGGAACTAGAGGAGGAGCGCTCGTCAGTGCTGCTCGCCAACAACCGCATAAAGGATTATGACGGAATAGATGAGTCGATCAAGAGGAATGGCGCGCTCCTGGAGGAGCGCAGCAAGGAGCAGAAGGCGTCCTCAGAGGCCTTGGAAGCACGAAGGGCGGAGCTGGACAAGTTGAAGGACACAATTAACTCCGCTAAGTCGGTACTCGACATGTTCAGGAAGAGGAATGAACACCAATCAGAGATAAAGGCACTATCGGCAAGGCTAGCATCAGCGGAGAAGGAGCATGCATCAATGAAGATAAGCCAGGCCGAGATCGCGGAATCGCAGACGAAGTTCGCAAAGCAGAGCGAGTCGCTCGGCAGCATCGTTGCAACGATATCAGAGGCTGGAAAGCGCGCCTCCTCGCTTGATTCGGGCATAATAGACCTGGTCAAGCAGATAGACGGGATAAAGGAGATGGAGCAGCGACTTCAGTCTAGAAGGAACGTGGTGAAGAACCTGAACAGCTTCAAGAGCGCGCTCATAGAAACTGAGACGCTGCTCCGCGCGCGCCTCTTGCATTCGATAAATGCGCTGATGCAGGGCGTCTGGCCCGAACTTTATCCCTACCAAGATTACCAGAAGCTCAGGCTGGATGCAGGATCCGATGATTACACGCTACAGACATCGCTAGTCACTAATGGAGCAGACGAATGGGCTCCGGTGGACGCGATAGCGAGTGGCGGTGAGAGAAGCATCGCGTGCCTCGCGCTGCGCATATCGCTGTCGATGGTGGTGGTGCCGAACCTGAAGTGGCTGATACTCGACGAGCCGACGCACAACATAGACTCAACGGGAATATCGAAGCTCATAGAGGTGCTTGGCGATTCCTTGCCGAAGGTCGTTGACCAGGTCTTCATAGTCACGCATGACGAAAACCTGAAGCAGATATCATCTGCTAGAGTCTATCAACTTGATAGGGACAAGGCTTCCGCGGGTTCAACTTCGGCATTAGAGCTCTAGGCTTCCAAGCCCATAGTCCTCCTTGCCCTCGTCCCTGTTGCTTCCAATTATGGCGCTGCTCTTTATCCCTGTGAATATCGCAATCGCCTCTATCTTGCCGTTGTAGTTCGGGTCTATCCTTGCGCCCCATACCACTGTAGCGTTCGGCGCGGTCATCTCCGTCAGCTTCCTACCAACCTCGTTCGCCTCGCCGAGCGTCATGTCCTCCCCTCCGGTTATGTGGATGAGCACGCTCTCCGCGTTCTCGTAATCAACATCAAGCAGCTTGTTCTTCAGCGTGTCTCTTACCACGTCTTCCACCTTGTTGCTGCCCTTGCCCTCGCCCACGCTTATCATGGCCAGGCCTCCGGTGCTCATTATGTTCTTCACGTCCGCAAAGTCCAGGTTTATCAGGCTCGGCGTGTTTATCGTCTCCGTTATTCCCCTGACGGCCCTCGATGCAACCTCGTCGGCAATCTTGAAAGCCTGCTCCATCGCCACATTTGGATACAGGTCAACGAGCTTCTGGTTGTCTATCACGATAAGCGTGTCGATGTTCTGCCTGAGGGCTTCTATTCCGCGTTTCGCGACCTCTATTCTTACCCTCTCGAGCGAGAACGGGAATGTGACTATTCCTATCACTATCGCTCCATCCCTCTTCGCAATCTCCGCCACGACAGGCGCAGCTCCGGTTCCAGTGCCGCCCCCCATTCCTGCGGTGAGGAAGACAAGGTTGTAGTCATGCAGGGCCGCCTCAAGCTCATTCTTCGAGTACTGGGCCGCCTTGTTTGCCACTTCGGGGAATCCTCCTGCGCCTAGCCCTCTTGTCAACTGCCCTCCTATGAGTATCCTTCTTATCGATGAATCCAACGTCCTGAGATGGTTCCCGTCAGTGTTGACCGCTATTAGAGTGGCGCCCTTGACGCCAGCCTTGCATATCCTCTGTATTGTGTTGCTGCCGCCACCACCCACGCCGCAGACCGCTATCCTGGCCCTGAAGAGCTCCTCGTCGTTCAGATTAACGTTGCTGTTGTTGAGCGCAGCGTCCACAAGCTCCATCCTACCACGCTGGCTACTCTCAACAAAGCTATAAATATATTCTCAATAGAGTACTAGCGCAGAGGCTGTTCCTTCTGTTCTGATGTTATGGCAAGACTTAGACCCGCACGCACGATGCGGAAACCGAACTCCCAGGCATGGGCGAGGTACTCGCTCAGGAAGCCAAGGAAGAACTACGTGAGGGCGTTGCCGCACACGAGCCTCCTTGTCTTCAAGATGGGCGTTGCTAGCGCAGCCTACGATACTATAATTGACCTTAACACAGAGGTGCCTATCCAGCTTAGATCCAACGCCATAGAGTCCGCGAGGCTTGCGGCGAACAAGCATCTGGAAGGAACAATACCCAACCTGTACCACCTTGCGGTTAGGATATACCCGCATAATGTCATAAGGGAGAAGCGCATGGCAACAGGCGCCGGCGCGGACAGAATATCACAGGGTATGACACTTGCTTTCGGTAAACCCGTTTCTATTGCGGCAAGAATGAGGCCAGGCCAGCCTGTATTCACTGTAAGAACGACCAAGGAGCACATAAAGGTGGCGCAGGAAGCGATGAGGCGTGCTGCCTCGAAGCTTTCAGGAAGCTACAAGGTAAAGGTTAGGCCCATAGAGAAGGCCGCGTCGTGATTCTGTGAGGATTCTTCTGCAGTTCCCTGAGGGGCTGAAGCAGTACGCCCTGCAGCATGCGAAGAGGCTTGAAGAGGAGGGCAACGAAGTATTCATATCGGCATCACCTACATTTGGTGCGTGCGATCTTGCGCTGGATGAGGCGCGCAGCATAAAGGCCGACAAGATAGTCCACTTCGGCCATGGAGAGTTCCACCATGTGGACTTCAACGTCGAGTACATAGAGTACAAGGTTGATGCTCCTCTGGGAATGCTTTCCGACTCTTTGGATCTATTGAAAGGCCACAATACTATAGGGCTGGTTACAACAATACAGCACGTCCACCAGCTTGATGCGATCAAGGAATTCTACGAAAAGAACGGCAAGCATGTTCTGATAGGGAAGCCGTACGGTTTTGCCAAGGTTCCGGGTCAGATACTAGGATGCGACGTTGGCAGCGCGGCTACGATTGACAGGCAGGTCGATGCCTTTGTCTACTTTGGCGGCGGGATGTTCCATCCGCTGGGAGCGCTGCTGAACACCACCAAGCCCTTTGTTGTTGTGGAGCCGTTCATGGGCAAGGTGGAACTGATAGACAGGCTGCGCGAGACCTACAGAAGGAGGAGCAAGGGCAAGATAATGGGAGCGCTCAACGCGAAGCGCTTCGGTATACTTCTTACTACAAAGAACGGCCAGCACAATGAGGGACTTGCAAGGGTGCTGAAGGAGAGGATAGAGAGATCAGGCCTTGATGCTGGGATTCTTACCGCAAACACCTTCGATTTCACATCGTTGGAGAACATGCGGGAGTTCGACGCATTTGTCAACACCGCCTGTCCGAGAATATCGGTGGATGACCCTGTGCGGATAAGCAGGCCACTGCTGAGCGCCAATGAGCTAATGGACCTTCTGAAGATGAAGAGCGAGATCGCTGCTATCCAAAAGAACAGCAGCAGATGATCGCTGCCTATTTATGTAGCCTTCAGGGTTGCTGTTGCAATCTGCGCGTACTGGAATCCAGAGACGCTCGATGTCGTGTACTGCGCCCACATCGTGCCGCTGTAGCTTGTTCCTATCGTGCTCGAGTACGTGGTGCCGCACGA
This sequence comes from Microcaldota archaeon, assembly GCA_030037075.1. GTDB lineage: Archaea > Micrarchaeota > Micrarchaeia > Micrarchaeales > Micrarchaeaceae > JAJZAB01. Next base: position 5,296 of record JASHRX010000050.1, on the reverse strand, counting down.
AGGCGTACCGGCAGAGATGATAACCGGCTGGGTTAGCGATATTGTGATCTGCTGGCCAGACGAGATTGCGTTTCCTGTTCCTCCGAAGTATACACAGGCTGTCTGTGAGAGCGTGTTAAACGAGGTGCTCGTGGTAGGAACACCGCCGCCCGTGACGAAGAATATGTTTGCACTGCTCCATGTGGTTCCTGTTGACTGCCCTACAATCACGTTGAAGGTTCCGAGGTGCAGGTACTGCACCGAGCAGTAGTATCCCGATGCGGGTATGCAGCTAGTACTCACGAAGGCGCTTGTGCTGAATACTCCAAGGGAGAACAGCGCGCCAAGAACTATTGCTATAATCAGTATTGCCCATCCGTACGTCATCAGGTATTCCATCGCAGACTGTGCGCGGATACCTGTCTTCTTATTTGTCATCATAGTCGCACGAACTAATTAAACAAACGGCATATATAAAAAGCTTTCTGCGTTTCACAAACGTGAAATTTTCTGAGCGGCAAGATAGGATAATAAATAGCTTGCTGGAGAATCTACTCTGCTAATTATAGAGTGAGTGCATGGCAGAAGATCTGAATCCTTTCAAGATAGCGCAGACGCAGTTGGACAAAGCGGCGGAGATAATGAAGCTGGACAAGCAGGCACACGCGATACTCAGGGAGCCGAAGAGGACCCTGATTATGAGCATACCTGTCAGGATGAGCAACGGGCAGACCAAGGTCTTCACGGGCTTCAGGGTACGTTACAACGACGCAAGGGGCCCTGCAAAAGGGGGAATCAGGTTCCACCCCGAGGAGACGCTCGACACCGTGAAGGCGCTCTCGGCCTGGATGACCTGGAAGTGCTCCCTGGCCGATATACCTTTCGGCGGGGGCAAGGGGGGCGTGATCTGCGACACCAAGAAGATGAACGACAAGGAGATAGAGGCGGTTGCGAGGGGCTACGCAAGGGCGCTAGCGACGGACATGGGCCCGGAGGTGGACATACCGGCGCCGGACGTCTACACAACGCCGCAGATAATGGCATGGATACTTGACGAGTACATCAACATCACAAGGAAGAACGAGTTCGGGGCGATAACGGGAAAGCCCGTAGAGCTCTGGGGCAGCGAGGGCCGCATGGACTCCACGGCCAGGGGCGGGATGTTCATAATGAGAGAGGCGATGAAGAGGCTAAAGCTCAATCCCAAGAAGTCAACGGTTGCGATACAGGGTTTCGGGAACGCGGGCAGGTTCGCGTACGAGCTGTCGGACAAGATGCTGGGCGCCAAGGTGGTAGCGATAAGCGACTCCGAGGGCGGCGTCTACGACCCGGACGGGCTAGACCTCGCGAAGCTCGACGAGGCGAAGAAGAGGACGGGCAGCGTACAGAATTACAGGAGCAAGAACGCCGAGAAGATAACCAACGAGAAGCTCCTCGAGCTGAAGTGTGACGTGCTCATACCAGCCGCGATAGAGAACCAGGTGAGGGGGGACAACGCCGACCGGATAAACTGCAAGCTTCTGCTGGAGCTAGCTAACGGGCCGGTTACCCCTGAGGCGACCGACACGCTATTCGAGAAGGGCATAGTCGACCTGCCGGACTTCCTTGTGAACTCCGGGGGGGTTGTCGGCTCGTACTACGAGTGGGTCCAGAACATAACCGGCGATTACTGGGACACCGACACGTTCAACGCCAAGCTCGACAAGAAGCTCACAAAGTCCTTCCTGGACACGATGAACGTCCAGAAGGAGTACGCAGACAAGGGGCAGAAGATAAACCCGCGCATGGCTGCATACATAATAGCGATCGATAGGGTTGCGAAGGCGATGAAGGCGCGCGGCTGGTACTAGATGCTGCCATGGTCATCGAGGCCACGATTGTCGAGATAATCGACGGCAGCAAGCTGCTTATGCTGAAAGCTGCACGGGGAGTGAGCAAGGGCAAGTGGAACGGCCCAGGCGGCAAGCTGGAGAAAGGAGAGACTCCTTTGCAGTGCGCTACCAGGGAGGTCTTCGAGGAGACCGGCCTGACGATAAAGAACCCATTCTACCATGGAGTAATAAACTTCCACATGGACGGCAACAACGAGATCGCCTGGATAGGGTACATCTTCTCGGCAAAGGAGTTTTCCGGAAGGCTTACAGAAAGCCCCGAAGGGAAACTCAAGTGGTTCGACTACCCAGAGCTGCCATGGGATGAGATGTGGAGCGATGACAGGTACTGGCTGCAGCATGTCATCGATGGCAAAAGGTTCGAAGCTGATTTCTACTACGACAAAGAGAACAAGAATGTGATCAGGCACACCCTCAAGGTAAAGTGACTACTGCCTGCGAAGTATAAGGTACTCGCAGATCAGCGCGGCAATCACTGCGCCCAGAACAGGTCCTATCCAGTAGACGTACCAGTTCGTGAAGTTCAATGTCGCTATCTCCGGGCCTAGCGCAACAGATGGGTTCGCAGCCGCACCGGTGAATGGTCCTGCAAATAGTATTCCTATGGTGAGCGCAGCACCAACTCCAAGTCCGCCTATCTTCGGCGCCTTCGGATTGACAGCCGTCATGAAGACAGCGAGCACCAGGAAGAACGTTATCACTGCCTCTATGCCTATTCCCTGCGCTACACTAATCTGCGGCGCGAGAGAGGGCACTCCCCAGTGCACAGCTGCTCCGATTCCGCTCGGAAGCACTGCCATAAGAATCAGGATTGCGACAACCGCCCCTATAACCTGCGCTATTATGTAAAGCGCCGCTTCGCCTAATTTGATTCTCTTTGCGACCAGCATGCCTATTGTTACGGAAGGGTTGATGTGGCCTCCTGATATCGCCATTGCGGCAGTCACAGCGAGCGCGAGGGCAACTCCGTGTGCGAGCGCAATCACGATGAGCGCAGGTACGCCCGAGCCCTGCCCAATAAAGGATGTTGATATTATTCCTCCTGTGCCTATCAGCACGAGGAAGAATACGCCTAGGCTCTCCGCGAGCATCCTAGTCGTTATGGATGGCCCTTTCATCGCATCAGTTTCAGATCACTATGATTACTGCAGCCATCAGCAGTAGAACTATGAGGTCGTGGAATCCGTTTATCGCGAGCATATTGCCGTGGTGCCTCATCGCAGCGGAGACTATCTCCTTGCTGAAGAAGAACCCAAGCCAGACTATTCCCGCAACAAGCAGCGCCTGGTTCACCGTTGTTACGCCCGCCAGGCTTATCACAACGTCAAGCAGCAGCGCGGTTATGAAGCTCGATACGATGATCATTACCAATCCGAATGCGTTCATCTTCGGCATGCGCCCTCCCTTTGAGGTTATGCTCTTCGCCCAGGCCTTTCCGAACAGCGTCGGTGAGTACCAGATGAAACCGAAGATCAGTCCCACTATCGTGGCGGCTATTACGCCAGCTATGTTTACGATTATGTGCAGCATGGTATCTATAACCAATCAAAAGCAGGTTATATAAAGATACTAGATTGCCTTGAGGCTCTTCGAATAGCAGACATACTTTCCGCCCTTCTTGAATCCCAGTTTTGAGTACCTTGAATTGAGTTTCGAGCTGCCAGGATCAGAATAGACGAGCACCTCCTTGTGGCCTCTCTTTGAAAGTACTGCACTTGCCTTTTGGCATAACTTTTCTGAAACCTCATCGCTGAATGCAGAGTCAGCAACGCAGAAACGATAGAACCAGGCAACGCGCTCATTTTCTATGAGCGACAGGGTGCCGGTCACTTTTCCGTTAATTTCTGCCACAATTACCGCATAGGTATCCCTGGAAGTTATCTTAGCCAGGGTTCCCTTAGAATCTCTGTACTTGCTAAACGTTCCGCCATACGTCTGTTTCCTCTTGTAAAGAGCTTCAAGCGCAGGATAGTCTGATGGCTTGTACGGCCTTATGATTATCTTCTTGCTCGCTTTCGGCATTTTATCACATAAATCGCCGGGTGCGAGATTCGAACTCGCGAAAGCCATTTCTGACTAAACAGCTTAGCAGGCTGCCGCCCTACCACTAGGCGAACCCGGCATGTAATTGCTTCGTTGTCAATATTCTTAAACGTGGCAGAAGCCGTCTTGCACTATAACAGCATAGAAAGTTGTCTGCGCGTCTGCTCAGCTCTGTATCCCAAGAGCATAACCGTCATATGCTTAGGGTTGCTCCTTCCGGCCTGGCCCGGTTCACATATAAAGCTACCACCTGGGGCAAAACGTCGACGCTTCGGCGCAGGCTCTATATGCCTATATAATACTCGAGCGGCATTGGCCCGCCAAAAGGGATTTGCGGTGTGGGAAACCCTTAGCTCCCCGCCTATCTGCCAGAAGTATTGCCGATTCTTTATATAAAAGGCTTGCTGTTTTGCGGAATACAACTGTTTATATATCATTTCCACCATAAAGATACGTCTGTAACTTGATTAGTATGAGCGATGAAGAATACATGAAACTGCTTGACAGGGCATTCACCAACGCGCCTAGCGTGGCGAAGGAGAACGTCGACTTTGTGATACCGAAGGTTGATTCACTTGTGCAGGGAAACAAGACGATACTCAGGAACCTCAACATAATCTCCGATCGTGCAAGGAGGGATCCGAAGGAGATCGCAAGATACATGAGCAAGGAGCTTGGAGTTCCCGTGAGTGTGGAAGAGCAGAGGCTTGCGATAAGCGGGAGGTTCCAGGGCGCTGACCTCGACAAGCGAATACAGAGATACTTCGAGGTTTATGTGATATGCAAGGAGTGCCACAAGCCTGACACGAAGCTCGAGAGCGCGGGTCGCGGAATGTTCTACCTCGTATGCGAGGCGTGCGGGTCAAGGTACGGAGTGAAGAACTACTAGTGAATGGATGGGAAGAAAACCAACAACTGATACAAGAAGGGGCGCACCCATTGAATACAAGCTGGTGCTACCAAGAGAAGGAGAGATGATCGGCACGGTTGTCAAGATTGCGGGCGCGACAAAGTTCTTTGTGGAATGCACTGACGGAAAGCAGAGGCTCTGCGCCATACCCGGAAGATTCAGGAGGCGCTTCTGGGTGAAGGAGAACGACGTGGTGATAGTTAAGCCATGGGTGGTTCAAAGCGACGAGCGTGGTGACATAATCTGGAGGTACAGCACGCTCGATGTCACGAAGCTGCGTGACCGCCATCTCATTTGAAGCTCAGCAAGCCATTCCTGCGTTGTACTTCTTGTGTATCCCGTCAAGGAACTCCCAGAGGGCATCCATTGAGCCTGCTACGGCCGCTTTTACCTGCTCTTGCTGCTCCTTTGTCCTTGCATTCTTCTCCAGGACAACCTTCCAGTCGTTCGAATGCTTTATGTCAAGTACACC